>CAZOQK010000267.1:0-2635 GCA_964581735.1 uncultured Halobacteriales archaeon | reverse complement strand
CTTTTTTCCCTGACTCGGGGTTCCTGCACCAGTCATGGGTTGATGGAAACGACGTTGTCGCCGCGTATAATCGTTGTGTCTTTGGCCTCCTCGACGACGAGGTTCATGTGCTGGTCGTAGCCAGCGAGTGTCCCCTCGTACACCTCGCCGCCTTTTAGATGGACCGTAACGCTCTTTCCGACCGATGCTTCAAGTACGTCAAGCGGCCGATTCCCATGGTCACTCATACACCAACGGGGCGGTGTCGGGAGCATAAACGTACCGGCTCTCGACGACGCTGTGCGCAAGGTTTTCGTGTCCTGTTACGGAACAATCAGGTATGCGTTCCGCGACGGAACTGCTTGCCATCGAGAACAGCCGTGAAGCCGGGGTGGTCGGCGGTGTCTCCGGGCTCCTCGCGGCACTCGTTGTCACCACAGCCCTCGGCCCCGGACTCATCCCGCAATCGCTCGGCATCGGCCTGCTCACCGGGGTGCTGTTTATGCTCTTTCTCCTGGGACTGAACGCCTATCCAGCGTGACTCCTCAGATGTCGACGCTGAATGCCCACTCATCGGCCGCGAGCGCAAATCCAGCAAGCAGGTCCGCCGTCGCGTCCAAATCGTTCAGGTCGAGCACCTCGACGGGCGTGTGCATGTAGCGGTTCGGGACCCCGAGATTCAGCGACGGAATCCCGCCCCGGGAGGTGTAGAAGGCGTCGGCGTCCGTCCCCGTCCTGCTGCCCGTGGCCTGTAACTGCACGTCGATGTTGCCCTCCTCGGCGGCCGCTCGGACTGCCTCAACCACCTTCGGGTGGTTCGCGCTCCCGCGGGAGACGACCGGGCCCGAGCCCAGTTCGACGCCGGTCGACTTCTTTCCGGGCGTGCCCGGCGCGTCCGTGGCGTGGGTCACGTCCGTCGCGACGACAGCGTCGGGGTCCAGGTCGAAGCCGACCATCTTCGCCCCCTGCAATCCGAGTTCCTCCTGGACTGTCGAGACGGCATACACCGTCGCGTCAGGGTCTGCCTTGGCGGCGCGGCGAAGCCCCTCGGCGGCAGCCCAGATGCCGATGCGGTTGTCCAGCCCGCGGGCCGCAATCCGGTTCCGTTCGAGTTCGGAGACGGTCTGGTCGAAGGTGATGGGGTCGCCGCGCTCGACCAGTTCCTCCGCTTCGTCCCTGTCCTCGACGCCGATATCGACGTGTTGCTCGGTGATTTTCTCGACCGAATCGTCCTCTCTGTCCCGGAGGTGGATTGCCGTCTGGCCGACGACACCGGGAACCGGGCCCGACGAGGTGTGAATCCGGACATGTTGCCCTTTCGAGACGGTGCGGTCGGAGCCGCCGATGGGCGTCAGCCGAATCGCGCCGGACTCATCGATGTCCCGGATCATGAACCCGATTTCGTCGCCGTGGCCCGCGAGCGCGACCTCGGTGTCGCCACCCTCGACGACGGCGACGGCGTTGCCGTAGTCGTCCGTCCGCACGTCGTCGGCGAACCCCTCGACGTAGTCGACCCAGGCGCGCTGGCCGGTTGTTTCGAATCCCGACGGACTGGCGGTCCCAAGCAACTCCTCCAGGAAGGCGCGTCGTTCCTGTTCCATACCTGCCTATCGGGTGGGGTCGGCCTCAAAGCTCCGGTCGCGGAACGCCTGCGCCGGGCGGACTGGAACCTGCAGTAGTGTTTAGCTAACACGGAGCGACCGGAATCACCACTGTGACCAGGAAGAAAGCCCCGACTTGCTTTGCCACCGTCAAACTCGCAGTGCTCGTTTGATGGGGTCTCGCTCACTGTGTTCGAGAGATTCTCGTGGGAGCCGAGCTACGCGAGGCTCCCGGTTTGGTCGAACGGTGAACGCAGTGAACCGTGAGACAGACGCTCTGGGCTTTCTTGTTGTTCTAAACCGTTCTGTTGTTAAAATAAACACCACCGAGTCCACTGGCGGAACGGATTTACGTCAGGTGGGCGAACAGGCCTTCATGGCCGAGTTCACGTTCTTGAAGCTGCAGTTCGACGACGCATCGTTCTCAGCTAACGCACCATTTAGTGCCAGCGGCGAGGCCGAAGTTGAGGCCGGCGAGGACGACGACGGGGACGAGGAGTCGGGTAGCGTGTTGCCCCTCCTCCTCGGACTGGTCTTTCTGATCGGCGTCGCCATCGTCGTCAAGAAGCTGCTCGGCGGGGGTGCCGACCCGCCGGATATCGATGTCGGCGTGGATGCCGAGGACACCGACGAGTCCTAACCGAACCCCCGCGGGGGAAGACATTTGACCGGCCATCTCCTGATATTGGCAATGAGCATCTATCGAAGCGTGCGTGCGGTCACCGGTGCGTCCGGCGACGGTCCCGTCGACTGGAGCGCCGTCGGCGACGCCGCCAAAGCCGCCACAGACCCCGGGGACATCGACGTGCCCGCCAACGAGCGGGCGGCCTACGCCGACGATGTGGGTGACGCCCGGGACCGAATCCGCCGCGTCACGGCACTCGATTTCGACCTGCCTGATACCGTCGAAATCCAGTCCCGCCACCACTGGATCGACGCCAACATCGCCACCTTCGAGCGGGTGATGGCACCCATCGAGTCCCGCGCCGAGTACATCCCCGGCGTCGCCCGGATTGTCAATACCGGATCGATGGCCGTCGCCCTCTCTTTTCTCT
>CAZOQK010000266.1:1289-2637 GCA_964581735.1 uncultured Halobacteriales archaeon | reverse complement strand
CCCGAGTAGCTACCGAGCCACCCGGGCATGTTCGCCAGCTGGGCGTTGAGGATACGACCCAAAAACTGGATGTTGGCCTGGAGTGCGCGAACGAGAATCATCGGCAGGACGCTGGCGTAGATGAGCTTCACGGGGAAGCGACCACGCGCGCCCTTGACCCGCGCGTTCGAGAGCGGGATCTCGACGCGCACCGACTCGGCGTAGACGACCACGACAAAGATACCGATGGTCGTCAGGATCGGAATCACCTGGCCGACGCCGAGCAGCAGGGCTTCGATACCCTGTGGCGTCAACAGTGGTGGCACCGACTGGTTCCCCAGCAGGATACCGATCCACGTCGGAACAATCCCCGCGGAGGTGCCCTGCGGGGCGTTCAGCCCAGGCACCTGGACGAGCCCACCGATGAGACGCTGTGAGACGCCGGCGATAATGAACAGCCCGATACCGCTCCCGACGCCCCACTTGCTGATGACCTCGTCCATGTAGAGGATGAGAATCCCACCGGCGAAGATCTGGGCGAACAGCAGGAACTGGACACCGGTCAGGCCGATATTCAGCGACTGTGCAACCGCCGGACTCGGCGGCAGGAAATTCCCGGCAAAGACCATCGGCAGCCCCGTCAGGACACACATCACGATGACGAGGAACTTCTGGAGGCCCTGATAGAGGACCTGGTCCCGGGGGTTGTTCTGCGTGTCGAGGCCGAGCAGGTCGGCACCGCCGAGCAGTTGCAGGACGATGCTTGCCGTGACGATGGGGCCGATACCCAGCTGCAGGACGGTCCCTCGCGAGCCAGCGATAATCGACCGGAAGCGGCCAAAGACATCCCCGCCCCCGCTTCCCAGGCCAAAGAGGAAGACGTTGGTCAGGAAAAAATACAGCACCAGAATACCGACCGTCCAGCCCAGCTTCCGCTTGAAAGGAACGTGGCCCTGCGGGCGGCGGACCGACGGCATCCGGGTGAGTACCGGTTCGGCGGTGTCCTTCCAGCTCATGCTAGTCTTCGTCTGTCTCGTCCGCTGTATCCTCTTCGGATTCGGCTTCCGCCGCGCGCTCGGTGAGCTGGGCGGAGCCGCCGTTCTCTTCGAGCTGTTCGCGGGCGCTCGCAGAAAAGGCATCCGCGGTCACGGCCAACTCGTTGCGGACCTGCCCGGTGCCGAGTATCTTCACCGCGTCGGCGTCGTGGCCATCCTCGACCACGTCGCGTGCGTCGAGGGCGTAGCCGCCGTCGGTCTCCTCGGCGACGCCGTCTGCGGCCAGCAAGGCGGCGTCCTCGTCGAGTTTCTGCACGTCGATAGTGAGGACATCGTCTTTGACCTTTTCGGGTCGGGTGAAGCCGTGTTTGCCC
>CAZOQK010000266.1:0-1279 GCA_964581735.1 uncultured Halobacteriales archaeon | reverse complement strand
TTGCCCAGCGGCTCGTAGTTGTGGAACTCGTGTTTGTCACGACCCGCTGCGCCGCGGCCGCCGCGGTGACCGGCACCGCGGCGGTTCTTGTGCGTGCCGCCACCGTGGGTACGCGACCCGCGCTGGCGCTTCTTTTTGTTCGTCATTATCGCATCGCCCCCAGAAGTTCGTCGATGTCCTCTGTCTCGTGTTTGCCGAGCTGGCCACCCTCCTTGGTCGGGTGCTTGATGCCGTCGTGACCGCCACGTGGCGGGTGCAGACGGAGCGTCGGTGAGAGACCCTGGTCCTGCAGCTTCGTCTCGTCGTTGACCAGTGCCTCGGCGAGCGCCGAGAGGTCATCGTAATCGGTGTGCTTTGTGACCCACTCGTCGTCGATGTCGGCGCTGCCCTCGGCGGGCTCGGCCCGCGTCGACAGCAGCAGTTCGACCGTCTCGACGCTTGGCTCGCCGTGTGCGACGTAGTCGTTGACCTTCGACACCATGCCGGTGTAGGCCTCGCTTTCGGGCACGAGGGTGGCGTGGTTGGTCCGCTCGATATTGAGCATCTCCAGGGTGTCCTGGATGTCCTGATTCATGTTGACGCTGCCGCGGATCTGGACGAGCGCTCGCATTACTCGATCACCTCTCGCTTCTCGAAGGTTTCCTGTGGCACGCGCGCTTCTGCGGTGCGCTGCAGGGCGTTGAACGTCGCCTTCGCGAAGTTCACTGTCGTCCGGGTGTTCCCGCTGCTGCGGGTCCAGATGTCCTCGATACCGGCGAGTTCGAGCACCTTACGGACGGTCTCCCCGCCCGCGAGACCCAGTCCGCGCGGGGCAGGCTGGAGTTCGACCTTGACGCTCCCGGCCTTGCCCGTCGAGCGCAGCGCGACCGTGTGGGGACGGCCACAGCCACACTCCCACGAGCCACAGCCACGGGAGACGTCGATGAGATTCAGTTTGCCGATTTCGATGGCCTTCTGGATTGCACCGCCGACCTGGTCGTCACGCCCCTCGGCGTAGCCGACCAGCCCGTCGCGGTTGCCCACGACGACGACACACCGGAACTTCACGCGGCGGCCGGAGTCGGTCATCCGCTGGACCATGTTGATGTCAAGCACTTCGTCCTCGAGTCCGGGGACGAGCTGGTCTACGATCTCGGGTTCCTTCAGGGGCAGCCCGGCGTTCAATGCGTCCTGCATCGTCTCGATGTCGCCGTCGGCGACCTTCTTGCCGAGCCGCGTCTGTGGTTCCCATCCGTTATCAGCACTCATAGTTCGATGTCACCCATTAGTGTCTCCCGCG
>CAZOQK010000265.1:0-2672 GCA_964581735.1 uncultured Halobacteriales archaeon | reverse complement strand
GAGCACATCGACCGAGTTGAGGTCCTCGGGGTGTGAAAAGCGGAGGTCGCTGTGGCGGAGGTTCGGGTGTGCGTGCCCGACCGTCTTGTTCTCCTTCGAGCGACTCGTCGCCTGCACAAGCTCGAACTCAGGGTGGCCGTCGAGCAGACGGAGCAGTTCCCCGCCGGTAAAGCCGCTTGCGCCGACGACGCTCGCACTGTACGTCATGAAGACACCTCCGTATCGGTCGCTGATTGGGCTTTCGTTTCCAGCCAGTCGACGACGCGGGCGGGCACGTTCATGTCGGTCACGCCATTGAGCGCCTTGAACTCGACGTTGTGATTGACTTCGTGGACGGTGTAACCGGTTGGATTCCCGTTCTCGTCGACCCCCGTCTCCATCAGGTCAACCCCGAGCAGACCGCCGCCGACGGCGTTGCTTGCCTCCTCTGTGAGGCGACGCGCTTCGTCGTCGAGTTTGAACTCAGCGGTCTCGGCACCCTTCGCGGCGTTTGTCAGCCAGTGGTCCGAGGAACGAACCATCGCGGCGACCGGTTCGCCGTCCGTCGCCAGGACGCGGATGTCACGCCCCGGTTTCTCGACGAACTCCTGGATGTAGAACACCTTGTGCTCGTAATGGCCGAGCACTTCTTTATGTTCGAGGACGGCTTCGGCGGCGGACTCGGAGTCGAGTTTCGCCATGAGGCGGCCCCACGAGCCGATGACCGGCTTGATGACACACGGATAGCCGAAGTCCTCGATAATCTCCATCGCGGCGTCTTTGGTGAAGGCGACTTCGGTGGTCGGCGTCGGCACGCCGGCCTGTTCGAGCGCGATGCTGTTTTTGACCTTGTCGGCACAGACTTCGGCGGTCTCGCCGCTGTTGATGACCGGTATCCCGTAGGCGTCCGCAAAGTCCGTCGCATAGAGGCTGCGTGAGGTCGCCAGACAGCGGTCGACGAGGATGTCGACGCCCTCGAAGTCCGCCGGTGGCTCGGCGAGGTCAAAACGCTGTTTCCGGACATCTACCTTCGTTACATCGTGATCGCGCTCGCGCAACTCCGAGAGCAACAACTTCTCGTCCTTGCGGATGCGCGAATAGAGGATTCCGACGTTCATGTCTGTTTCTGTGATCCGGGCTCGGTCCCTGTTTCGCGGCTCGCGTCGCTCACCGCTCGCTCGTGATGAGACCCGCTCTGCCTCGTAACGCTCGGCGCCGCCGTGGGCAGGGACAGCCCGTGGCTCTTGCGGGTCTCGCGCACCTCACTCACCCCAGTCTTCTTCCAGTTCGGGCGCCGTGTCGAGTTCGACGGGGCCGTCGTCGATGACTTCGAGTTCGGCACCGCAGGTGGAACAGTCGACAATCTCTCCGATTTCGAGGTCGTCGTGCAGGGTCACGTCGCCCCCACACTCGGGACAGTCTGCCATTGTACCCGTTCGTGGTCGGCCTATCGACTTAAAACCTTCGAACTTATCAGAAGTAATTGGTAACGCATACACACTCCTAAGCGTGTGAGTCGTCCATTTTCGACACGTTCCGAACAATATATTCAGATTTCTGGTAGTTCGTCCCCTCGCGGAGCCCGTCGTCGTGTCCACAGCGGTCGGCGGCGGCGAGAGCCGGTGTTTGCGCCGCGTGCCGGCTGCCCGTGGCGTGTCAGCCCCTCAGACATAGCGCTCGACCTCCGTCTCCAGCCGACGGGCCGCGGCCGCGATGGCCTCCCGTCTCACCTCGACAGCCTCGCTTTCCTCGGCCAGCGTCTCCACCGCGCGGTTGAGGTGGGCGGCCACCGTGTCGGGTGCCGGGCCCCCACGTGAGTCGCGCATCGCGACGCTCTCAGCGGGGTCGAGCGCCTCCTCGATGTCCTCCCGGGGGACGTACGCGGTCAGCGACTCCCCGAGGACAGTTTCACACGCGGCGTCCAAGTCAGCGAAGCTGGGGTCGTCGCTCCGGTCGGCGGCGCCGGCGACCAGTTTGTGGGCGGTGCGGAACGGCACGCCGGACTGTGCGAGTAGATCGGCCACGCCAGTCGCCGTCGAGAACCCCTCCGCTGCGGCGACTTCGAGGTCGTCTGCGGGCCACTCGGCGGTGGCGACGGCCCCGACCGCGACCGCGACCGATTCGGTCACGCTGTCGATGGCCCTGTATGCGTGTCCGCCTGCGCGCTGGAGGTCGCGGTTGTACGCCCGCGGGAGTCCCTTCAGCGTCGTCAGTAACCCTTCCAGTCCGGCGGTGGCGTCGCCGGTCCGGCCCCGGACCAGTTCCAGCGTGTCCGGGTTCTTTTTTTGGGGCATGATCGAGGAGGTCGAGGCGTAGTCGTCATCGAGGCCGACGAACCCGCGGTTGGTGAAGACGACCATATCCTCCGCAAGGCCCGACAGCGTCGCCGCCAGCGTCGCCGCCGCGGCGGTGGTTTCGACAAGGAAGTCACGCGCGGCCGCGGCGTCCATCGAGTTCTCCACCAGCCCACCGAAGCCCAGCAGTTCGGCGGTCCGATCGCGGTCGATGTCAAAGGGGGTCCCGCCAAAGGCAGCCCCGCCCAGCGGCGACTGATTGACCCGTTCGTAGGCATCGAGCAGGCGGGCCGTATCGCGGGCCAGCGCCCCCTCGTAGGAGGCAACCCAGTGGGCGACGGTGGTCGGCAGGACGCCCGTCGAGGGTTCGCAGGCCCGCCTCCACGTCCGCCGGCGCGA
>CAZOQK010000264.1:0-2716 GCA_964581735.1 uncultured Halobacteriales archaeon | reverse complement strand
CCCGCCGGTCGCCCCGAGGTGCCGGCGGCCTACCGCGATGTGGGCCAGCCCATCATTATCCCCGGCAGCATGGGCGCGGGGAGCTACGTCCTCCGCGGGGGCGAGAACTCCCTGTCTGAGACCTTCGGTTCGACGGCCCACGGCGCCGGCCGGCTGATGAGTCGCACCCAGGCCAAACAGGAGTACTGGGGCGAGGACGTGCAGGACGACCTGCGCGAGCAGGACCACATCTACGTCAAGGCACAGAGCGGCGCGACGGTGGCCGAGGAAGCGCCGGGCGTTTACAAGGATGTCGATGAGGTGGTCCGCGTCTCCGACGCACTCGGTATCGGCGACCGGGTCGCCCGGACGTTCCCGGTGTGTAACATCAAGGGCTAGCCGCCGATTCCGCCGCCACCGCTCCACGTACTGAGTACCGTTTGGTTCCCGTCGGCGACGTAGACGACCTCGATGGTGTCTTCGGGTGCGATGCGCTGGCCGTAGGCGTTGCCGTCGCTCAGCCGGACGATATCACCCTGTGAGACCGTCACGGAGTTGTTTCGGCCCGCTAACTCGGTCCAGGTGGCGTTGGCGTCGGGTCCCTCGAAGTAGAGCTTGCTACCGTTGAGTTCGTCACCGGCGGAGTGTGTGACAGTGAGGAAGCCGCCGTCTTCGCGGTACTCGAAGGTGAAGTTGGCCTGGATTCCGCCGCTGTCGTCGTCCAGAAAGAGGACGTTGATACCCACCGAGGCAGTGACCAGGACAGTAAAGAGCACCAGAACGGCGACGCCGGCCCCTTCGGAGACGGCGCGCTCGGTGCTGTCCCCACTCATTACGACTGCATAACGCACCCCTATATAAATGCTGTTCGGCCCGACGATGTGGTGTACGTGGGTGCGGAGTTGTTCAGAACAGCAAGAAAGCCCCACTCCGCTCCAGTCGCGCGCCTCGCTGTCGCAGAAAATCGAAGATTTCCAGGAGTGAGCGGAGCGAAGCTCCGCGAGCTACGGAAGAGCTGCGCTCTCCCGGCGACTGGCTACACGAACTCCGGCGAAGTGAGCACCGCAGCGAGCCGCAGGAGCGTAGCCAGTCGGGGCTTTCTTGCTGTCGTCAACAGCACACACCACCGTTCCGAAACTCGTCGTTCCCACACAGAGACGGGAAAGCACTTAGTTGGGCGGGGGCGACTGGACAGGTATGATAGACGAGACTGCCGAGGAGATTGCGGACATGCAGACCCACAGTTCCTCGGTCGTCGCGGTGAAGGCCGCGCGCGCGCTCCGGGAACTCACCGAATCGGAGTTCCCGACCGTCGAAGAGTACCGCCGGACGTTAGAGCGAAACAGCAGCGCGCTCCGCCGGGCCAACCCCTCGCACGCCTCGCTGCACAACACCCAGCGCGAAATCGTCGAGACGGTCGAGGACAGCGACGCCGACACCGTCGAGGCGGCCCAACAGGTCACGCTCGACGCCATCAACAACGTGGTCGACCGCATCGAGACGGCCAAGCGCCGGGCCGCCGAGAACGCCGCCCCGATGCTCTCGGAGGCGGAGACGTTGCTGGTCCACGACTACTCGACGACCGTCCTCTCGGCCATCACGCGGGCCGTCGAAGCGGGCGCGACGTTTTCGGTGTACGTCACCGAGGCCCGGCCCCGGTATCTCGGCCGGAAGATGGCCCGCCGGCTCGCGGAGTTCGAGGCCATCGACACGACGCTTGTGGTCGACAGTGCGAGCGGGTACTATCTCCCCGACTGTGACCGGGTCGTCGTCGGAATGGACTGTATCGTTGAGGAGACGCTGTACAACCGCGTGGGCACGTATCCGATTGCGGCGACGGCCGCCGACTGTGGGGTTCCGGTGACGACCATCGGGTCGGCGGCCAAACTCGTCGACACGGGGTTTGCATTCGAGAACGAACACCGTGCAGCGAGCGAAGTGATGCTTGAACCCGCAGAAGGGTTCGATACCGGCAACCCCGCCTACGACGCGACGCCGACGCGCCTGCTCGATTCGGTCGTGACCGACGACGGGACTGAGCAGCTCTGAGTCGGGCCGCGAGCGCGAGCCCGGCGACTGAACGGTAGAGAGGATTTTTATTCCGTCCCCTGTTGCATCGAACCGTGAGTACGCTTGTCGTCTGTCTCCACCGCGGTACGCCCCTCCCGGGTGCCGAGCCACCCGTCGTCGGCCGGACAGCCGTCGAGTCGCTGGTGACGAGCGTCGGCGTCGACGACCCCGAAGACAGCCGCGTCAACTGCCTGCTCGAAGGACTGCGGGTCGCCGACGATATCGACGATTCGACGGTCGCGGTTATCTCGGGGACCGGCGAGACGGTCTCGGCCGACCGCGAGGTCGCCCGGCAAATCGATGACCTCCTGGCCGAACTCGACCCCGACTCGGCTGTGGTGGTCGTCGACAGCGCCGAGGACGAACGGCTGGTCCCCATCATCGAGAGTCGGGTTTCCGTCGATGCCGTCGACCGCGTTGTCGTCAGGCAGGCCCGCGATATCGAATCGACGTACTACCTGCTCAAGCAGTTTCTCGCCGATGAACAGCTCCGCAAGACGGTGCTGGTCCCGCTCGGGGCGGCGCTGCTTGCCTTCCCGGTCTTGCTCTTTGCCGCGGATAGCCCCGCACTCGCCATCGGTGCCATCGCCGCTGCCTTCGGCGTCTATCTGCTGTACAAGGGCTTGGGTATCGACGGCTACCTCGCTCGCCTACCCGGTGACATCCG
>CAZOQK010000263.1:0-2718 GCA_964581735.1 uncultured Halobacteriales archaeon | reverse complement strand
GCGAGGGGTTCGAACTGCTCCACGAGGGCCGCTACGACCTCGATTTGGAGGCCGTTGCCCGCACTTGGAACAGCGGCGCCGTCATCCGCTCGTGGCTCCTGGAACTCTGCGAAGAGGCGTTCCGCGAGGAGGGCACGGATTTGGGGGACGTTGCCGACCACGTTTCGGGCGGCTCCACTGGAACGTGGACCGTCCAGGAATCACTCGAACAGGAGGTGCCCCTGCCGCTCATCTATCAGGCACTGGCCGAGCGGTTCAACTCCCGGGCGAGCGGTGACGGCGAGGGGCGGTTCTCCCGGCGACTCGTCAATCGGTTGCGCTACGGGTTCGGCCGGCACGACGTCGAGCGGACCGACACATCGGAGTAGCACTCAAGCCGACGGAGTCCCAATAATCGGGTAATGCCGACGACGTGTGCGCTGTGTCGGCGCCGGATTCCGGACGAGCGCATCCAGGACCCGCAGGTCGTCCAAGAACACCACCTCCGACCGGAAGAGCGGGCGACCAGCCCGACAGTCACCCTCTGTCGACCGTGTCACAAGCAGGTGCACGCGCTGTTTGCAAACGAGGAACTGCGGGAATCGTACGACACCGTCGAGACGCTGCGGGCAGCAGACCGTCTCCAGGGCTACCTCAACTGGATTCGGGGCACCGACCACCTAGACATCGACGTCGACACCAGCGACCACGTCCGCGAGCGGCGGTGAGTTACTGATCGCTGGGCCCTTCCGCTATGTGTCGGAGTTGCTGTGCCAGTTCCTCGCTCCGCTCGGTGAGTTCGTACTCCACGCGGGGCGGAATCTCGTCGTACTGGGTGCGCGTGACCGCGACCCGGAGACGGCCGTCTGTCAATAAGGGTCCGACGCCGTGATCATGGCCGTTCCGATCGCCGAAGGAGTCGCACTGGCGCGGGAACTGGCGACGGCGCTGTTCGGGTGAGCGCGGCCAGGCAGACACGACTCCACGCGCGAGAGCACGACGCCCCAGCCGACCCGGCAGCGACAAGAGCCAGCGACGACCTGCCCGGCGTCGCTCCGCCCGGAGTAATCGGTTTCGACCACTGAATTGACACCGAGTGCGCTCGACTGGACGAACCCCCAGACACCGGTCCGTTCGCTCGCCCGGTGAGACGGAAACGCGACCTGGTTCATGACCGCGTCGTGGCCGGCGACGACGAAGGGCGGTTCTCGCGGAAACTGGCGAGTCGACTTCGCCACGGCTTCAGCCGCCATGAGAGCCGACGCACCCGCTGACGGTACTCAACTGAGGATGACAGCCAGTATCGTGGTCGTGTAGACGGTGACTTGTGCAACGATCGTGGGCCAATCACCGAAACCGGAGTCGAGAGCGTCGATGGCGAGGGGTACCGGGTGAACAACAGCGACCAGCAGGTACAGACCGGGGACGAGCGTCTCGAAGGAAACCAGTCCGGCGACCAGCATCCACAGTTCGGTGATGGCAGCGACGAGGTACACCGACCCGCTGGCGCCCGCCCGGCGGAGCAACACTCCGGTCGCCGTGAAGCCGACGACGCCGACTGCGAGCCAGATGTGCCAGTAGGCGTACTGTGCGAGCGACGCGGGGAGCAGGCCGGCAAATGCCGCGCCGGTGTAACAGAAGGCACCGACGTTGAGCGACACCCAGACGAGAATCGGGCGGCTGAACGTGACGTGGCGCGGACACTGCGTGACCGCCACCGCCGCGACGAGCACGAACAGGACCAGCCAGAGGCCAACGCTCGCGATTGCCGGTCCCGCCGGGGCCAGTTCGGGGGCGCGGGTGAACAGTGCCGTCCCGCCCCACCCGGCGACTAGCAGCCAAGCACCGATACCGAGGAGTCCACGCCGGCCGATGTGCCCCGCAGCGGTGCGTGTCTCCTGACCGTGTGCCATTGTAGTTCATGTGATTAATAGCCGAAGAATCAAAAAGGTTCCTTTGGCCGTGTCCGGTGTCTGTACGGCCGGGAACCGACTGTGTCAAAACCAGCGGCTGTTGTGTTCTACTCCCCGTTCGAGATGCGGCTGTGCGAGCCGATGAGCGCCCCCGAGAGGTCAAGATCGTGAATCGTGGCCTCGCTGTCGATGATGGAGTCCCGGACTGTCGAGTCGGCGACGGTCGCACCGGGGAAGACGAGCGAGCCGTCGATGTCGGCCTCGTGGACCGTTGCATCGGCCATGATGTGGACGTTCTCGCCGATGGCCGTGTTCTCGACGGTGGCTGAATCGTCGACGATGGAGTCCCCGTCCAGTGCCCACGCGACGGCTTCGAGGTAACTCTCGGGGGTGCCGATGTCGTACCACGCGCCGTCGAACGTGAAGGCACTGACTGCGCCGTTTTCGACGAGCCACTGGATGAACCAGCCCGGTTCGTCGGGGTTGTTGCCGCCATCGAGGTACTCCCCGAACCGGACACTCTCAGCAGGGAAGGCATAACAGGCGATAGAGACCAGCGTGCTCGGCGGGTCGTCCGGCTTTTCCTGAAAGTCGACCACACGGTCACCGTCGACATCGATGACACCGTATGATGTCGCCTTCTCCCGGGAACCGACATCGTAGGCCGCGAGCGTCGGCGTCTCCGACTCCTCGAAGAAGTCGATGAACTCAGCCACGTTGAAACTGATGAGATTGTCTCCCGCAATCACGAGGAGGTCATCGTCGGCGATACCCTCGCGGTCGACCAGCTGGGCGAGCGCGCCGACGACGCCGAACTTCTCGTCCT
>CAZOQK010000262.1:0-2726 GCA_964581735.1 uncultured Halobacteriales archaeon | reverse complement strand
CCATCAGTTGTTCCCCCCGGAGGTGTGTGCGGATTCGCCGTACTTCAGCAGGAAGAACGTAAAGACCAACGAAATCGAAATCGCGAGGACGACGGCAAACCCGACGTAGTGTTCACGGATGTTCGACCCCATGTGGGAGGGCTCGAGTGGCGTCGAGGCACCGGCTGCCTTCGTCGGGTAGTCCGTCCCGACGACGACGGCACCTTTCATGCCGCTGCCCTTGTGGGGCGTACAGTAGTATTTGTAAATACCATCCTCTTCAAAGGTGTACTCGTAGGGGCCGGAGCCGGCTGGGGAGCCGGACTCGAAGGTGCCCTCTTCGTGGACAACGTTATGCGAGCCCCCCTCGCCGGTCCACTCCCAGACGACCGTCGCGCCGTTGTCGACCTTGACGGCCGCAGGACCGAAGGCGAGCCCGCTCCCGGCACCGACATCGACGACGACTTCCTCCTGGCCAGTCTTATCGACGACGGACCCGCTGAAGTTGTTCGCACCGTCGAGATACCCGCCGAGGTCCGGCTTGCCGCCGCCACCGCCGCCGCCTTCGGTGGTCCCGGAGGAGGCCGCGCTGACAGGGGCCGTGCCGGCGCCCATCGCGGCGGCACCACCGGCAGCGCCGCCGGCTGTTTTGAGAAACATCCGCCTGTTCATGTCCACTCGAGTATCAGAACTGGCTTTGTATAAACCCACCGAATACACCGTCGTTCGGACGGTTGGCGCCTCACGTCGTGGACGGGTCGCCACCGTCCTCCGCCTCCCCGCTCGTCCCCGTCGCGGACTTCCCGTCGGCACCCTCCGCGGCCCGCAGTCGCTCCGGGAGGTCACCCTCCAGGTCGTCCAGAAATTCCGGGCGTTCGTCGTCGTCGATGCCGACCGCCCGCAACCGGTTCCGGAACTCCTCGGCCCGGAACTTATCTGAGAGACGGGCGTTCGCGACCATCACGAACAGGAACAGGCCGATACCGGCGAAGCCGAGCCCGGCAACGAAAAGCAGCCAGAGGTTCAGGGTGTTCGTGCCGACGCCACCCGGCGGCGAGAGGATCTCGGTCAGATACAGCGCCCACGCACCCAGCAACACCACACCGGCGAGCAGTTGGGCCCCCGCGACCACCTGCAGGACGGTGTTGCCCAGCGCGTCGGAACTTTCTGGAACCTCCTGGGGCTGTGGCAACACCTCGCCTTCGGGCATCTCTGGCACCTCGTACGAATCCATCGAACACAGCGCGATGGTGGGTTTGACATCACGGAGCACCGTCCCCGACCCCTCGACGGAGCCGTCGCCGTAGACGGCGGCATACCCCGAGTCGGAGTACGCGATAAGGAGGTCCTCAAAGCGCTCGACGCGGGCAAAGACATCGCGGCTGGCGACGCGGTTTTTCAGGTCGGCCTCGACGCGGTCGAGCAGTTCCTCGCCGGTGATCCAGGTGTCGGGGTCGAAGGCCGCCTCCCACTCTTTCTGGCTCATATCGGCCATCTCCTGTGGCCCGAAATCCTCGAAATCGTACTTGTCCTCGACCTCCCGGCGGAGTGCCTCGATATCCTCGTCGGCGGAGGGCGTCGCCTCGGCGTCCCCCTCGCGGGAGTCGCGGTCGGCCACGGCGTCGTCGGAGGCGTCACTCATCATCCGGCACTACGTGGGCAGTCCCCGTTAGGGTGACGGTTGGGAACGCTGTACCAGGGGTGATAACTGTACCATGCAGTACACTTATTATCATGTCTGGGACACGTAGGATATGCATCGACGACAGTTCCTCATCGGTAGTGCGGCCATCTCCACGACGCTTGCAGGCTGTTCGGGTGGCGGCGACAGCGACACCAGCGTAGAGAGCCGGCCGGACTGGTCGGTTTCAGGCGAACTCCGCAACAGCGAGGGGTTCGAAGCCATCGACCTCGGCGGGAACCCAAACGACAATAACACACTCTCCTTGGGCGGAACGCTCCGCTACACCGGCGAGGGGTCAGTCACTGTCTCCGACGTGTTCTACAACTTCTACGACAGCGACGGACGAGGGCTCGTTTCGGTGAACCTCGGCCTCGACAGCGAGCGGACGGTCGCGTCGGGGGAGTCAATGACCTTTGAGCACACGACCGACGACCTCGGGAAGGCCGAAGCCGGCACCGTCAGCAGGTTCGAAGCTATCGTCAGCAGCCGCTCGGCGTAGCCGTTATTCCCCTAGCCGACCGATATCCGGACGACCGTGACCGCCGTCACACTCACCTTCGAGGACGGAACGGTTCGCCTCGCGAGCGACGGCTGCCTCGACACCGACGCCCTCCCCGGCGTCGAAGCCGACCCCCGTTCCGAAACCTTCCGTGTGCCCGCCTACCAGTATGCACCCCTGCGTGCGGCACTCGCGGCTGCGGACCACGACGTGACCGACCGCGTCCTCGACCACCCGACGCTTGGCCTCGCCTCGTCGTACCGACTCCGCAAGTACCAGCAGGCGGCCCTGGACGCGTGGCAAAGGAGGGACGGAAACGTCGGGAGCGGTCCTGCCGAACGCGGCGTCCTCGAACTCCCGACCGGGAGCGGTAAGACCGTCATCGGCATCGCCGCGATGGAAGCGCTCGGCGTCCCGACGCTGGTCGTCGTCCCCACCGTCGACCTCCTGACCCAGTGGCGCGAGGAACTGGCCGCGGAGTTCGACCGCCCCATCGGGCAACTCGGCGGGGGCACCCAGCGCGTCGAGGACATCACTGTCGGGACCTACGACTCGGCCTATCTG
>CAZOQK010000261.1:0-2733 GCA_964581735.1 uncultured Halobacteriales archaeon | reverse complement strand
ACCGTCCCAAAGAACAGCGCACAGACCCGAGTACCGTCCACCGTGGCGGGAATGTTGCCCCCGGCGAGTCGTAGACTGGTTGAGACTCCCACGGAGGAAACCCCGGCGTCGTCGGGCTTTGCCCGACTGCTTGCGGGACGTAGTCCCGCTCCGTTCACGCCGGGGAGGATGTCATGCGGCAGTGCTGGCATCCTTGGGTTCGGCCACCTCGCTGACGCGAATCGCACTCGCGATGTCGTCAGGAAGCGCCACCGAGTCGCCGCCCTCTAGCCGGACAGTCACTATCCCAATGGGTGCGACTTCCTCCACCGAGAGGGTCGTCCCCGGCGTGATGCCAACGTCTTCGAGATAGGTCAGTTCCTCGCTGTCACGGTCGCGCACGCGCTCAACGACGACGCTGTCACCCTCGGCGTGCTGGTCGAGCGTCTCGCCGACGAACTCCTCGACCGGATCAAGCGCTTCGGTCGGAATCGGGTCCCCGTGGGGGTCCACTTCCGGGTCGTTGAGCAGGTCGGCGACGCGACGTTCGAACTCCTCGCTGATGTGGTGTTCGAGCCGGTCCGCCTCGTCGTGGACTTCCGTCCAGTCGTAGCCTAGTTGCTCCGCGAGATACGTCTCGAGGAGGCGATGATGGCGGATTATCTCCAGCGCGACGGTCTCCCCATCCCGGGTCAGTGTCACACCCTTGTACTTCTCGCGTTCGACGAGCGCTCTGTCCTCCAGTTTCTCCATCATACTGGTGGCTGTCGGCGGTGTTACGTCCAGCGTTTCCGCAATCGAGGATGTCGACACTGGCCCCTCCCCCCGTGACTGGAGCTCATAGACCGTCTTGAGGTAATCCTCCGTCTTCGCGCTCAGCATATCGGTGTTTAGATGCGTCTAAATCAAAAGCCTATCGTCACCGCGACCGACCGGCCCCAGCAACATATAATAATGGTTAATAAACGTTTATCTCATGGTAGCTCTTACCGATTGTGAGACCAATGTCGAGTGAGACCCCAGACGCAGAGCCTGTCGGTTCCGAGGAGTTGAGCGCCGCAGAGAACGCAGAAGTCGGCCCGCGACTGGTAGTGCAGGCGATGGCTGCTGGGGCTGTAGGGCTGGTGTCGATGCTTCCCTTCCTTGTCGGGATACCCGCATTCCTGGGCCAGTTCCGGACGGGACCGCTGACCAACTTCGCGAACATCGGCTCGCTGTTCGGGTTAGTAGATCTCAGCAGCTTCGGCACGCTGCTGGGGTTCGAACCGGCAGTCGTGGTCGGAGGGCTCCTGTTTGTCTTCGGGGGCGTCGTCTTCCTGCCCATCCAGTTTCTCATCGTGGCCACGTTCCTTCCGCCGTCGAACCCACGACGGTACCGTGGCCTGACGTTCTCGATGCTGTGGTGTGCGGGCTTTATTGGTGCGTTCCTCCCCGGCGGCGGGGTCGGCGTCGTCGCGCTCTTCGTCGCCGTCGCAGTGCTTGGACACCTCACCTACGGCCTTGTACTCGGAACGCTGCTTGACCGCTACGCGGAGATTCCAGAACACGCCGTCTGAGCCGGCTCAGAGACTGACGCTTGGCGCCGTCCCCGTGACGATAATCCGGTTTCCGTCGCGTTCGAACCGGTCGATGTCGATGTCGCCGTCATCGGTTGTTTCGGCAGCCTCGGTTTCCGTGCGGCTGAGCGTGTCCTGACAGCCCGACATACCCGCGAGCATCGCCGTTGCCACCACCGAGAGACAGTCCCATCTGTCTGTGTGTGCGCTCTCACACTGCGTGATAATGAGTTGTTGGGCCCGAACCGCTCCCGGCACAGCGTCTAAAAGTCCTCGTTTGGGCGCATGCGAGATGTGCCATCCGGTTCGAGAGAGTGGACAGCGCCGCCGTTGCCCCGATGTCCCACAGCGCTTCGAGCGGGAAGTCGTGTTCCTGTAGTCGCTCGATGTCCGCTTGCTCGACGGCCGCGGGGTCCTCGGTCAGTGTCACCGCCGGATCACACACCGCACGATGGGCGTCGCTGATGTCCGTAGTCCGGTAGTTCGTCGCCACCTCCTCGGCGAGGTGTGGGTCCTCGCTGTAGAGTCTCAGGAGTGCGCCGTGGGCGACGACACAGTACAGACAGTTGTTGGCTCCGCTGACGGCCACGATTATCAGTTCGAGTTCCTCGCGGGCGAGCGGTGACTCCTCGACCAGCGCGTCGTAGTAGTCGAAGAAGGCCCGGAACTGTGCCGGCCGGTAGGCGAACGCCGAAAAGACGTTCGGCGTGAAACCAGCCCGCTCGGTTTCGGCCTCGATTCGCTCACAGACATCCACAGGAAGGTCGTCGGTGTCGGGGACGGGAAATCCGGTCATCGGCTCGTCGGCCATACCACACGCGGGGGTGGCGAGTGGCTCAGTCGTTCCCGCCGTTGCCCCGAATCGGCAACAGCCCATAGCGGGTCAGCAAAATCAGGACGCCGTAGCCAACGACACCGATGACGAACATCGTCGCCGGAATCAGGAACGGGCCGAACGTCTCGACGAGCGTGTCGGTAATCATCAGTCGGCGGCGTCGGCTTCCGGTTCCAACAGTCCGCACACGTCCTCCTCGGCGTCGAAACAGTCCGGACACTCCGGCGCGCGGTCGATGATGGTGTCCAGTCGGTCCGCGACTGTCTCGTCGATGACCGGCGCGAGCTGCTCGGCCTCGGCGCGGAAGTCCTCCACTTCCAGCACTCCGATGAGAAACCGCTCGATGATGCAGTAGTTCTGGAG
>CAZOQK010000260.1:0-2740 GCA_964581735.1 uncultured Halobacteriales archaeon | reverse complement strand
CCCGTCTCCCTGCCCTCCCACCACGGCCCGGATGTCACCACCGTCTTCCCGGACCTCACCATCGACACGCTCGGGCTGAAGGTGCCCGCGACGCTGATGCACATGCACTCCATCAACGTCGAACTCAACGCCGAACCGGACGCCGAGGAGGTCCGTGACCTGCTCGAATCACAGTCCCGCACCTTCGTCATCCCCGAGTGGCTCGGCCTCGACGGCGCCGGCGCAATCAAGGAACTCGCACAGGACGCCGGCCGGCCGCGGGCGGACATCTGGGAGAACTGCATCTGGGGCGAATCGGTGTCGATGGAAGGGTCGGACCTCTACCTGTTCCAGGCCATCCATCAGGAATCCGACGTGGTGCCGGAGAACATCGACGCGATTCGGGCCGTGCTGGGCGAAGCCGACCGGGAGGAGAGCATCCAAACCACAAACGCGGCGATGGGCTTAGACGAGGGGTTGGCGCCGAGTCGCATCACATCCGAAGCGACCGCGGGCGACTGAGCGGTGCTCGGCCACCCTTCGACCCGCCCACCTGATAGTCGGAAGACTATATTTTCGGGAGTATCTATGTTGCCTCCGTATCATTACAGAGTAAAGGACTAAGTATCGATAGTCCGACTGATAACGTGTGCCAGATGGCGAGCCTCCGAGCGAACTGGCAGGCCGAGGAGACGGCATACGAGAGCGGGTAGCCGCCACTGGGGACGGGCCCGGCGTCTACCCCTCTCGCAGCGACGGGCCGACGCCCGACGCCAGTGTCACCTTCGAGTCACAGGCCATCGACGGCAGGACGGTCGTCGTCAAGCGCGTCACGACAGAGGTCGACGCGGAGTTCCAACTGGAGATACCACCCAGCGAGGATGTCAGCAAGCAGGTCCGCGTCAACGCCGGGACACACCAGAACGTCGAGGTAGAACTGACCCGGACTTTCGACGAGCCGACGCAGTTGCGGGTCGACTTAGACGACATCGAGACCGGCCGCGAGATAGCCAGCGCCGTCGCGACGGTGTTTCCGAACGCGGAGGCGGTCGAGCCAGGCATCGAAGTCACGGAGGTACCGGCGGACCCGGAGGCTGGGTTCGAGTACCCGTATTTTCTCTACGCGCCCGCCGCGCCACCCGAGGCGCGTGGCGGTCCGGTGTTGGTCGAGACGAACAACACGGGAACCAGCACCGACGACTACCAGCGCCACAAGGACGCCGCCCGCGAACTAATCAAGGGGAACTGGAACGGTGGCAGCGGGCGAGCCATCAGCGACCAGTTGTTCGTCCCGTTCGTGGTACCGGCCTTCCCCCGGCCGCGCGACGAACCGGTGTCGTTCAGGCGCGACATTCACCAGTTAGACACGGAGGCGATGCGCATCGACAGCGGCCCGCTGGAGCGGGTCGACCTGCAGTTGCTCGCGATGGTCGAAGACGCCCGAGGTCGATTCCGCAAGCGGGGGTACCCCGTTGAGGACGGCCTCCTGCTCAACGGCTTTTCGGCCTCGGGGCAGTTCACCCACCGCTTTACTGTCCTCCACCCAAAGAAGGTCACGGCCGTCACCGCCGGCGGGGTCAACGGCATGCCCACGCTGCCAATCGAGGAGGCGAAGGGACACACCCTGAACTACCAGATTGGGGTCGCAGACGTGGCAGAGATAACCGGCGACCCCTTCGACCGCGAGGCCTACGCCGAGGTCGACCAGTTCCTCTATCTGGGGGAACTGGACGGGAGCGACACGATTCCGTTTGGCGACTCCTGGAGCGACGCACAGCGTGAGATAGCCCTCGATGTCTACGGCCAGAACATGCAGCGGGACCGCTTCCCGTACTCGAAGTCGGTCTACGAGGACGCGGGCATCGACGGCACAGTGTTTCGCATCTACGAGAAGGTCGGCCACAACCCACGGCCGGTCATCGACGACCTCGTCGAGTTCCACCAGCGCGCGCTGGACGGCGAGGAGACGGCGTCCCTGGGTGGGTACGTCGGTAACCCGAGCCCGCCGGTGGCCACGCTGTCGTACAGCCCGGAGAGCCCGACGGCAGGCGAGACGATTTTGTTCGACGCCACGGGCTCGCGTGCGCCAGGCGGTGAACTCGCCGTCACGACGTGGGACTTCGACGACGGCCAAACGGGGTCGACGCCGACGCCGACACACACCTTCGCCGACGCCGGCGAGTACACAGTGGAGGTCCGCGTGGTCGACGGCAACGGGAAGTCAGCCACCGAGACGGCGACAGTCACCGTGGAGGGAGACGGATGAACGGCGACGCCGACCGGTTTTACAGTAGCAGGCGTGCTTTCCTGGGTGCAGTCTCGGGGATCGCAGCACTCACTGGCGTCGGCACTGTTGCCGCAGCCGACGGCGCGGTACAGTTCGAAGACCAGACCACCGGCGGAAAAAGCATTATCATCGGACGCATCGAGACGACAGTCGACGCGACGGTCCGGGTCGTCGGCGTAGAGAGCCGGGAAGAACTCGCAGACATCAACGTCGACTCGGGAACCTACGACGACTACGAAATCGAACTAGAACAGTACCTGACAGAACGTCGCCGTCTCGAGGTCAAACTCTACCCCGCGTCGGGTGGCAGTCGGTTCGCGAAGGGTGAGGCGACCGTCTCCCTGCGCGAGGGAGTCACGCCCGTCGATGGCATCGAGGTGACCGAAGTGTCCGCCGACCCTGGGGCTGGCTTCGAGTACCCCTACTACCTGTACGCACCGGCGGGGCCGTCGTCGGAGGTCGGCGGGCCGGTAC
>CAZOQK010000259.1:0-2845 GCA_964581735.1 uncultured Halobacteriales archaeon | reverse complement strand
GTACGAGGAGATGATCGAAATCATCCCGGTCAGCCACATCAGCGAAGTGCTGGAAGTCGCGCTGGCCGGCGAGACCGATAAGGACTCGCTGGTCTCCCGGCTCAAGTCAATCACCGGCTCCGCCCTCGAGCACGACGTTGGACGCGGCTCGGGCAACCCCAGCCCACAGTAAACCGTGCCCGGGTGGGTCCCCTTCACCGGACTCACTGCCGTCGTACTCGCGCTCTTACTCGGTCTTGCACGCCTCTCACAGCGCGCCGTCTCCGACCAACCCGCCCTTCCCGCTGAGCCCGACACAACAGCAACGGCTGAAGACGCTGACGAGGGCAGTACCGTGGACGCCCCGCCGGAGCCAGACACCGAGCCCGCAGCCGCGACGCCGGGTGCAACCGACGTGCCCGCGACTGACTCCGGGCCGATGACTGTCACCGGCAGGATAGACACCGAGGACGGGACCGCACAGTCCGGAGAGCCACCGGCACCACAGGCATCGGCCCCACGACGGGACTTGTCGACCGGCGCATTGCTGGCGAACGTCGCGCTGACACAGGGGCTGTTCGGAGCCGTCGTCGCCATCGGGGCGTGGTACTACGAGATTCCGGCGACCGCGCTGGGACTGACTGATACGGCCGTCGGGACGGGGGCGTTCGCGGTGGCGGTCGGTATCCTCTTTGGCGTCCTGTTGTGGACGGCAAACGAACTGAGCGCCACCGTCGCCGACGCGGTGGGTGCAGCCTACGACGACTCCCTCCGGGAGATGCTCGCGCCCGACTCGGTGTCGGGCTGGCTGCTGCTTCTCGGGGTTATTCTCCCGATTATCGCCATCGTCGAGGAACTGCTTTTTCGGGCAGCGCTCATCGGCGTGCCCGCGGCCGGCTTCGGGATTCACCCTCTGGCGCTTGCGATCGTTTCTTCGGTGTTGTTCGCGTTGGGCCACGGCGCACAGGGCCGTGTCGGTATCGCCGTCACCGGGGGTCTGGGTTTCGTCCTCGCTGGTGGGTACATCCTCTCGGGAAGCCTGCTGGTGGTCGTTATCGCACACTATCTCGTAAACGCACTGGAGTTTCTGGTCCACGAGGGCGTCGGCGCGGAACGGCTGCTCCCCTAGAGGCCTTCGACAGAGCGGAGTTTTTGTTCGACGGGTGCTGGTGCGGCACTCGGGCCGTCACGGACGCGGTGGTCGGGAATCAATAGTGGGGCAGGGTTCCCGGCGAGGGCTTCCCGGACGAGCGTGTGGTCGCTCTCGTCGTCGGTGTCGAGGCCGGGGGTCATCCGCACCAGCTGCTCGACTGTTATCTGGTCGCCGTAGGGGACCGTCCGGAGCTGTTCCAGCACGTCGCGCTGGTCGGACGGGACAGTGAGCGCGGTTTCGACATCATCGAGCTCGTCCGTGCTGCCCTGCAGGTACGACTCGATACGGTCCAGCAAGTCGTGGGCCGTCTCGGCGTTCTCGTCGGGCGTCGTGGGGAAAGAAACGGAGATAATCCGCCCTTGTGCGCTGCCGAGCTGGACATACTGGTCTAGATACGTCGACTTGCGGGCGTAAATGCCGGCGGTATCATCCATACCTGCCCCTCGGCCGTGGGGGGACTTGAAAATTTGCGTGTTACTGCTCGCCGACCGGGCCGCCACACGCCGGGCAGTTCAGCCGCTCGGACTCGTAGGAGAGGCCGCAGTACTCACACTCGTACGTCGGTTCGGAGCCGGGTCGCACGGTATCGAGGACCCGCCCGAGGACGCCACTGCCGTCCGACACCCTGGAACTCATCGCGGAACACCTCGGGAGGGAATGGATGGTCGCGGTATGGGGTGGTCACATCCTATCACAGACATACCTCATCTGTAGGTCTTTCCGGTATTGAATGTTGTTTTCATCTACTTTCTGGATCTTACTCAGGTTATGTGGGGAAAGGACCGTATACTTCTATAGATCCTGGGTATCCCGTTATGTGGTAGCTGGTAGCCAGCTGTCGGAAGTCTTTTGTACATCTCTGTTCATTAGTGTTCAGTAATGGACGCCAGCGAGGAGTTCGCACCAGAGATACAATCGATACTGGAGACGGCCCGAGAGCGTGGTGGGAGCGCGGAGCGCCTCAGCGCCGAGGCGCGCTCGTTCGAGGCCGCGCTCGAACGCGCCGAGGGTGACGGTCGGGTTCCGATTATCGCGGAGGTCAAACCGACGAGTCCAACGACCGACGGGGAATCGAGCGAGGACCCCGTCGCCATCGCCGAACGGATGGTCGCCGGCGGGGCGGCGGCGCTGTCGGTACTGACCGAACCAGAGTATTTCGGCGGCTCGCCGGACAGTCTCCGGGCAATCCGCGACGCGGTGGACGTGCCCGTCCTCCGGAAGGACTTCATCCTGCGGGAGGAGCAACTCGATACCGTCGAAGCGGACCTGATACTGCTCATCGCACGGTTTGTCGACGACCTGGAGGGTCTGCTGGCCGCCGCCCGCAAACGGGGGTTTCAGGTGTTCGTCGAGACACACACCGAAGCCGAAGTCGAGGCAGCGGTCGCCGCCGGGGCGGACATCATCGGCGTCAACAACCGCGACCTGGCGAATCTGGAGGTCGACCTCGCGACGTTCGAGCGGGTCGGGGAGAGTGTCCCCGAGAGCGCCACGTTGATAGCCGAAAGCGGCATAACGGATAGTAACGACGCAGCGCGAATGCGTGCTGCCGGGGCCGACGCACTGCTGGTCGGGTCCGCGATAATGGACGGCGACCCCGAAGCGAACACACGACGACTGACACAACAATGAGTACGGACAGCAAATTCGGCGACTACGGCGGGCAGTACGTGCCCGAGGCACTGATGCCAGCAATAGAGGAACTGACAGACG
>CAZOQK010000258.1:0-2871 GCA_964581735.1 uncultured Halobacteriales archaeon | reverse complement strand
GGGTGATACACTGCCAGCGACCATCACGCGAGCGTTTGGACACTCTTTTACCCCCCGCCGGGGTATGCAGCCACATGAGCGCACCGCAGATCCTGATTCTCGGACCACCGGGTGCAGGCAAAGGAACCCAGAGTGCAAACATCGCAGACACGTACGGTGTCAGACACATCACCACGGGCGATGCACTCCGCGGGAACAAGGACATGGACATCTCGGAGATGGACACCGAGTACGACACACCCCGCGCGTACATGGAAGCGGGCGACCTGGTGCCCGACGAAGTGGTCAACGCAATCGTCGACGAGGCCCTCTCGCAGGCCGACGGCTTCGTGCTCGATGGCTACCCCCGAAACCTGGATCAGGCCGAGGAACTGGCCGACATGGCCGACCTCGATGTCACCCTCTCGCTGTCGGTCTCCCGCGATGAACTCATCGATCGCCTCACCGGGCGTCGCGTCTGTGACGACTGTGGCACGAACTTCCACGTCGAGTTCGACCAGCCCGAAACGGAGGGGGTCTGTGACGAGTGTGGTGGCGACCTCATCCAGCGCGACGACGATAACCGCGAATCCGTCGAGAACCGTCTAGACGTTTTCGAGGAGAACACCCAGCCCGTCATCGACCACTACAGCGACGACGAGGCGTTCGTCGCCATCGACGGCGAGCAGGCACCCGACGCCGTCTGGGCGGATATCCAGGACGCCATCGACGCGCGGACAGAGTAAAAAATTGATTAGCGCTCGCGGCTATCATTGATACAATGCCACGCACAGAACAGAAAGTAGACGACCTCGCGGCCGAGGGTGAGTCGATGACCGGCGCCTTAGAGGAAGTCCTGGCGGTCGCCGACCAGGAGGGAACGGTCACCTGGGGTGACGTGAGCGAGGACATCACCAGCGGCGAGTGGGGACGACTCATCGAGAAAGGGCTGCTCGTTGATGCGGGCGGCGACGGGTTCGTCCTCGACGACCCCGAGGGTGTCAAGGAGGCACTGGGCGAGGCCGACCCGGCCGCCGACGACGGGGACGAGGACATGAGCTGGTCGAGATACGACAAGGCCGCCGCGGTCGGCGTCCTTGGCCTGTTCGCCGGCTACTCACTCAAGTCGATTCGCGCCGAGATTGCGAGCGTCATCGACACGTTCATGGGGCCGATAAACGCCGCGCTCCCGTTCTACATGGTCGTGCTCATCCTCGCGCTGGTAACGGGACTGTTTACGACCATCATGCAGGACAACCTCATGGCCGATAACGTCATGGGCGACTACCAGGAGAAAAACAAGGAACTCAAAGAAAAGCGCAAGCGCGCCAAAGAAGAAGACGACGACGAGCTGATGGAGGAGGTCCGCGAGGAGCAGATGGAGCTGATGGCCGAGAACACCGGCATGTTCAAAGCCCAGTTCCGCCCGATGGTCTGGATTATGCTGCTGACCATCCCCGTGTTCCTCTGGCTCTACTGGATGGTGCTTGATGTGGGCATCGCGGTGTCCGGCCAGGCGATGGTCCTGCCGATATTCGGCGAGGTGGGCACGTGGCGGACGAACGTGCTCGGGCCGATTCAGCTCTGGTTGCTCTGGTATTTCCTCTGCTCGCTGGGCTTTAATCAGATTCTGCGCAAGGCACTGAATGTCCAGACCTCGCCCACCTGATCGAGGCAACTCGCAACCTCTTTTAGTCCCACCGCCGGAAGTGAGATATGTTGATTACCGTCTCCGGTCCCGGTGGCAGCGGCAAGAGTACGCTCGCCGCCGACCTCGCAGACAGACTGGGGTACGACCACGTCTCTGGTGGGGATATCTTCAGGGACATCGCCGCCGAACGCGACCTCTCGCCGCTGGAGTTGAACAAACTCGCCGAGGACAACGACGGGATAGACCGTGACCTGGACCGTCGGCTCCGCTCGACGGCCCGCGACAACAACGACCTCGTGCTCGAATCGCGCCTCGCCGGCTGGATGGCCGGCGATTATGCTGACCTGCGGCTCTGGCTCGACGCGCCACTTGACGTACGCGCCGCCCGCATCGCCGACCGCGAAGACAAACCCGTCGAGACGGCCCGCGAGGAGACCGTCGCCCGCGCCGACAGTGAGCAACTCCGGTACGAGGAGTACTACGGCATCGACATCGACGACCTGACCATCTACGACCTCGTTATCAACACCGCTCGGTGGGGTCCCGACGGCGTCCTCGGACTGGTGGTAAACGCCGCTGGACGCTACGAGGACGACGCCGACGAGGGCAAATACCCCGTCACTGCCGTCTCCTACGATTTCTGAGTATGCTCCGTGGCCCGCCTGCCGATCGCGACCCGGCGACACTGCTCCCCTTCGGCGTCGTCAACCTCGACAAACCGCCGGGGCCGTCAGCCCACCAGGTCGCGGGGTGGGTCCGGAATATGGTTGACGACCACCTCGAACGGGCGGGTGCCGACAAGCACCTGGGCCGCGTCGCCCACGGCGGCACCCTAGACCCCAAAGTCACCGGCTGTCTCCCTATCCTTCTGGGTGATGCCGCCCGCTGTGCCCGCGTGTTCGACGACAGCGTCAAGGAGTACGTGACGGTACTGGAACTACACGGCCCGCCGCCGGCGGATTTCGCGGCCGTCCTGACGGAGTTCGCCGGCCCGATTTACCAGAAACCGCCCCGGAAGAGCGCGGTTGAGCGCGCGCTCAGGACCCGGAAGATTCACACCATGGAGGAACTCGAACGCGACGGGCGACAGGCGCTGCTCCGGGTGCGCTGTGAATCCGGCACCTACATCCGAAAGCTCTGTCACGATGTCGGCCTCGCGCTCGGGACAGGGGCGCACATGGGCGCGCTCCGGCGCACGACCACGGGCCACTTCGATGACAGCGCGCTGGTTACGATGGAGG
>CAZOQK010000257.1:0-2873 GCA_964581735.1 uncultured Halobacteriales archaeon | reverse complement strand
CGACGAGGTTGACCTCGACCCCTCGCTGCCCGAACTGAACATCGGTGACGCCGACGTGATGGAGTGGGTCAAGATGACCGACGACATCGACGAGGCCTGTGCCGCACAGGTCGACCACCTCCGCAACTCAGAACTCATTCCAGATTCGGTAACCGTCACAGGCTACGTCTACGAAGTCGAATCCGGCGAACTGCGGCGGCCGGGCGAGCGTGTCGCAGACGAAATCAGCGAGCGACAGGTCTAGCGCAGGTTTTTGACGACATCGAGTAGCTTTCCGGGCAACTGCACGCCTTTGACTGTTGCGCCAACGACGACCATCAGCGCGTAGAGGCCGAGCGTCGACAGCCAGATGATAATCATCGCCAGCACCGCAAAGCCGCTGCTGAGGAAAAAGAAGGCGCCGAGCGTCATCACCGTCCCGTAGAGCAAGACGAGATACGGGCCCCAGCCAGTCGCTTTGCCGCGGCGAGCCCGTCTGCGGACGTACTGTTTCAGGTCGGCTTCGAGTTCGTCGCGGTGGACGGTTTTGTCCTCCAGTCGGTCCTCCAGTTTGTCGATTTCGCGGCGCAACTCGTCGACATCCTGCTGGGTGACGCGTGCGCTCACGTCGGGGTCACGTCGCCCCGTCGGTTCGTCGTCGCCGTCTTCCGGCGATGTGGGCGCTGTCGCTGGTTCCTCGCCCGCTCGCTCGTCGACTTCCTCGTCACGAGCAGTGTCGTCGTCGGTCGGCCCGTCAGCCTGGGTCATACTCCGTTGGCTATGCCCTCGTAGCGGCCCCTGTTGTAGTTGCCGGTCTGTATCGCCGTCAGCCCGGACGACGTTGACTGCCGCTCCGAGCAGGATAATCAACCCACCGAAGTAGAACCAAATGAGCAACAACAACACGCCGCCGAGCACGCCGTACAGCTGGAGCGAGCCGGCGTTGGCGGCGTACAGCCCGAATCCGGCACCGAGAAGCGTCCACCCCAGTCCGGCGACGACCGCACCCGGCAGCGCCTCCCGGACCGGGATATCCTGCCCCGGAAAGACGTAGTAAGCCCGATGGTCCCCACGAACCCGGCGAACGGCAACTCGACGAGTGACAAAAGCGCCGTCAGCACGACTGTTGCGCCGACAGCGAGGGCGATACCGACCAGAACGAGTAGCGCGTCTCGAACCTGGTAAGGAATCCCTTTCTGGGAACTCTGGCCGTAAATCTGTCCGAACGCGACGTCGAGACCGCGAAAGACGCGCAGACTACTCCACAGGAGAACGAGCAGTCCAACGGCGGTCACCCCACCGGCACCGGAGCCGGTGACCAGCGTTTCCTCGATGAGCGTGGCCGTCGCCGGGGTGAGTAAGCTGTTGAACGTGTTCACAATCTCGTCCGCGACGGCTTCGCCCGCCACCGCGGCCGAGAGCGTGATACTGACAATCAACAGCGGGATAATCGACAGAAAGGCGTAGTACGCAATTGCCGCGGCGAGAAACGGGAGTTGTCGTGTCTGTACGACGGTGACCAGCGAGCGGAGATCGGCAATGACACGAGTGTAGCTCACAGTGTGTTCTGCGTCCGAAAGCAGTATATACGCTGTCCTAGCGACAGCGATTAGGGGCCGGCCCACGAGGCTCTCGTATGGACCAGTGGCGCTATCGCTCTAGTCGAGGCACGTACGTCCTCCTCGTCGCGAGTTTCCTCCTCATCGGCCCGGCGGCCGTCGGGGTGGGAGCAACGCCCGCACTGCTCGTCGTCTGCGCCGCCCTCGCGCCCGGCTGTTGGGCTGGCCGGGACACGCTGAGCCGATTGCCCGTGGTCGCTGGCTACGACCTCGGCTGGTACGCCCGCGATAGCTGGCTCGCCGCCGCCATCGCCGGGGTCGTTGCGCTCGTCGTCTTCGGTGCGCCGCCCGCGGAACTGCAAGCGGCCGGTGGCGTCGTCGGACTCGTCGGGATGGTCAACTACTTCCTCCGACCGCTGTATCTGCTCGTCGCGGGCGCGGTTCTCGGTGCGGTCCGGGGCCGCTGAGCGCCGGCGTGTTGATACTTGCCACGGACGGAAAGTATATGTGATGGTGTCGCATGCCAGTATGATGTATGAGCGAGCGACCGGATGCGACGGCAGGGGTATCGGCAAGCGAGAGCACGGCCGCGGGCGACCCGCTCGAAGCGACAGGGGCCTACGAGACTGCTGAGGGGATTGTGCTCTACGACACGGAGCAGCCACTGGCGTGGCTGCAGTCCAACGGCGCGGTCGAACTCGCGGAGATGCGCTGAATCCGAACGGATTTTGCCGTCGAGACGCTATCGACAGGTGTGAGCGACCCGTTTGACGGCGACCCGGACGACGTTTTCGAGCCCGAAGAGGCGGAGACAGAGTACGATGAAGACCAGTTCGACATCTCGAATCCGGCCGCCGCCTACCAGGAAGGCACCTTCGACACGTCGCCGTCGGTACCCGAAGCGCCCGCGCCGAACGACCTCAGTAACGTCGAGTACAGCGACGTCGACCCGGAACTCCGACAGCTCTTCTGGAAACTCGTCGTCGTCGTCAAACTCTCGCTGCTGACTCTCACGCTCGGTGTGCTCTTTCTCACCCTCGGTAACAGCCCGACACTGGGCTGGCAACTGCTGGCCTTCGGCGCGGTGCTCGTCTCCTACGGCATCTACCAGTACCGACAGAGCAAGGCCCGAATCGACGACGAGGGATTCGACCCCGTCGACCGCGAGGCCGACGGCGAATCTCCGACCGACGCTGACCGGTCGAACCCCGAGTCGTCGGACCCGCCCGCCGGTGGTGACCCGTGACACGCCGCCCAGTCGAAGACAGCGAGGGAACGCGCTATCTCCTGTTGAAACGCTCGGGGGAGTCGAGTCTCGTCCGTAACGTCGACACC
>CAZOQK010000256.1:0-2915 GCA_964581735.1 uncultured Halobacteriales archaeon | reverse complement strand
GAACAGGCTGGGCATCGTTGACGAGGTGCTCGGCTCGTCGGTGCGTCTCTTTGCCCGCGAGGACACCAAAGACGACGAGAAAGTCGGGCAGGTCCGGACCGCACTCGCCTCCGTGCTCTCGGCCGAGGATAAGCGCTACCTGATGATGAACGTCCCCAACGACCAGTTACAGGCCGTCAAGAACGTGATTCCGGGGATGGGGGGGCCGACCGTGATGGACATTGCTGGCGGTGAGATGGTCGCGGTCCACGCCGTCGTTGAGGAATCCCGGGTGTTCGAGACCATCTCGGACCTGAAGGAGATGGGCGCGAGCGACATCCTCGTGACCGAAATCGAACGGCTCGTCGAGTGATGGCCGACGATAGCGAGGGCTGGGAGACGACCCACCGCGTGACCATCGGCGACGCCCGCGAGCTCGCTCTTCGCGATGAGTCGGTCGAACTGGTCGTCACTTCGCCGCCGTATCCGATGATAGAGATGTGGGACGACCTTTTTGCTGACCTCGCACCCGACAGCGCCACAGCCCTCAACTCGGGGGACGGCCAGACCGCCTTCGACGCGATGCACGACGCGCTCGATGCGGTGTGGAAAGAGTTAGCACGGGTGCTCGTCCCTGGCGGCATCGCCTGCATCAACGTCGGCGACGCCACCCGGAAAGTCGGCGGGCGCTTTCGCGTCTACCCGAACCACGCCCGCATCACCGACGCCTTCGAGGGGTTGGGCTTTGACCCGCTGCCCGACGTGCTCTGGCGCAAACCCGCAAACAGCGCCGCGAAGTTCATGGGCTCGGGGATGGTCCCGCCCAATGCCTACGTCACGCTCGAACACGAGTACGTGCTGGTCTTCCGAAAGGGCCAACGGCGCTCGTTCGAACCCGGCGCGGACCACCGCTACGAGAGCGCGTTCTTCTGGGAGGAGCGCAACCGGTGGTTTACCGACGTGTGGGAGGATGTCCGCGGACGCGTGCAGGACCTCGCGGGCGAGGCGTTGCGCGACCGCGCCGCCGCCTACCCCTTCGAGATTCCTTACCGCCTCATCAACATGTACTCGGTGTACGGGGACCGGGTGCTAGACCCCTTCTGGGGGACCGGCACGACGACGCTCGCGGCGATGGTCGCCGGGCGCGACTCAGTTGGCTACGAACTCGGTTCGGAGTTTCTCGCACACTTCGAGGAACGCGTCGGGAGCGTGCCCAGTCTCTCCGAACAGGTGATTGCCGACCGCCTCAACGCCCACCACGAGTTCGTCGCGGAGTGTCGCGCCGACGGCGCCGAACTGGGTTACGACGCCGATTACTACGAGTTTCCCGTGCGGACGAAACAGGAACAGGGGATTCGGTTCTACGAGGCTTGCGCGGTTGAGGGAGTCGATGGCGCGGACCGACGGTATCGGGTCGCCTACGACCCGGTGTAGCGAGGGAGGTAAGCCCACGCAGGACAATCTTCGGCTGTGTACCAGACTGGCCACTACGGCGTCGCGCTGCTTGCGTACGCGCCTGTCGGCTTTGCCGTCACCGCCGCTGGGTTTCGGACGCTGGCACTCCTCGGCGGCGCCCTCGCCCTTGCGCTGGCGATGGTCCCTGACTGGGATACGAAGATTCCGGGTATCGACCACCGCGGCCCGACCCACACCGTCTGGTTCGCCGTTCTGGTCGGCCTCGTCGTCGGCGCGGGGGGCTTTCTCCTCGGCCAGCCACGAGGCACCGCTGTTGCATTCGGACTGGCTGGCTTTGCCTTTCTCGTTGGCTTCGTCACCATCTGCTCGCACATCGCCGCCGACTCGATTACGCCGATGGGCGTGACGCCGTTTACTCCATTTTCCGACCGACACATCACCTACGATGTGGTCACGGCGAAACACACGGTGGCGAACTACCTGCTGCTGGTGGTCGGCATCGTGGCCGCGGCCGGGGCCTTCGGGCTGGCACAGATGGTTGTCTGAACAGTTTGGGGGCGGCCGGGCACGCGTGCCCGAGTTTCGCGAGGGTCGCATTCCGGGAGACTCCGTCTTCCGAACCTCGCGGTGGAACCGCGAGACGCTGACAGGGAAAGGCAGGGCTGCCGTGCAGTAGTTGTGCAGGAGAAGACTACGGCAGCACCTGCGAGCGGACTACCGTCCGCGAGCAGCCTTTTTCACTATGTTCGCAAGAGCGAAGCTCTTGCGCAGCCCGGCAGAAATCTTCGATTTCTGCGGATGTTTTTGCAAGGAGTGGTGCGAGCGCGCTCGGAGAGCGCGCCCGACACCCGACGTGGTTCGAAAGACGCTCCGCGTCTTTCGTCATCACGAGAGCGCTTTGCGCTCTCGAACGACAGCAAAAAGTAGTCACACGAGCCCGAAGATGTTGTTCAGCGCGACGCCCATGATGGCGGCGAAGGTGAAGTGGACGAGTGTGAGCGGAATCGCGGAGGACCACTTCAGCCGGTAGACGAAGCTGATGGCGATGGCATCGGCCAGCAGCGTGCCGCCGATGGTGATGAGAACGCCGACGCCGGGCGAGACCACACCGCCCTCGATGCCGTACTGCTGAAGTAGGAGACTGACGATGGCGGGGACCGGTGCGACTTTGGCGGCCCGCTGGCTGGGGACTTCGCCGATAAAGAAGGTCGCGGCGAGATGGAGCGTCACGGCATAGAACAGCGTCGTCAGCAGGACGGTCACCAGAATCGCAAGGATGCCGCCGCCCGTGAGATCTACCGCAGACTGAAGGAGCATACGTTCGCTTGGGATGGCGCTATCTTGAGGGCTGTGAAAGAGCAGAGAGGACGGCTACTCCAGCAGACCGAGGTCTTCCAGCCGCGAGACGATCTTGTCGACGGCTTCACGTGCGTCGTCGGGTTTTTTCCCGCCGGTGATGACGAGTTTGCCCGAGCCAAAGAGCAAGGCGACTACGTCGGGGTCGTCGAGCCGGTAGACCA
>CAZOQK010000255.1:0-2925 GCA_964581735.1 uncultured Halobacteriales archaeon | reverse complement strand
TGCCCGCAAGCGGCCCCATCGCACGGTCGATGTAGAGGTAGGTGCCGCCGGATTCGGGCATCGCCGTGGCCATCTCCGCCTTCGAGAGCGCCGCCGGCAACACGACCAGCCCCGCCAGGATGTACGCGAGAACCACTGCCGGGCCGGCCTTTTTCAATCCGAGCGCGGGCAGCACGAAAATGCCGCTGCCGATCATCGCGCCCATACTGATGGTGACTGTCGCGTACAGCCCGAGGTCCCGTTCGAGGTCGTTTTTCATCCGACGACACCTCCGGGTGGCGTCGCTGGCGGCCCACCGAGTACCCACAACCCACCAGGGTCGGGGGACACGTCCCTACTCCGTGTGCCCCCCCACAGACGACATGGGTGGGGCCACCCCCGGGGCACGCACCGGGAACGGAACTCGATGTGCACAGTCAGGACCCCGGTTCCTCGACGTTCCGAACAACGAAGGCCGGGTCCTCGGTGTCGGCGGTTACCTGTGCCGGGACGGTCCCCAGAATCCGGTTGCGCAGGGACGGTTCGGTCTCGCCGAGCACGAGGACATCGAATTGGTTCCCGAGTTCGACGATACTGCGGCTGACATCCTGGTCCTCGGAGAGTTGCTGGCTGATCCGGTCGGAAGCGATGCCGGTGGCGGCGAGTCGCTCGGTCGCATCCGCAAGGATTTTCTCGCCCGGGAGGCGGTCGGCGGCCTCGCTCGTGTGAAACAGCGTCACTGACGCGTCGGTCGCCGACAGGAGGTCCCCGACGAACGGGATGATTCGGTCGATGTTCTCCTCGCCCCGGAGCGGGACAGCCACCCGCTCTACCGCCTCGGCCCGGCCCGGCGTGAGAATCACGTCGCAGTCCTCCTCGATTGCGACCCGGTCGATTGTTTTCTCGCGGGCCTTGCCGAACACGAGGCGCGTTGTGACTGGGATGCCACCATCCCCGAACGGGCGAGCGAGGTCGTCCAGTTCGGCCGCCGCATCGGCCTCAAACTGATCGCGCCCGACCGACGGTGGCGTCTGCTCCGGCAACCCGTAGTGGCCGAGCGCGACCACCTCCATCGTGGCGAGTATATCGACCAGAACCGGCGGGACCGGTTCGGCGTCGGGCAGTTCGAACGGGACGAGGACTTTCTGTGTCGGACTCATATTCTGTGGGGTCGATGTGAGCGCGGGTGTCAGGACGAAGCCTGTCCCCGCCGCCGATTGCTGTGTGGCCTGTAGCGTGAAACGGTCCGCATCACCCGGTAACCCGGTCGACGGTGGCGTGACCGCCGTGGTACTCACCGGAACTCACGGCTACACGACTCCCGGTGAATCCCCCGCCGCCGACACTGGGTCGCTGTAACAGTCGTCGGTGTGGTGATAGGTAAGTGCTGGCTGTGACCACCGCGCCAGTTTCCATCGCCCGCGGAACGCTACCAGTGGCAGGGGCTCATGACAACCCGGTCTTTTGACCCCACCCTGTTCAAAGTTTGGCCCGGACCCGTTCCTCTGGAACGCGCGGGAAGACAGCGTCGCCGGGAAGCCGATGGCCGCACGCTCCGACTGGACAGTGAGGGGAATCATAAGAAGCGTCGAGGTGGCAACTGGGCGTGGTACAGCGGTAGCCCCGCGTTTCAGTTCCCGAACAGTCGCTGCCACAGCGAGCGCCGGCGGTGTTTCTCCGCGAGCAACACCGAACACTCCACGTCGTCGACGACATCGAGGACGAGCGACCCGCGGACAAGCCGCGAGAGCAGTCCCTGTTCGGTCGCGCCGATGACGACCATTGAGGCGTCGGCCGCTGCCCGCTCGATTGCATCCTCGGTGTCGCCCGTCTCCACGCGGAGGCGGACGTTCTCGAGGCCGTGGTCGGTGGCCCACTCGGAGAGGAACGCATCACCCGCCGCCTGGTCGTCGGCGACGTGCAACAGCGTCACCTCGGCGTCGTACTGTTCTTGGAGTTGCCGTGCGACCGCCGCACTCAGGTCCGAATCCGGGCCGCCCGCGGTCGGGACCAAAACCCGGGAGGTGTCGAACCCACGGTCTTTCAACACAAGGAAGTCACATGGGATGTTCCCGGAGACTTCATCGAGGGCCGACTCCGCCCGGCCGGGCGAGCCGTGTGAGTCCGGCCCCCAGCCCATGACGACCATGTCGGCATCGTAGGTGACCGCGGCGTCGAAGATTTCCTCGAAGCCGCGGTGGGAGAGAACGGTGTGGGTTTCGACGGAGACGCCGAACGCTTCGGCGTCCTCGCGGGCGGATTCGAGCAGGTCCGCCGAGGTCCGGTCGATTTCGTCGACGTGTTCGGCCGCCCCCGCAAGCGCCATCTGGTCGGGGACGGTGACGATGTGGGTCGCGACGACAGTGCCGCCGCGCTGTTTCGCCATCGCGCCGGCCAACTGCATCAGGTCGCGCTCGCTCTCCGGGTTCGCGAGTGGCACCATCACCCGATAATCGCCGCCGTCGGGCTGGACGCTCGTCGCCGCCGAGACGGCTGCGTCGGGCATCTCGTCGCTGCGCGAGAGGATGTACTCCCCGAGAATGCCCTGTTTCTCCGTTCGGGTACGGGCATAGAGGAGGTACCAGACGACCGCCCCGCCGGCGATACCGAACGAGACCAGCAAGGCATCACCGGCGACGAATATCAGCAGCGCAAACGAAAAGACGACGCCCAGAATCGGCATGATGGGGTACAGCGGGACGGTGAAATCGGGCGTGTACTCCTCGGGGTTGACGGTCCGCATCACGATGAGCGCGATGTTTAATAGGCCGTAGATGATGAGGTGCAGGCCCGAGGCCGCACCGGAGAGGAGGGTAAGATTCCCGACCAGAATAAAGAGGAGGATGAGGCCGCCGGTGATGCCGATTGCGCGGTAGGGCGTCCCGAAGCGGTCGTGGATCTCGTTGAGCGCCGGCGTGACGATGCGGTCACGGCCCATCGCGAAGT
>CAZOQK010000254.1:0-2937 GCA_964581735.1 uncultured Halobacteriales archaeon | reverse complement strand
GATGTCGACACAGAGGGACGAACAAGCCTCGACCACCTCTTTGCGGTCGGTGAGTGTGCCCGGACAGGCGTCCACGGCGCAAACCGCCTCGCATCGACTTCACTGCTGGAGGGACTCGTCTGGGGACGGCGCGCCGGCGACGCCGCGACCGGCCACGCTGTCGAGGAAATCGAAGCACCCGACCTGCTGGACAGGGACCCCGCCCTGCCGGACAACTTCGCCCGCGAGAAGTTCCATCGCCTGCGCCGCGTGATGGACGAACAGGTCGGCATCGAGCGCACGCCGGATGGCCTCGGGCGTTCCCAGGCAGTCCTCCGGCGACTGAAAGGTGAGGTCGACGCCTACGCCCGCACCCGCACCTCGCGGTCGCTGTACGAACTCAGGTCCGCAGCCATCGTCTCGCTGCTGATTGCGCGTGCCGCAAGCGAGAACGGCGAGTCGGTGGGGTGTCACTATCTCACCGGGCCCGACGCCCCCGCCGCTGACTGACGATGCTCACCGATAGCACAATCGAGTCGTGGCTCCACGAGGACGTGGGCCACCATGACGTGACCAACGAGGTGCCCGGCGAGACGATGGGCCGTCTCGTCGCCAAAGAACCGGGTGTTGCGGCGGGACTCGACGCCGCCAGCGCCGTCTTCGAGTATCTCGGCCTCACCTGTGAACCGACCGTCGAGAACGGCGACCCTATCGAGACCGGCGACCGCGTTCTTGCCGTCGAAGGCACCGTTCGGGAGGTACTTCGTGGTGAACGCGTCGCGGTCAATATCACGGGACATGCCTCCGGAGTCGCGACGAAGACGCGGGACGCAGTGGATGCCGCACGGACCGAATCCGACGACGTACACATCGCGGGGACCCGCAAGACAACACCCGGATTGCGAGGTATCGAGAAGCGCGCGGTGGTCGCGGGCGGCGGTGACACCCACCGCCTTGACCTCTCGCATATGGCGATGGTCAAGGACAACCACGTCGCGGAGATGGGGCTAGACGGAGCAATCGAGCACTTCCACGAGCGGGTCTCCTTCGCCACCAAAATCGAGGTTGAGGTTGAGTCTATCGCGGACGCACCGCAGGCCGCCGAGGCCGGTGCGGACATCGTTTTGCTCGACAACATGACCCCCGAAGAAGTAACGGAGGCTGTCGACGCGCTCCCAGAGGGGACGCTGGCCGAAGCCAGCGGCGGTATCACAATCGACGACGTGCCCGCCTACGCGCGGACGGGTGTGGATATCATCTCGATGGGGAGTCTCACCCACTCCGCGCCGACGCTCGATTACTCGTTTCGGACGGGATAGCGGCCCTCAATCGCCCCGCGGCAGTTACTCGGCGACTGTGCGGACTTCGATGTCGAAGTACTCGCGGTAGAACCCACCGTCGAACGTGAGGAGTCGGCCGTCTTGAACACGTCACCCACGAGGGAAATCGCTTCGTCACTGCCTAGCAGGGCCGTCCAGAAGCGGCTCTCGGCCGGCATCGTCGCCGCCAGATCCGGCGCGACGGCCTCGTAGGCGCGGGGGTTAGTCCCGATAGGGTGGACGATATCGCGGGCCGCCAGCCCGTTGAACACGTCGTAGATACGGCCCTTTGGCACGTCGCTCGCGTCGGCGAGTCCGGTCGCCGTCGCACGGCCGAGCAACAGCAGCGTGTGATAGCTCTTTTCCTCGTAGCTGGAGAGTCCGAGTTCACCGAGTCTGGACGTACCCGCTGCTGCTACACCGATCGACAAAACCGTGGTGGTGGCGTATCGAAAAACCGACAGCAAGTGGGGCCGGGTTTGGCAAGCGACTTTATTATCCCACGGTAGCCTTCTGTCATGCGTTCGTACCTCTACCTTGCGGTCGCCATTGCCTCGGAAGTGACCGGAACGGCCGCGCTGAAGTACAGCGACGGGTTCTCAGAACTGGTTCCCACTGCGATTGTGGTGGTGGGCTATTTGAGTGCCTTTTATCTGCTGAGTCTCACGCTTCAGGAACTCCCGCTCGGACTGGTCTACGCGACGTGGTCGGGCATCGGCATCGTCGCGGCGGCGCTACTCGGTGTTTTCCTCTTCGACGAGCCCGTCGACGCCGCAGGCGTCGCTGGCATGGCACTCATCATCGCCGGTGTCGCGGTTCTCAATCTCGTCTCCGAGACGTACGCGCCAGCGTAGTTACCGATTCACTGAACCGAGACCGAAGGCCGAGGTTCGGCCTTTTTATCATAGATTTTTGGGTTAGCGGGATGTGCTGTCTCGTTAACACGAAACGGTACTTTCACGCCACAAAAGTACCACCGCAAAGCGGTCGCAGACCCGACGAGCCAGTGTCAGTCAGGGCGACCGGACCCGCGCCGGTCGGGCACAGTAATACGGACGAGCGTGCCCGTTTCGGTCTCGAAGGACAATTCGCCGTTGAAGGAATCCACACACCACCGGAGCTGCCAGAGACCCAACCCCCTCCCGTGTTGCAAACGCGTCTCCGTCCGGGTCACGATAGGTGTGAGTTCTTCCTCCGGAATACCGGGTCCGTCGTCCGAGATCGTGATGACACAACCGTTTGGTCCGTCCTCGACGGCGACAGTCACGGCCGATGTCGCGTACTCGAAGGCATTCTCCAGCGCGCTCTTGACCGCCATGGTTACCGTTTCTTTGTCGGTTAGCAGGCGTATCTCTCCCGGGAGTTCCGTGGTCACCGCCACATCACTGTCCGTCGGCTCCATCCTCTCGACAGTCTCACGTAGCGCCCGAGTGATGTCGATTTCTGTCGGCGTCTCATCCTTCGAGAGGATCCGGTCGACCTCCCGCGCTCGCCGTCCGATCCCCGCCAGTTCGCCGACGGCAGTCATAATCCGTTCGGCGTGGTCGTCGGTCGTCCGGTCTGCTAGCACTTCTGCGTGGCTCTGGATCACGTCGAGTTGGTTGCGGAGGTTGTGGCGCAGAATCCGGTTGAACACCTC
>CAZOQK010000253.1:0-3031 GCA_964581735.1 uncultured Halobacteriales archaeon | reverse complement strand
GTCTTGTTGTGGGCGATGATTAGCGTGGGTTTCTGGATTTCTTCGACGACCCATGAGACGGTGTTGGTCTTGCCCGACCCGGTGACACCCAGCAGGGTCTGTTTGTCCATGCCCTGCCGGAACCCCGACGCCAGTCCTTCGATAGCGTCAGGCTGGTCGCCGGCTGGCTCGAACGGGGCTTCGACACGAAAGTCCCGGTCGACATCCGGTCGGTCCGGTGAGAGGGGGCCGCCACTGTCGCTCATTATGTGAGTCTAGAGCTGGACGGACTTGAGGTGTGTGCTTACCGTTGTTGTGGTGCCAGCGCCGCAGTCGTCTGCTCGGTTATCTCCGCACTGACCCTGTCCGGGACGACGACCAGCGGTTCGTCAATCGCGTCCAGCCCGGCAATCTCCGCAAACTGTTCGCGTGCGGCCGCGGGCGTGCCCGCGACGACGAGGTCCGCGACCATCTCGTCGGTCACGGCCGCGCGTGCGTCCTCGCGGTCGCCATCGCGCCACGCCGTTGCGACGGCGTCGGCACCCTCGGGGTGGGACTGTGCGACGGCCTTCCGGTAGCCCTCGCCGCTGCCGACGTAGTAGGCGATGTGGCCGCGAGCGGCACAGGCCGCCTCGTCGGGATCGTCGCTGACCGCCGCCGGGACGTACGGCGCAACGGTGATGTCCTCGGGGTCCCGGCCCACTTCGCGGGCCGTCTCGGCGATGGTCTCGAAGGCCTCGTCCAGCCGGCCAAAGGGGATGTTGTGTGGAAGCCAGCCGTCGGCGGTCCGGCCGGTCGCACGCCGGTTCGCCGGGCCAAGCGCCGCCGCGTACACCGGAATATCGGTTCCGAGACCGGGGAAATCTGCGACATCGAATATATTTCCTTCATAGGAAACACGCCCGTCGCCGGTAAGGAATCGCCTGGTGAGTTCGACCGTCTCGTGGAGGCGACGGGGTGGGTTCTCGAAGGACTGTCCGTGGAGGTCCTCGATTACTTTGTGCGTACTCGTCCCGATGCCGAGACGGACACCGGCGTCAGCGTCGGCAGTAAGGGAGGCCGCCCCCTGTGCGAGCGTGGCGGGCGAGCGGCCGTACGCGTTGACGATTGCTGTGCCAAGCGACAGGTCGCCGGTGGCCCTCGCGGCACGTGCCAGGGCGACGAAGGCGTCACTGCCCCAGAGTTCCGGGACCCAGAGTGAGTCATAACCGAGTCGCTCCGCGCGCTCGGCGAACGCCGGTACGTCGTCGCATCCTTCGGGAACGAGTACGCCAGTGGGCATACCCGACCGGAGACGGCCGAAGGGCAAAAAGGGCGGCGTGCCGGCGTGGCCCACAGCGGGTCAGCGGCCCTCGTGAGCCTGGATGCGCTCGCGCCAGGCGTCGGGAATCGGCCGCGGTTCGCCCGCCTCGGGGTCGAAGGTGACCATCAGCGTCTCCGCAGTGGCAGCCACGTCACCGTCGACGCGAATCTCGTACTCCAGCGGAATCGAGGAGGTCCCGAGTTCGTCGGCACGGACGGCGACGACCACGTCGTCGCCCCAGTCGATGGGACGCTCGAAGTCGAGGTGCAGGTCCGCGACCACGGCACCGATTTCCATCAGCGGCTCCTCGACGACATCCTCGATGTATTCGACGCGTGCTTGTTCGAGGTACGTCGCGTAGACGGCGTTGTTGAGGTGGCCCATCATATCCAGGTCGCGGAACCGGACCTCCATCTCCTTCTCGTAGTCGAACTCTGGCATACCCCTGCTGTGAGTGCCACCAAATTCCCTCTGTCGGATTCCCTACGGCGGCATCGTCGCAACCGCTTTCAGCCACACACCCATATCGGGAAACATGACCGACCTCGCCGACGGGGAGTGGCGACTGCTCCGAGACCGGTCCCGCTCCGGTCCGTTGAATATGGCACTAGACGAAATCGCCGCCGAGACAGCGGCCAACGGCGGCCCCCGTACCGTCCGGGTCTACAGTTGGGAGCCGAGCACTCTCTCGCTTGGCTACCACCAGGACCCCGACACCATCGACTGGGCGTTCTGTGAGCGCGAGGGTATCACCGTCACGCGCCGCCCGACCGGCGGTGGCGCAATCTATCACGACGCCGTCGGCGACATCTCCTACTCTATCGTCGCGCCTGCCGAGAAACTCCCGGACGGCCTCATTGACTCGTACGAACTGCTCTGTGCGCCGCTGTTGCAGGCGTTCGACCGGATGGATGTCGACGCGTACTTTGCCGAGCAGGAGCAGACGGCTATCCACCAGCCGGCCTGTTACCTTCGGCAGCTTCATCCCGCTCACGACGTGCTGGCCGGCGAGGGCCGCAAGATTAGCGGTAACGCACAGTACCGCCAGCGCGACGCTGTTATCCAGCACGGCTCGATTATCTTCTCGCGTGCGACTGACCGTCACCTCGGTACGTTTGCCGACCCACCCGAGACAGCGGTCTTCAAGCGGCGGGTCACATCGGTCAGCGAGCAGGCAGGTATCGACCGGGAACAAGCGGTCAAGACACTCGAAGCCACCCTTCAGGAGTGGTCCAGTGCCCACGAAGGACTATTTCACGACGACGAACTCGACCGTGCACGGGCCCGCGCAGAGAGGAAATACTCAAGCAACGCGTGGACCCGCGACCGGGAGGAGTCACCGACTGCCTGACCGGACAACGATATGTCTAAGCGGCCGGGAGCCAACCGTCGGATATGACACTTAGAGTCGGTACACACACCTCCATCGCCGGAGGGGTCCACAACGCCGTCGACGAACAGCGCGAGTACGGTGGCAACTGTGGGCAGATTTTCTCACACTCCCCGCAGGTCTGGCAGGACCCGAACGTCGACGACGAAAACGCCGCGCAGTTCCGTGAGGAGAGCGCCGCCGACGACATCGGCCCGTGGGTCATCCACTCCTCGTATCTCGTCAACCTCTGTACGCCCAAAGGTGACCTGCGCGAGAAATCAATCAACTCGATGCAACAGGAGGTCGACGCTGCCGACACACTGGGCATCGAGTACGTCAACGTCCACCTGGGCGCACACACCGGCGCGGGCGTCGAG
>CAZOQK010000252.1:0-3067 GCA_964581735.1 uncultured Halobacteriales archaeon | reverse complement strand
CTGTTCATCCGCAGCGTGGTGCCGGTCGAGGTGATGTCGACGATGGCGTCGGCGATATCGACGTGCGGGGTCAGCTCCGTCGCTCCCGAGACTTCCGCGATGTCGACATCGACGGCCTTGCCGGCGAAGTAGTCACGGGTGACGCTCGGGAACTCGGTGGCGACGGTACCCCCGTCGAGGTCGGCCACCGCGTCGATGTCGCCGTCTTCGGGCGAGGCGAGGACGAGCCGACAGGAGCCATACCCCAAATCGAGCAGGTCAACGAGGCCAGTCCCGGATTCCTGTTCCTGGTCGTAGCCCGTGATGCCGATGTCTGCGGCGCCGTCGGCGACGTACTCAGGGATATCGGCGGCGCGGGCAAAAAGGACGGTCACGTCGGGGTCGACGGTGTCGGCGTAGAGTTTGCGGTCGGCCCCGTCGACGAGGTGGAGCCCGGCACGCTCCAGCAACTCGAGTGTCGGGTCGTGGAGACGGCCCTTGTTGGGCACGGCAATGCGCATACAGTGGCGTCACACTCGGCGGGCAACTGTCTTTCTATCGTCCTGTCGGCACAAAACACTTTAGCGGGACATCGGAGCGGGCGGTATGCGAATCGGCGAGTGGGTAGTCGGGGTCGTGCTGGTGGGCGGACTCGCAATCGCTGGCACAGCTACACGCAACCACCCTACGACATCGGCATCTGCACCGAGGGACCGGCCGCGCCCGCCGACATCAACGCCGACGACCGGGTCGTCCAGTATCGGAACCTCTCCGGGACGGAACAGGAGCTGTTCGACCAGAGCCGCGAGGAGGGGTGTCTCGAGTACTGGCCGCCCGAGAAGTGGGCGACACACGCCGAGTTCGCCGTCGCCGACGGGCAGTACGTCAGGATACAGCCATATGGCGGCGAGAACGGCCGCATAATCTACTTTGCGCTTGGCCGGAGTCGGCGCCGTCAGTCTGGGGCTGGTGGTGGCTGTTCGGTGGTTGTCAGGCGGTGAGATACGCATCTTCTCAGAGTGACTCCTCGGTCGCCGAGTGGCGCTGGCCGTCCCGCGGATATCCGCGGGAAGGAGGGAGACGACGTAGGCGTTCGAGATGCCGCCCATCGCGAGGCGTACACCGAGCAGCGCCGACACGAGCGCCGGCGCGAGTGTGCTGGAGACAAAGGGTAGCGCAACCAGCGGGAGGACCCCCGAGAACGCGATGACGGCGAGGACGGGGCCGTGGCCGTACCGGTCCGCGGGGCCGCCACCGACGGACTGCCAGACTGCCCCCGAAACAAACAGGAACCCGAACAGGAGACCCGCGGTCCCCTTCGAGAGCCCCTTCACATAGACGAGGTAGGTGGTGAAGAAGGCGGTCAACCCCTGGAATATAAAGAGCATCAGCGTCGCCGCGGGGACCGCGAGGCCGACGCCACGCGAGCGAACGGCGTCAACGACCGCAGCAGCGGTCTCACGGACGGTAGCGGTCCCTCTGTCGGTGGCCACCGTCCCGTCGGTCCCGGTGGTGGCACTGCCACCGGGGACGACCCGCCGGAGTGCAACGCCGACAACGACAAAGCCGGGGAGCATGATGCCGATTGTAGTCCGTCAGCCGGCAGTCGCGGCGATGGCAGTCGCGAACGCTGGGAGCAGCGCCGACCCGAGGCTGCCCGCCGCGAGGACACTCCCGATGGCGAGGCCGTCACGGTCGGGGAAGGTCCGCGAGAGGACCGTCCCGCGGGGCGGGCCCTAAAGCCCGGACCCGAAGCCAAAGGCGGCCGTCGCAGCGAGGAAGACAGCAAACGTCGGGGAAAACGCATAGCCGACCAGTCCGGCCGCGCCGGCAGCGATGCTCGCGACCAGCAAGCGACGTTCACCGAGGCGGTCGACGAGCGCGCCTGCGGGGAACTGCACCGCGGCGTAGGTGACCCACAGCAGCGTGATGGCACCGCCAGCGGCGGCGTTCGAGACGGGAAACCCCCGCGTAATCGCTGGCAGGAGCGCAGGCACGACAAAGCGCAAGCCGAGGATGAAAAACCAGCCGCCAGCAACGGCGAGCAGGGTTCAGCCGCGGCCGTCCCCGTGGACCTCACGGAGCGTCTCCCGGAGGCGTGCGAGCATCGAGCGCGAACTCTCAGGCACCCGGAGAGTGGGCGCGAGCGGGAAAGACGCTGACGCTCCTACTCCGTGGCTATCAGGCTGGCGTCGGGTTCCGGTTGACGAACAGCGTGGCGTACGACAGCCACACCAGCACCGGACCAAGGACTGGAACGACGACGGACGCGACGAGCATCACACCCAGCCAGAGAGACCGGCTGTCGACATCGTCGTGGACAGACTGACGGGACATCCCGACCGTCGGTATCCCGACGAGGACTGCAGTAGCGACTGCGAGAAAGAACACCTCGGATAACATCGTTCGCTATTACCTCGTTGTGATTCGAAAGTTTTGTGTTGGAATTTCTTGCTACAGGGCCGAAATCAACAGCAAAGCGGTCGGCTATTGGGTGGTGTTTATTTTAACAACAGAACGGTTTAGGACAGCAAGAAAGCCCCACTCCGCTCAGTCCCATCCTGTAGCTGGGTTGGCCAGTCGATACGGGTGGGACTGAAATGGGCCACAGTCTGGAGAAGCGAGCGACGGTGAGCCAAACGAAGTGAGGCGGACGTCGGGAGAGCTTGCTCTCCCGGAACAAGCACGCAAGCACAGCGAGCGCACCGACTCCAGACTGCGGGGGCTTTCTTGCTGTTCTCATGACCGCTGCTCACAGAACTCGCCCAATTAGACACTACCGGCTGTGGGCCGACAAAACCCGAGGATTGACACTCCCTGCCGGCAAACGCCACCCCATGAGTACACTGCTGGTCTCCGGCGGGCGCGTCCTCCGGTCGGACTCAACCATCGAACGGACGGACGTACTCCTCAACCGGGACAGCGGCACTATCGAAGCGGTCGGCGAGGGCTTTGAGGGCAACGACACGCTCGATGCCGACGGCGGCCTCGTGATTCCGGGGCTGGTCAACGCCCACACCCACGCCGCGATGACGCTCTTTCGGGGCCACGCCGACGACAAACCACTCGATGCCTGGCTCCAGGAGGA
>CAZOQK010000251.1:0-3077 GCA_964581735.1 uncultured Halobacteriales archaeon | reverse complement strand
CGTCTCGCGGCTTACTGCGCCCGCCTTCCTCCAGACTGCGGCCCCTTTCAGTCCCACCCGCACAGACTCGCCGGTCCAGCTACTGGGTGGGACTGAAAGGGGCACTCCGCTCCGGGAAGCACGCTGACGGTGAGCCGGGCAACGCGAGGCGAACGTCGAGAGAGCTTTGCTCTCCCGGAACAAGCACGCGAACGGAGTGAGCGCGCACAGCGAGGCGCGCGACTGGAGCGGAGTGGGGCTTTCTTGCTGTTCTAAGCAACTGTTTCCCAACAAACACGCCATCAGCGTCATCGCGCCCGCTTCACGTCGTCGGCGTAGGAGTCGGCGCGTCGCGTCGGTTCCGGGAGTTTGTACCCTCTACAGCAGCGCTCGACGATATCCACCGCCGTCTCGGCGCTCACCCGGTGGCCGGGGCTGACATACAGTGGATTGATATGGCGGTTCGGCGACTCGTACTGGCGACTCTGAAGAGCATAGCCGATGACGGTCCCGTCGGGCGCGGTCACGTCCGCGTCGGCGTCAATAGCGACACGCGTCCCTTCTGGCAGTGACTCATCCAGCGACTCGTGTGGCGTGCCACACAGCAGATTCTTTGCCACCCCAATGGCGGGACAGCCGACGGCCACGCCGATGTGTGTCGCAAGTCCCGCCTCCCGGAAGTGGATGCGGCCGCTGCCGTCGACGACGAGCACGTCCGGGTCAGAATCCAGGTTCGACAGCGCCGAGAGAATCGCCCCACCCTCGCGGAAACTCAACAGGCCCGGGATGTACGGAATCTCCGCCGGTTCGACCGCCGAGACGCGCTCTATCACCTCCTCGCCCTGGGAGACGACGACGGCACTCACCGCATCCTCACCGTCGAAGGCTTGGTCGACACCGGCGACCAGCGGCAGTTCGGACCCGTCAAGGCGGGTCTGGTCGCTGTCGGGAGCACCGACGCTCGCGGGGTCGAACCCCGGGTCGTCACTGAACTCGGCGACATCGGCGATGTCACACTGGAGCCGTTCCATCGCCTCGCGGGAAAGGTCGGGGTCGGAGACAAAGTCCGGACGGACGACCTCCATCAGAACGGGCCGCGTCGGCGGCCGCCGCCCCCACCGGGACCACCCGGACCGCCGGGGCCGCCGGGACCGCCCGGTCCCGCACCGAACTGGTACTGGTTCGGGAGGTGAATCTTGTCCTTGACCCGGTACCCGTAGGCCAGTCCGATGGCGAGGCCGACGAGGTGAGCGGCGTTGGCGACGTTCGCGCCGGCGAGGCTCGGGCCGATGATGCCCAGCACGCTAATGACCGCGTAGAAGCCAGTGATAGCCCACAGCGGAACGGGAATGATGAAGTAGAGATACACCCGCAGCGAGGGGTTCAGAATCGTCAACACGCCCATGATTGCCAGCCCGGCACCGCTGGCGCCGACGACGCCCGTCGGGTCGCCGGGCGACTGGACGAGGCCGAGCAGGATCTGGCTCAGCCCGGCGATGGCACCGCTGGCGAAGAAGAGCAGCGTAAACTGCTTCGAGCCGATGTAATCCTCGACTAACCGGCCGAAAAAGTAGATGACGATGCTGTTGAGTGCGATGTGATAGAACCCGCCGTGTGCGAAAATAGAGGTGATCCACGTCCAGACGTACTCGGGGTGGGCCGATGAGAGCACGAAGATGGCTTCCCACGTTGCGTCCCGTCCGAATATCCCGGGGTTGAACGTCCCCGTCAGCAGGTAGCCGACGACGTACTGCAGGAGGAAGGTGACCCACATCGCCCCGAGAAAGACGAAGGTCATGTTGTTCCGGAAGTAGCCCGCCCAGCTCCCGGGACCGGTGTTCAGGCCGAGGCGGTCGGTGACATCGCCGGAACTCCCGTTGCCCTCGACAGTTTTCTCGAAGCCGCTGTCGAAGACAGCCTCGTTGTCACCCCAGTTTTCAAGTCCGGGACAGTCGTGTGACTCCGGGAGTCTGTGTTCCGCGCAGTAGGTCCCCCCGCAGTGCCGGCAGTGGTACGGCATGTTCTCCTGTTTGCCGCACACATCACACTTCGACATTAGCGTTACTTAGAGCGGGGGCCGCAAAGGAATTGTGCTTGGGTTATTCGCCGAGCGCGCGGCGCGCTTGCTCGACGGCCGGGATGACGACCCAGAACGTGAGTGCGCCGAGGATGCCCACCCAGAACAGCGCGTCTTTCAGGACAAGCGCGAGCTGGATGTACACGTCGCTCGTCTCGGGGTTCGGTGCCGTCAGCTGTGTCCCCTCGAAACTCGGCGTGTTGAAGGTTCCGGCGATCATCAGCCAGCCGAGCATCGAGGTCACGAAGATACCGAAGCCCTTGATGAATTCATCAGCCATTATTTGATTCTTTGTCGGATTCGTCTTTAGACTTTCCCATTCCCTCGGTGCGAAACCGCGTCGAGAAGGCGTAGACCGCCGCCCCACCGACGAGGCAGGCGATGCCGATGATGGCAAGCAGGGGGTCGATTTCGGACACCTCGGCGGTTGCCCTGTTCGTCGCCGAATCCAGGAGAACGAACCCGAGCAGGACGAACACGACTGCAAAGAGCGTCGAGAAGACCGTGATAGCCTTATACACCCGAAGCGGCACGACCACGTCGCGTGCGCCCTCCGCACGGGCCGTTGAGTCCTCCTCGGGCGTGTCAGCCATCTATTTCGGTGGCCGCAGCCGGTAGTACCGGCGATTCAGGTCGAACATGTAGCCTTCGCGCATCGATTTCAAGACGCCATAGGTGATACACGCCGTGACGACCGGCACGAGGAACGCCAGGTCAAACAACACGTTCGTGTCCATCGAAATGAGGTTCTTAACCGCCAGTGCGGCGAGCGTGAAGGCGAAGACGAACCCGCCCATGCCAATAGCCGCCCAGAAGGGCTGTTCGACCGGGCGCCGGGCCGCACCCTTGTTCAGGAAGGGCACGACAGCGATGGCGCCAACGACGACGACGTTCGCGAGGACGCCGTAGGTCCGGTCGGCCATCAGTTTCTGGCCGCCAAGCAGGCTGAGGTCGGGGTTCAGCGGCCCGAGTTTCAGCAGGCCAAAGGACCAGTAGAGATACCAGTCCGGCAGGATAATCG
>CAZOQK010000250.1:0-3109 GCA_964581735.1 uncultured Halobacteriales archaeon | reverse complement strand
GTCCACCTCGAACTCGACGAGGAAACCCGGAAGCTGCACATCTCCATCGACGGCCTGGAGTACACGCTCGCGCTCATCGACCCCGAATCCATCCGCGAGGAACCGGACTTGCCTGACCTCGACCTCCCCGCCACCATCGTCATCGAGGGCCGGGACATCGACCGCGCGGTAAAAGCGGCGGATATGGTCTCAGACCACATCGAACTCGGCGTCAACGACACCAATGAAGTGTTTTACGTCAAAGCCGAGGGCGACACCGACGACGTGCATCTCGAACTCGACACCGAGGACCTTATCGACCTCGTCGTTGGGCCGGCCTCCTCGCTGTTCTCGCTGGATTACCTGAAGGATATGAACAAAGCGATTCCCTCTGCCGCCGAGGTGACGATGGAACTCGGCGAGGAGTTCCCCGTTAAACTTCACTTCGATATCGCCGAGGGTCAGGGTCAAGTAACCTACATGCTCGCCCCCCGGATTCAGAGTAACTGAAGCGCTCTTCTCTGGGTTTTCTACGGTCTATACTTCGGTGTGGCGCGCGCTGTCGCGCCCTGTGCGCGACAAACACTGTGCGAGGGATGAGCGAGTGGGTGCAACGAACGAGTGAATCGGTTGGGGAGGCGTGTGGCTGCTGTGGGGTGGGAACAAAAGGGGCGGTCGGGAACGCGAAACACGACGACGGAAACCACAACGAATGAATTGAGCGAAGCGCACAGCGAATGCGCGGTCCGAGCGAAGCAACGGACCGCGACAAGCGAACGGGGAGCGCAGCGACCCGTGAGCAGCACGCGAGCGGTCCCGACCGGGGCCTTCGTGGTCGTTTTGCCCGAAGCCCCTGCACTCTTGACTCACTTTGCTCGCTGTTCCTCATCAAGACGCTCCCGATGGTCACGCCCTGCTTGACCCGGTGCGCTCGTTGCGGTCCTCGCACAATGTCGGCACGCAATGGAGTGTGCAGTACGCGCTATCTCCACATCAGCACAGACACCAACACCTCGTCTTGCGGCTGTCTGACGCATTGTTTTGTAGGTGGACGAACAATAACCGCACATGCCAAGTCTGGACGAGGCCTACAACCGGGGAAGCGTCACCGAGCGGGGCTCCCGCCGCGTCGCCGGCGGGCTCACACTCGGCGTCTCGGGTGCGCTCGCGGTCTTTGCGGCCATCGTCCTCCTCGCCGTCGCCGGCGACACAACACTTGCGAAAGCCCAGTCGGGAGTACTCGCGGGACTGGGTATCCCAGCGATGTTCCTAGCCGTCGTCGTCGTGTTGCCGGCGAGCCGTCGGGCCCGCCTGGGCGTCGTCGCCGGCAGTACCCTCTCCGTTGTGGGAACCTGGCTGTTCTGGCAGGCCTACCCGACGCGGTGGACCCGGACGGCGAACTCGATGGCCTTCGAGACGGTCATGCTGTACGGACTCGGCGGCGCCATCACGCTGTGGTTCGTCTTCAGCGCCGTCGCCTCTTTCCGGCGGCGGAACAACCCACAGGGGACCGTGGAACTCGAAGTCGTCCGGCAGGGCCAGATCAAAACCGTCGAGATGAGCCAGGACCGCTACCGGCGCATCGTCAGCGACGGTGGTGACGCCAGCGACGTGATTCGGGAACTAGAGGAGTGAACCCGACTCAGGTCGGGGTCGGTGACTCGCCGCGTGGCGGGCGCGCGTACCAGTGCCAGCCGATGGTCGCGGCGGCGACGCAGACGTAGGCGACACTCACCCACAGCGCGGAGGCGCCAGTCGCGACCAGGTAGATGCCGCCAAGCCCGGCAAGCCCCATCCCGGCGAGGACGCTCGCCGAGAACCCCCACGGGGTCTCAATTTGGAGTTCGGCGTCGGTCACGGCGCGGACGCCGATGAACGTCGCGGTCAGGCCAGCCCAGGTGAGCAGCGGGAAGCCAAAGACAATGAGGGCGTTCGTCTCCAAGACGGCGAGTTCCTCGGCGAGTATCGGCCAGCCGACCAGTCCGAGGCCGAACCAAGCGATACTCCGGAGCAGTTCCTCACGGACGATACTGCGTAGTTCAGGGCGCATGCGATACACTTCACGACGAGCGATTATAAAAGACCACTAACAGTTTCAGCGCCAGCGGTGCCACCGCAACCTATTTACCCGATACTGATACGTCATCGTCCCTGCGTATTTAGCGGTGTGTGGTGACCGCCGGGCTTTTGCTGGCCCGCATACAACCGGGTAGCGATGAAGCCACTTCACGCGCGGTATCCGTTCCTCGAGGGTGCCCGCGACGCCGTCGAGGCCGCCGACGTGAATCTCGCGTCGGTGGTCGCCAACGAGGAGACGGTCGTTCAGCGGGCGCTGGCCCGCGTGGAGGGGGCGATACACGACGGCACCGTCGGCGAGCCACACCGCCGCCCGCGAGTGGAACTACTCTCCTACCCCGTTGCGCGGGTCATCGTCTCGCTGGTCGACGAACACGTCTGTACCCGCAAGTACGCCCGCGCCGAGGCCGCGACGGCCTACGAGCGTTTTAGCGAGGATTTCAGCGACGACGGCGCGCTCAAAAGTACGCAGACCGAACAGCTCTCTTTCGACGCCCTGCTCGCGGAGTTTGACCTCGCCCGCTCGGTCCGGGAAACCCCCGAGGGCTACCGGGTGGCCGTCGGCGCGTATCTCGACCACGCCGCCGACCAGCGCGACGACGAGTGGCGGCTCGTCAACCGCGATTTGGCCGATGGCGAGGTTCCGCTCTCGGAGAAGGACCTGCTCGTCTTGCTCAAACAGGCGGTGAGCCACCACATTGAGGACGGCCTGCCCTTCGACGTGCCCGACCCCATCGCCGAGGCGCTGACCGAGGAACTTGAACACGTCCGGGGGTTGCTCGGGGACCTCGATTTGACACGCGAGATAGACACCGTCGTCCCCGAGATGTTCCCGCCGTGTATGAAGTATCTCCTGGACCAGGTCCAGAAAGGCGAGCATCTGGAACATCACTCCCGGTTTGCCATCGCGTCCTTTCTGACGAGCATCGGGATGAACACGGACGAAATCGTGGAGCTGTTCCAGGTCAACCCCGGCTTCGGCGAGGAGGCGACCCGCTATCAGGTCGACCACATCGCGGGTGAGACGAGCCCGACGGAGTACTCCCCGCCTGCG
>CAZOQK010000249.1:0-3146 GCA_964581735.1 uncultured Halobacteriales archaeon | reverse complement strand
GCACGGTCACGCCGGGCAACGCCTCCCAGACCACCGACGGCGCGGCTGCACTCGCCGTGACCTCCCGGGCGTACGCCGAGGACCACGGCCTCTCGATTATGGCCGAAATCGGCAATCACCAGGTCGCGGGCGTCGACCCCACCATCATGGGCGTCGGCCCGGTCCCGGCCGTGCGCCAGCTCTGTGAGCGCACCGGGAGAGAGACCGGCGACTACGACCTCGTGGAACTCAACGAGGCCTTCGCCAGCCAGTGTCTCTACTGTCAGGAGGAACTGGGCTTTCCCGACGACATCTTCAACGTCAACGGCGGCGCAATCGCTATCGGCCACCCGCTGGGTGCCTCCGGCGCGCGCCTGCCTGTGACGCTGTTGCACGAGATGGACCGCCGCGACGCCGACCTCGGACTCGCGACCGAGTGTGTCGGCTTCGGGCAAGGGGCCGCAATCGAATTCGAGATGAACTGAGAACGGTCCCGAGCGAAGCGAGGGAGCGCTTTCTGTCCCAGCTTTTTGTGCGAGCGGTCCGGTGGACCCGAGCGGAAAACGATGGTCGTGGCAGGGTGCGGCAATCGAATTCGAGATGAACTGAGACGGCCCCGAACGGAGTGGGGGCCGAGAGGCGGCAGAATTCTTTTGTGAGGATACGACGTTGATTCGTGTATGTCCAGCGACGGCAACCGCTCGGCGGTGCTCTCGGACCTCGAAGCGGTACTCTGTGCCGACGAGGACACCGAATTCGCCGTCGTGTTCGGTTCGCAGGCAGCCAACACAGCACGCGAGGACTCCGATGTCGATGTCGCCGTCAAGTTCTCCGAGACGCTGTCCGCAGCGGAACGGTTCCGCAAGCGGTGTTTCCTCGCCGGTGACCTCCAGCGTGAGGACGAACCGTTCGTCGATATCTCGGACATCGACCGACTCCCATTGGCTGTCGCGCACGACGCCGTCCGCGGTGAATTCCTCTGTGGGGACGAGGCGGCGTTCCAGGCGTTCAAAACCGAGGTGGAGAGGCAATTCAGCGAGGAACGCGACACAATCCAGCGCCACCAGCGTGACACCATCGACCGCATCGCAGAGGACGGTCTCCATGGCTGACGAGCGGGTCGTTGCGACGAAACTCGAACAGATAGAGCAGTACCACGGCGAACTGACAGCCAAACAGCGACTCCCTCAGGAGAAATTTCTGGCCGATACGACCGAACAGCGTGCCGTCGAACGGATGTTCGAGAACGCTATCCAGGCGTGTGCCGACCTCGCACAACACATCGCAACACAGGACTTCGAGTACGACGGTGGCGCGTCGAAGGAGGCGATTCGGGCCCTCGCCCGAAGCGATGTCGTAGCCGAAGCAACGGCGGACAAACTCGTCGCTGCAGTCGGTTTCAGAAACGTGCTTGCCCACGAGTACGGTACTGTCGAGTACGAACAGGTGTACGAACTCCTGCAGACGGAACTCGATGTCTACGACGATTTCGGGCGCCAAGTCGCTCAGTGGGTCCGCGACGAGGGTGGGTCAGATATGTAACTGAGCAGTTGTGGCCCAGACGAACTGCCGCCGTCCCGTTCTCCAGAAAGCGTTTACCACCGGACTGTCGCATACCGAGTATGCCCTCCCGTGAAGTACCTCGGAGGCAAAGCCCCGAGGCTTCACCGTTTAGGGTTCTGCACCGCACCCGCAGGCGAATTTAATTCCTCCCGACCTCGTGCGGATGCACTCGGTTGGAGTTAACACCCGAACACGCCGCGTTGTGTCCGTGGGAGTCGGTCGCTCCACCACGACCCGATAGTGTCCGTCTCACCGCCAACGGCGGGTTTTGAGAGACACCACATTTCCATAGTTGTCTCAGTCAGCATTGGATTAAGATCTTTAATCCGTCTTTTGGAGTCTCTGACTGTACTTAACATACGAAACGTGGTTTGGTTAATCTTTCGACGGGCTTTGCCCTCGGGGTCAAGCCCCGAGGCACTCGCCCTGTTCAGCTTGTAGACGCTGCCTCCGCGCCGCTTCTGCGCTCGTTACAGTCGGTGTGGTGGCTGGCTGTTCTTCGCTCCGTACCGACACGCCATCCCCTTCAAATATATCCCACGACGGTACTATCGTACGTGAAGCGACCGACTCCGCGCCGATGCGTGCTGAACTCAGTGTGACAAACGAGAGCGAGCAGTCGCTCGAATTGCTCCCGACCAGTGATACGCCGCTCCTGGCGGACATCCCGCGTCTTGAGAGTCTATCTGGGTCTGCTGTTTTCCTCCCGCCCGACGTGCCAGGCATATCGGCGTTCGGGCTTGCAGACGGGCGCATGACCGGATGTTGGCGGTTCGTGAACGACGACGGCAAGCGGATTTCCCGCTCGATTATCGAAACGACACCCTCACCGCGACGCCTCGCTGCCGGAGAGAGGAAGTCTGTTGCCCACGACGTTTATTACGGCGAACCGAGCGGTGAGTGTTTTCCCGCGAGTGTGTACGAAACCGCCGTTCCAATGACGGTCACAAGCGGAGGCACCGAATTCACACTTGGTTATCGACTATCGGTTGATGGTGACGGCGCAAGCATCGAGACGGTCGCGACGACAGCGACTGAACAGCAGTAGGCACGGGTCCGAAACTAATCGGGACTCAGTCCACTTCCTGTACCTGTTCGGCTTTGTTCGCGGCCGTTTCGAGGTCGCTGGCGAGTTCCCGGGCCTCGTTGGGTGAGAGTTTCACGATATCGGCGTGGTGGTCCAGATTGTCGAGGTCCGACGGGTCGAGTTCGAGGCTCAGTTCGACGCACTCGGGGTCGTGGTCGGGAACGCTGGCGTCGAGAACGGCGATGGCCTCTTCGAGCCAGTCCGGCCCGGTCGCCTGCGCGGGGACGAAGTCGAACGTCGTGTACGCGGTCACGTCGAGCAGTCTGCGGTCCATTCAGTCGTCGGCCTCGATTGGGGTGCCGTCGGGTTTGGTCGGGGCTGGACTCTCGCCGTCGGCGAAGGGGTACCACGAGCGTTTCGCGTCGGTCAGGCAGGGGTCCTCGTAGTCGGTCTCTTCGGGTTCGGCGAACTCGATGAGCGGTTCCTCGCCGGTGGCGTCGACCCACTCGCGGAACGTCTGGCCGTCCTCGCGCTCGGCGGCGAACGCCTCCAGCAGGTTCTTCAGGAGGCCGGGCAC
>CAZOQK010000248.1:0-3193 GCA_964581735.1 uncultured Halobacteriales archaeon | reverse complement strand
GGTCACCGCGAGTGCGCCGTGTTGGGGGACGAGTCGCGGCCCGACGCGCACCTCGCCGTCGCTGACCTCGCCGATGAGACGGATGGTGCGGCCGTCCTCGTTTGCCAGTTCGAGTGCGCTGGCCGGGACATCTTTGATGCCCTCGACGTTCGCGTCATCGAGCGTGTACTCACGGCCATCGCCCAGCACGTTCGCCATGATGACGAACTTCAGCGCGGCATCGATACCCTCCACGTCGAAGGTCGGGTCGGCTTCGGCGACGCCCAAATCCTGCGCTTCCGCGAGGACGTGTTCGTAGCCCAGCCCCTCGGCAGCCATCCGCGAGAGAATGAAGTTAGCGGTGCCGTTGAGAACGCCACGCGCAGCCGTGATATGGTCCGGCCCGAAGTCCGCAATCGTCGAGAGTACCGGCATCGCGCCGCCGACAGTCGCCTCGAAACACACCTCGCCCGCGCTCTCACGTTCAAGCGCACGCACGTCGGCATAGCGTTCCGCGACCGGCCCCTTGTTCGCCAGTACGACGTGCCGATCGCGTTCGAGCGCGCGCTCGATGTGCCCGAACCCGGGCTGGGCATCGCCGAGCGTCGTCGGCGTTGCCTCAACGAGGGCGTCGTACTCCGCATCGAGAGCGTCCTCGGGGTCGGCGTCGCCGACGATGCCCTCGCTCTCCTTGCGTTTGACGGCGGCGTCGCCGTCGATGCCGTCGGCGTCGACGACGGCGCTACGCGAATCCGCGAGGGCGGTCACGGTGTGGTCGTACTCGCTTGCGAGGTCCACAATGGAGGTGCCGACAGCACCGGCACCCAGGACGGCGAGTCTCACGGCGCATCACCCGGCGTCAGCGGTTCGATGACCTGTAGGCCCTTTTCCTCGGCCACCTCGCGGACGATATCGAGTGCGGCGTCGGTCTCGCCGCGCTGGGCGGCCAGTCGGACGCGGGCGCTGGACTCGCCCTCGCTGTCCTCGGGGGCCGACAGCGAGAGGTCCCGGATCGACGCCCCCGACGATTCCTCGACGCGGTCGAGCGTATCCGACAGGTCCGTATCGACCAGGTGCCCGATGAGAACGATGGTGAGTTCCTCGCCGTAGCGTTCGGCACCAGCCTGGATGACGTTGATGCCCTCGTCGCGGAGCGCGTCAACGATGTCGTCGAACCGCTCCGGTGTCGCCTCCATGTCGACTTCGATTGGGATGTGGCCACGCGGTGTGACGTTGCCCCGTTCGTGGAAGACCGAGAGGAGGTTGCCGCCGTTGGCGGCGATGGGTTCGAGCGCCCGGAGCAGTTCCCCGGGGCGGTCCACTAGTTCGAGCCGAACAGTGTAGGCCCGGACCTCCTCCGTCGAGTCGCTCATCGGCTACCACCTCTGCCGAATCGGGTGCGGAGGCTCATTGCCAGCCTCTCGGTGGGCCGGCTATAAGAATCCCGTCGTTCCGACCGGAGCAGGGTTTTATTTATGCGTGTTGTTTGAGTGCCATATAGGAGTTATCGAGACCGCCCTGTTCCTCGCCGGCCTTGCAGGCGGATACGCGGTTGCGACCCACGACGGGGGGCGGCAGGTGACACGGAGGCTGGCAGGGCGGCTAGGGCAGTCGACACCGGCCTGGAGGGTACGCGTTATCGGCCCGTCGACGGCCCCGAACCGGTCGCCCCCGCGGCGGCGGCTACCGACACATGGGACCACGTCGAAAGCCACAGCGGGACGCTTCGCAACGACCCCGATGGGACCGTGGACGGCGGTGGGAGTCGTATCGTCCAGTCGTTCGAGAACCTCTTTGGGAACAGCGTCGAACACGGTCCGACAGACAGTCGAACGCAGTCCGACGACGCCGTGGAGCATGGCTCCACGAGCCCCGATTCACAGGCTCATCGGAACGCCGTCGAACACGGGGCTGTCGGTGTGGCGGTTCGGACCGGGACAACACCGGATGGCTTCTACGTCGAAGACAACGGTCCCGGCATCCCATCGGAGAAGCGCAGTGCCGTCTTCGAACACGGCCACACGAGCAACGATGAGGGCGCCGGCTTCGGACTCGCTATCGTCGAGAACGTCGCCAGCGCCCACGGTTAGACCGTCTCGATTGCCGGGAGTCCCGCGGGCGGCGCACGCTTTGAGTCCAACACCAGCGGCGGGCCAGTCGACGAGTCCGAGGCGGTCGGGCTGGCAAACGAGGGGTGACTACGGGAGGTACTGTTCGTAGAGGTCGTCGATACGGTCGTTGTACTCGGCGCCGTCTGGGCTTCCCCACGGGTTCCGCGAGAAATAATACATCGCGGCGAAGAACGCCCCGAGTGCAACGGCCGTAGACGGCGCAATCACCGCGCCAAGGACGAACGTTCCGGCGCCAGCCAGCAAACTCCCCAGCAGGATATCTGCAATCTGGAATTTCAGGGACATACCCGCAGTTGTGTTCGCCGGCAAGTAAACGGACGGATTGCCCACCACCACCCGACTCTCTCACTCCTGGCCAAGCGCCGCCGCTATCCGCTCTAACGCTGCCTTTCGGAACGGACTCTCGGCTTGTTCGGGGTCGTCCGTCGGCAGTTCACCCAGTTGCCGGAGAATCCCTGCCCGCATCTGTGCCTTCGAGGGCAATCGGTTGGTGTCGACCTCGTAGTCGACGGTCTCGCAGATGGCCGCGAGCGCTTCCTTGGTGAAGGCGGTCGATTCGATGCGTTCGTAGCGGTCGGTGGCCTCCCGAATCTCGTTGCGGAGTTCGTCGACAGTCGGCATACGCCCGCATCCGGCCCCGCCGTTCTGTAGGTTTCGGTCGGGGAGTGTACGCAGTTGGGCCGGGAGGCTGTTTAATCAGCCGACTCGGGGAAGGGCAGGACTGCCGTTGCTGTGCCGTTGCGGTGCGGTAGATGACTACGACAGCAACTCCGAGCGCTCTACCGAGCGCGAGGAGCATTTTTCCCCAAGTTTTTGCGAGGAGTGGTGCGAGCGCCGGAGGCGCTCGACACCCGACGAGTCAAAAAGTGGCTCCTAGATATACTCAATCATCTCGGGCAGTTCAAGCTTCATGCCCTTGCGCTCGCGAATCTCCATGATAGTTTCACGCTGGAGGTTGTCGGCCATGACCTGGAACCCGGCGTTTTCGGTGTTCCAGGAAGCACGACCCTCGGTCGCGGAGCGGATGTCCGAGGAGAAGCCGATCATCTCCTCGACGGGCGCGACGCCCTCGACGACCATCA
>CAZOQK010000247.1:0-3223 GCA_964581735.1 uncultured Halobacteriales archaeon | reverse complement strand
CGTATACTTAAATCCTTCGGGAGAAAGTGAGTATAACTCAGGGCCGGGGGCAGTCGGCTACTCTATCTCGCGGTTCCGCCACTCGGCAACCCCCATCGCCGCGCCCCCGATCTCCTCGAACTCCGGGTCGAAGAACGTCGTGAACCGCGCGCGTTCGTACGCCCGCGGGCCTCCGTCGCCTGTCGTCGCTGCGAGCCGGTCGTAGTGGCCCGGATACGGCACGTCATGGTCCACGAGATACGCCCAGATGTCCCGCGCCGACCAATCTCGAAGTGGGAACGCCGCGGGCAATCCGAGTGACTCGCCGTAGAGACCATTCAACTTCCGCTCACGCTTTCCGGACTCACCGCGCCGAAGGCCGACGATCTGCGTGTCAATATCATCACAGTAGTGGAGCGCTCCCGCTAGCGCGCCAACGCCCTCGTATGCTTCTCCGCCGGGGTCACCCCATAGGTTCTGGCGGAAATGGCTGTTCTCGGGATACGGTTCGAACTTCGCGCGTTCGTAGCTGGCGACGAAGAACCGTTCGTCCGGGACGTACTCGCGGATGCTCTTGACCACGTCGCGCTCGATCTCGCGTGGTATGAAGCGACGTCCCCAGTCGAAATGGAGCGCCCTGTGTTCTGCATCCGACTCAGCAGCCAGCACGAGCGCCGTCATCGAGTCCTTGCCACCCGACACAGAGACAACTGCATCGGGAGCGGCGCGGTAGACGCGCTCGATCTCCGCGATGGCCTCAGCGGGCCGATCGCCCAGCTCCTGGTCGGCGTGCGCTTGGAACGCCCGCCGCGTCCGGTCGGGCATCCCATCGCTGCCACGGTCGAAGTCGAACTCGGTGCTGTCCTCTGGGTCTGGGAAGTCTACCACGCTGGCTCCACCTCCGCCCCTGGCGGTGCGCACTCGGTCGCCCACTCCGTGTACCAGTACGGCGTCTTGTAAGTGAGCGTCTGCTGGTCGTCCCACTCATCGAGGACGGTCGTCGGGAGTGGCCGCATTGCCACGCCTTCGCTCGGATGGACGAGCGAGTAGTCCACGTCGATCTCTCGAAGCCCCCAATCGACAACCTTGCCGAAGCCGGCGGCCGTCTTCTTCCCGAGGTCAGTCAGATGGGTGTCGAGAAGGTGCTCGATCCGCCCGCGGTCGCCGCGGAAGTAGAACGTACACTGCCGGGCGGGTCGGTAGACGACGTCGATCATCTGGGACTTGAACGCGCCGCCGCCGATGGGGATTTTCGACCGTGGGCGAGACCCACCGACCGTGTGTGCCCGCACCTCATCGTACGACGAGTAGAGCGTCGTCTCAACCGTTCGGTCGGTATCGAACTGCGATACGGACGCGTGCGCGATGCCGTCAGTGTACTCCAGACCGGTTTCGACGGCGTCCACGTCCCGGAGGTCCGCCGGGCCATCTTCCTCGAGATTAGCAACCCACCGGTCGTACTCGCGGCCGGCGTGGTCGATAAGCGCCAGTCGCTCAAGGACGCCGTCACCGTTGAGCCACGGGTGCCCGAGCGCGATCCCGCTCCCGAGTTCGAGCGTGAGTTGCAGGTTCGAGGTCATGCACTCACCTCGTTGTTACGGGGCTGGAGCATCCCGAACCCATATGCTCGCCGCGCTCCGACGCCGTGCGCGAGCAGCGTGTTCAGCCGTTTGCGGTGCGTTTCGTCGCGGACGGTATACCCAAAGTCCCACTTGCTCGCGAGGACCGTCAGCGACTGTTGTGGCGTTACGTCAATCTCAACAGCGTACGTCTTCCGGTGGTCGTACGCGTCGAACAGTTCCTGCTCTGGCGGGTCGCCGGTCGTCTCGTGCTCGAATAACCCGTGAACCGACTCGTGCAGTGCCGTCCGAAACGTCTCGGTGTTGTGATGGCGGTCGGTCCAATACTCCCGTGTTTCGCAGACATCCGTCTCGTCGGCATCGTTGACTGTGATGCAGACGCCAGACGCCGTCGTAATGGTACCGCTCGTCCCTGGCACGCCGACATCCTGCTCGATGGGCTTGGCGGCTCGCACATCGAACAGCATACTCCCGGCCGTCAGCGTCGGCTGCTCGGCCAGATCGGCTGCGATTGCCTGAAGGACGCCGACAGACGGTGATGCAACGACCAGATAGAGGTCGTCCCCAGCCTCAAGCTCCGGAGCGAACGGCATAGGGTCCGAGAACGCAAACGCCGCGCGATCACTGTCGTGGAGGCCGTCGAACGACGTTCCTCGGAGTGCCTGGTCGAGCCGTCCCCGGATCTTGCGATGGTAGCGCCGCTCCCACGCACAGTCGTGCTTGACCGCCAGCCTGAGGAGCAGTTGTTGCGTCGGCATGGTCACTTGTCCGCGAGCGTGTCCAGCGCCTCAATGATTTCTCCGCCTTGTTCGTCCACGTATGTTGTGTAGCGGTCGGCTTCCGAGAGGTCGGCCTCGTAGTCGATATTGATGCGCCCGAGGCCCGACGACGACATGGCGCCGATGACGCCTTCGTTCTGCCAGAGCCGGAGGCCGTGCAGGAGGCAGGCGCGGGCGAGTTCGGTCGCGTACGATTCGAAGCGGACGCTGTGTTCGAACTGCGCGCCGGGGACGATGGTGTCGAAGTGGTAGATCATCTGCTGACTCCCGGCGGCGTCCTCGTCGTCGGCGTCGAAGTCGAACCCGAAGTCCACGTCCATCCCGGTGTCGTCGGGTTCGTCGTGCATCCGCGTCTGGTGCATCTCATCGACGAACTCGCGCCACGAGGTCTCGGACTGCGCTTCGGTCCGCCAGTTGTTTTCCCGGCAGACCAGGGTCATGTGGTGGATGTCCACCGTCCCGCCGAACATCTGGTTGCCTGTGCTGCCGCCGAGCAGGTCGATGATAGGGAACGCGTCGCGGATCTCGCGGCGCATCCCCACGTCGATCTCGGCCTTGCCACTCTTTTCGAGGACGCCGCCCGCCCGGAGCAGGTGAAACAGCCGTTCGTCGGTGATGGTGTAGTCGAGGCGCTGCACGAGGTCCTCGGCGAGGAGCCGGCGGAGGTGACCGCGCACCGAGTTGCCTGCGATGAACGGGACATCGTCGAACCGATCCTCGTCCGGGAGACGGATCTTCTCCTTGCGGAGCAGCTGCGTGTTCCCCGTGTGTTCGTCCGCCCCCGTGTGGATCTGCGAGAGTGTGGTTGCGTTGCCGGTGACGGTCTCGGTTGCGCCGATCTCGCTGAGTTCGTCGGTCGTGGTGGCTTCGCTCATGTTAGTCCTC
>CAZOQK010000246.1:0-3318 GCA_964581735.1 uncultured Halobacteriales archaeon | reverse complement strand
TTTCACCTCGTCGGCGACGACGGCAAAGCCCGACCCGGCCTCGCCCGCGCGGGCGGCCTCGATGTTGGCGTTCAACGCGAGCATGTTGGTCTGGTCGGCCACGTCCGCGATGACCTCGGCCACGTCGCCGATTTCGGTCATGTACTCGTCCAGTTCCTCGACAGTGTCGACGAGGCGGTCGCTGATTTCCATGACCTCGCCGGTCACGTCGCGGGCGTCCTCGCCCGCTTCGACGCCGCTGTCGGCCTCTTCGAGCGCGCGCTCTGCAGCGGCCGCGACCTCGTTGGAACTCGCGGCGACTTCCTCCATCGTCGCCGAGAAGTCCTCCATCTCGTTTGCGACACTCTCCAGGGAGTCGTTCTGTTCCTCGACCTGTTGATTGATTTTGTGGGCACTCGTGGTCGCCCGCTGGATCGACCCGCTGAGGTCCTCGGCTTTCTCGTCGACGCTGTTTACCAGCTGTTCGAAGTTCCCCGCCATCTGGTTCACGTCGGTCGTCAGTTCCAGCAGTTCGTCTTCGATGATATCGTGATCGTCGGTGTACGCCGCACGGGCGGAGAGGTCGCCGTCGCCGATCCGGTGGAGCGTGTCGGTCACTTCCGTCACGAGCGTCCCGACCTCACGCTGGTGGAGCACCTCCTTGCTGCGGTCCTCCACGAGTTCGAAGACAGCCTTCAGGTCGCCGTCGTCGCCGAAAACGGGCACTGCGAGAAAGCCGATGTGGGTCTCCTCGCCCGTCTCGGTCTTCGAGACGCTGGTGTCCTCGTAGACCGTGTGGTCCGTGTAGTCGCTGTGCTCGTCGGTGACATCCTCGATGTCCCAGTGGTCCTCGGCGTCGTGGGGGTTCATCGCCACCTTGTCGACGAGGCTGTTGTGCCGGCTGCCGTCGGTGTAGGTCGCGGCCGCGACCGTCTCACGGTTGTCGCCACCGAGCCACTCGCGGTGGTCGTCGTCGTTGTCCAGCAAGCGGTTGATACCGACGTTGTACTCCAGCAGCGTGTGTTCGTCGTCGATGAGGAAGGCGGGATACGGAATCGAGTCGAACAGTTCCTCCGTCGTGACCTTCCCCGCGTAGCTGCCGTCTTCGAGCGGCGCGACCGCTTCCTCGTCACCGAACTCGTCGACACCCACCTGCATATCGACCATCGCCGCCCGGAGCGCCGCGGTGAGGTCGTCTTTCGCCTCGGCCGGGTCTTTGCCCGCCGCAATTGTCCCAAACGCGTCCTCGACGAGTGCCTCGATGATTGGCATGTAACTGGCGACATACGCGGCGGGTGGAACGCCGTCGTCGGTCTGTTTCCGGGCGGTCGATGCGACGCGGTTCGCGCGGTCGGCGTCGAACTCCCGTTCGAGGAGTTTCGAGAGGTTCCGCGCGTGTTTCGATGCGACTTCGTTCTCCACGGGGGCCGGATAGATGTCGGCGAAGTCGGTGACACGGACGCCGAGTTCGGCCGAGCCGTCGGCCTCACTGGAGATGACGCGCCGCTGGGCCCGGTCGTCGAACGCGACTGCTGTCCGGGCCCGGGCGAGCCGTGTCGCACCGGTGCCGTCGTCCCCGCCGACTACACTGCCGGCCTCACCGTCGGGGCTGCTCTCCTCGCCCTCAGCAGCACCCTCCCGGGAGACCCCGGCCATGAGGAGTGAGATAATATCGGTGGTCATGATTCTTTGTAGCACATACCAGCCAATGCAGTGTATACAACACTTGGGCCTAAATATCACAGTTGATACGTACACCCTGCGCACGCGGCTGTGACGGGCCGGCGGCCAGGGGTAACGACAGTTCTTTCCCGCCGCCTCGCAGACGTGGGTGACATGGAGCCAAAGCGGGAGCTGACGAGCGTCGACCTCGCGGCGCTCGCGGGGGCACTCGGCCGCTACGAGGGCGCCGGCGTCGACAAGGCATACCTCTACGACGACGGCCTCCTCCGGCTGAAATGCAGACACTACGAGCGCGGTCGCGTCGAACTGCTGGTCGACACCGGCGACACGAAACACGCCCGCATCGCCAACGCCGAGAACGTCCCGCCCGCACCCGAACGCCCACCCAACTTCGCGATGATGCTTCGCAACCGACTCGCGGGGGCGGAACTGGCCGGCGTCGAACAGTTCGAGTTCGACCGTATCCTCCAGTTTCGCTTCGAGCGCGACGACGATAGCACGACCATCGTCGCGGAACTGTTCGGTGACGGGAACGTGGCGGTACTCGACGGGGCCGACGATGTCGTGGATTGTCTCGATACTGTCCGCCTGAAATCCCGGACCGTCGCGCCCGGCTCGCACTATGAGTTCCCCGACGCTCGGTTCAACCCCCTCACCGTGGACTTCGAGGGCTTTGCCGCTCGGATGGACCAGTCCGACACCGACGTGGTCCGCACGCTCGCCACACAACTCAATTTCGGCGGGCTGTGGGGTGAGGAACTCTGTACCCGCGCCGGCGTCGAGAAGACAATGGACATCGGCGACGCCGACGACGAGGACTACCGGGCAATCTACGGGACGGTCCAGTCACTCGCCGAGAACCTCAGCGGGGGCGACCTCGACCCCCGTGTCTACCACGAGACCGACGGCGAGGACGGGGAGGACGGCGCCGGTGCGGACGCGGGCAAACGCGTCGATGTGACGCCGGTCCCACTGGAGGAACGCGCCGCGTTGCGCCCCGACATCTTCGATAGCTTCACCGACGCGCTGGACGATTACTTCACCCACTTCGAGGCCGACCACGCCGACTCTGAAGCCGCCGAAACCGGGGGGCGGGACCGCCCGGATTTCGAGGCGGAAATCGAGAAGAACGAACGCATCATCGACCAGCAGGAGGGGGCAATCGAGAACTTCAACGAGCAGGCTGAGGCCGAACGCCGGAAAGCCGAGGCACTCTACGCCCACTACGACCTGGTCGACGACGTGCTGAGGACGGTTCGCAGCGCCCGCGAGGACGGCGCCTCCTGGGACGACATCGAGAAGCGGTTCGCCGAGGGCGCAGACCGGGGCATCGAGGCCGCCGAAGCCGTCGAATCACTCGACGGCAGCGAGGGAACCGTCACACTCGACGTGGGCGGCCACACCGCGACGCTGGTCGTGCAGGATGGCGTCGAGAAAAACGCCGACCGCCTCTACACCGAGGCCAAGCGCATCGAGGAGAAAAAGGAGGGCGCGCTCGCGGCCATCGAGAACACCCGCGAGGAACTAAAAGCCGTCCGGGAACGCCGCGAGGCGTGGGACGCCGCCGACGGTGACCCTGAGGCCGATGATGAGGATGCAGAGAACGAGGAGGAGACAGACATCGACTGGCTGGCCCGGTCCTCGATACCGGTGCGG
>CAZOQK010000245.1:0-3358 GCA_964581735.1 uncultured Halobacteriales archaeon | reverse complement strand
CGATGGTGCTGGTCTGGAACGAACTCGCGGAGGGGTCGACGGAGTACGTCACCGGGCTGGTCGCGTTCAACAGCCTCTTTCAGATCGTCACCTACGGCGTCTACGTCTGGTTTTTCGCGCTCGTGCTCCCGCCACTGCTGGGCATGGAGTCGCTTGTCGCTGGCATCGAGACGTTCGACATCACGCCGGGACAGGTGTTCCAGGCCATCGTCGTGTTCCTCGGTATCCCGTTTGCCGGTGGTTTCCTGACCCGTTACGTCGGCACCCGAACGAAGGGACAGGAGTGGTACGACGAGGAGTTTGTCCCGAAAGTCGACCCACTAACGCTGGTTGCGCTTCTCTTTACGGTCATCGTGATGTTCGCAACGCAAGGCGAGAACATTGTCGCCGCGCCCGCTGACGTTCTGCTTATTGCCGTGCCGCTCACCATCTATTTCGTCGTGATGTTCCTCGTGAGCTTCGGGATGGGGAGGGGAATCGGCGCGGACTACTCGACGACGACGGCCATCGGCTTCACCGCGGCCTCGAACAACTTCGAACTCGCAATCGCGGTCGCCGTCGCCGTGTTCGGCGTCGGGTCCGGCGTCGCATTCACGACCGTTGTCGGCCCGCTTATCGAGGTCCCGGTCCTGCTGGCACTGGTCAATGTCGCACTGTACTTCCAGCGGCGTTTCGACTGGACCGGCGCCGACACCGGGAGCCTCGACGCGTCGACCACCCCCGACGACGACTGATATCGATGGCCCGACCTACCGACACCGACGACCCGATCCGCATCGCCTTCATGTGCGTCCAGAACGCTGGCCGCTCGCAGATGTCCACTGCCATCGCCGAACGCGAGCGCGAGCAACGCGGTCTGGAGGACCGCGTCGAGATTCTGACCGGCGGAACCGACCCCGCGGACCACGTCCACGAGGAAGTAGTCAAGATGATGGCCGAGGACGGCTTCGACCTCTCCGACCGCCAGCCCCGAGAAATCTCCCTTGACGAACTTCGGTCGTGTGACTACGTGGCGACAATGGGCTGTTCGACGCTCGATGTCGGCGACGTGGGCGAGTCCGTCGACATCCGCGACTGGGCGCTGCCGGACCCCGACGGCGAAGATATGGACACCGTCCGGACCATTCGTGACGATATCAAGGGCCGGGTTGCGGCGCTGTTCGACGAACTCGACGACGCCTGATAGTGATTACTGCGGTTATTTTCACGGAGGGTATCGAAAGATGCTGTCACAGCGACTCTTAGCACTGGTATGGCTGACGCCGGCGGTAAAGACTCGCAGGAATCACTATGAGACGACGGCCGACCCACAGCGTTTTAGCCGGGGACGCACCCAGAGAGGAGTATGACAGCCGAGGGTATCGTCGGGGAGTTTTTGTCGCTGAAGGCCAACACTGACGCCGACCTGCTTGCGATGCAGTGTGGTGACTTCTACGAGTTCTTCGCCGAGGACGCCGAGCGTGTCGCCGACGAACTCGATTTGAAAGTCTCACAGAAATCCTCACACGGCTCCTCGTATCCAATGGCCGGGGTGCCCGTCGACGAACTCACGCCGTACGTCTCGGCGCTGGTCGAACGCGGCTACCGGGTTGCTGTCGCCGACCAGTACGAGACCGACGGCGGGCACGCCCGCGAGATCACGCGCGTCGTCTCGCCGGGCACGCTACTCGAAACCACGGATGCCGAGACGCAGTACCTCGCCGCCGTCGTCCGCGATACCGACACCTACGGCATCGCCTTCGCCGACGTGACGACCGGTCAGTTTCACGTCACCGAACTCACAGGGGAGGACGCCGCCGACCGCCTGCTGACTGAACTCTACCGCTTTGCGCCCGTCGAGATTCTGCCCGGACCGGACGTGCGGAGCGACGACCCGCTGCTCGGACGCTTGCGCGACCGGACCGACGCCGTGCTCACGCTGCACACGACTGAAGCCTTCGCACCGGGGCGGGCCCGCCACCGCGTGCGCGAGCAGTTCGGCCGCGAAACGCTAAAGAGCGTGGGCGTCGCCGAGCAGGCGGCCGCCGTCCGGGCCGCCGGTGGGGTCCTCTCGTACGTCGAGGAGACGGGCGCGGGCGTGCTGGCGTCGATGACCCGGCTTCAGGCCCACGGCGGCGGCAACCACGTCGAACTTGACGCGACGACACAGCGCAATCTCGAACTCACCGAGACGATGCAGGGCGACCGCACCGGGTCGCTCGTCGACACCGTCGACCACACCGTCACCAGCGCCGGGTCACGGCTGTTGACCGAGTGGCTCCACCGACCCCTGCAAGCGCGGGGGCAACTCGAACGCCGCCAGTCCGCGGTCGCCGCGCTCACCGAGGCCGCGATGGCCCGCGAGCAACTCCGTGACCTGCTTGATGGGGCCTATGACCTCGAACGCCTGGCCGCCCGCGCCACCTCCGGGAGTGCCGACGCCCGCGACCTGCGGGCCGCACAGGGGACGCTCGCGCTCCTGCCGGAACTGGCCGACCTTGTCGCCGGGACCGACCGCTTTGCCGATAGCGCCCTGGCGGACATCCTCGCCCGCCCGGACCACGACGCCGTCGCGGACCTCGCCACGGAACTCGACGCGGCGCTCGTCTCGGACCCGCCCGGCACCATCACGCAGGGCGACATCATCAGCCCCGGATACGACGGGGAACTCGCCGACCTCGTTGAGCGCCACGAGGCGTCGCTGCGGTGGCTGGAGACGCTGCCCGACCGCGAGAAGGAACGGACGGGCATCACCCACCTCTCGGTCGACCGTAACAAGACCGACGGCTACTACATCCAGGTTGGCAAAAGTGAGACCGACGCCGTCCCCGAGGAGTATGAGCAAATCAAGACGCTGAAAAACTCCGAACGCTATACGATTCCGAAACTCGATGAGCGCGAGCGGGAGGTGCTGCGACTGGAGGAGCAACGCCACGAGCTAGAGCGGGCACTGTTCGAGGAACTGCGCGCCAGAGTCGCCGCCCACGCCGAACTCCTACAGGATGTGGGGCGGGCGCTTGCCCGCACTGACGCGCTGGCGAGTCTCGCCACCCACGCCGTCGGCAACGACTGGACGCGCCCGGAACTCACTGACGGGACCGGACTGGACATCGACGCCGGCCGGCATCCGGTCGTCGAGCAGACAACCGACTTCGTGCCCAACGATTTGCGGATGGACAGCGAGCGTCAGTTCTGTATCGTCACCGGCCCAAACATGAGCGGGAAATCGACCTACATGCGACAGGCGGCGCTGATTACGCTGCTCGCACAGGTCGGGAGTTTCGTCCCCGCACGCGCCGCCCGCATCGGATTGGTCGACGGTATCTACACTCGCGTCGGCGCGCTGGACGAACTCGCACAGGGCCGCTCGACGTTCATG
>CAZOQK010000244.1:0-3359 GCA_964581735.1 uncultured Halobacteriales archaeon | reverse complement strand
GCGCCTCGGCGACCTCGTTCTGCGAGCAGCGGCCGTAGGTGACGCCGACGGTCCACTCGCCGACCTCCCGCATCTCGGCGCGCTCGACGGCCTTCTCGACCAGGGCGTCTTTCTCGATGCGTTGCTCGGCGAGGAACTCCTCGATGCCCTTGGGGAGGTCCGCGCCGTGTTCGAGGATGGTCTCGATGTACTCCTCGGGTTCGGCCCAGTGGGCGTAGTCCGCGAGGTCGTCAGACCGCGAGTCCTCCCGAATCCAGAGGTCGTGGTCCCGCGTCGCGGCCGCGAGGTCGGCATAGCGGTCGGCAAACTCGTGATCGAGTTGGTCGAGCGCCACGTCGGCAGTACAGACCTCGTCGCTGTCGCCGACGGTAAGCTCGACGCCCGCATCGCGGACCGCGTCGGCGAGGCCGGGGTTCCACTGGTGGTGGTCGTACCACGCGACCCGGTCGACGCGCTCAACGAGTGCATCGACATCCTGGATGTCGTACTCGTTGTCGGGACAGAGGTCACAGATGAAGAGTTCAGCGCCGGGTTCGGCGTACTCGCTGGCCCACCCGATGGCCTCCTCGAGTTCCTGCGGGCCTGCAGGGACGAGTGCGCCCTCGCCGCGGGCGACCCGGACCAGCGCTGTGCAGGCCAGGCCGTCGGCGTCGGGGTCGGCGATGACCACGGTCGTCGCGTCCGTGAGTGCGTCGGCGGCCTTGCGTTCGGCCTGCTGTTCGTCGAGCGAGTCGGGGCTGAAAAAGCCCTCACCGGGGAGAATCGACTTGCGGCCGATGGAGAGTCGGTCGTCGTCGATGAGCCAATCGTCCATACACCGTCGAACGCGTCGGGTACAAAGAAGCCCTCGGTCCGGTCAGTCCATCCCGACGCCGAGGTCCTCGTTGAGTTCCTCGTCACCGAGCTGGCGGACGGTGAGGACGGGTACCGAGGAGTGCCGGACTAGTGCCTCTGCGACGCTGCCCAGCAGGAACGCGTGATCACCGTGGCGGCCACGAGTCCCCATCGCGATGATGTCCGCGTCGGCGTCGTCGGCGTAGTGGATAATTTCCTCGGCCGGGTCGCCCTCACGGACCGCCGTCACCACCTCACACTCGGGGGCTTCCGTGGCCGCGCGCGACGCGACGGCGGCGACGGCCTCGCCGCCGGCTTCGGTGAGTGCGTTCTCGAGGTCCTCGCGAATCTGTCCGGGCGAGGCAGCCACGTCCCCGGCATCGACGACGGAGAGTGCGTGGACGGTCGCGTCAAAGCGGCCGGCGATATCGAGCGCCATGCGGACGGCACGCTCGGCGCTCTCGGACCCGTCCGTGGCGATGACGACCGTCTCGAACATACCTACGGCTACCACGGGCGGATTAAAAAAGCCGCCCGGTTCCGGCACTGACCGGCGGCTTTTTGCCGGTGCCCCGAGGATATCAGTGTGATGGGCGTCGAACTCGACCTCGTACTCGCGCCGGTCGACACCAGTGACCAGAGCGAACGCGCTGTCGACTACGCAATCGCCGTCGCCGACCGGTACGACGCGAGCCTTCACCTGCTGCACGTACTCGAGGAGCCGGTTGCGCGCGGCATCGAAGCCGGTGACGTGACCGCTGAGTCGGTCGCCGAGGAACACCGCGCCTTCACCGACCGCGTCGAAGACGACCTCGACGACACGATTGGGTTCTCCAGCAGTTCCGCGGCTGGTTTTTCCGCAAGCCGGCTCACGCAGACGCCGGGGAGCGTCATCCTTGATGCCGCCGACGAACTCGACGCGGACTTTCTCGTCATCCCCCAGGAGACGGAAACCGACGGGTTGGAAGCGACGGTCGGCAGGGCCGCGCTCTATGTCCTTGAGTACGCCAGCCAACCCGTCCTCTCGGTCTAATCCCTGCCGAGGCGAATCGCCATTTCCAGCTCGAAGCTGGCGCTGTCTGTCGTCTCGAACCCGACCTTCTCGTAGAGCCGCACGGCCGGATCGTTCCACCGTTCGACGGAGAGCCACACCCGCGTGATACCCTCCTCCTGGCCCCACCCCAGCAGCGAGCGGACGAGTTCGGTCCCGATGAGCGCCCCCTGGTAGGACCGGAGGACAAAAATCGCGAGCTCGAACGCGCCGGTGGTGTCGGGGACGAGCATCGCGTGGCCGACAGCGTCGTCACCGTGGTAGGCGACGACGTTCAGACAGTCCTCGGCGACGACACTTTCCAGCCACTCGCGGATGGCGTCTTCCTTGACCGGTGGGACGCCCTGTGCGCGGTCTTCGGGGTCGAAGTCGAGATACATCGCCTGCAGGTCGTCGATAGCGCTCGAATCGACGCGCCTGGTGACGATGTTGCGGTCCTCGGCGTCGGTGAACCCACGTGGCGGGGTCGGGAACCCGTCGACCGGGTCATCAGGGAATTCGGGCGTCATCTGACCAGAGTCACCGTGGTGCTCGCGTTCAACAGGACGAACTCGGAGACGGGGTCGAGTTGTATCTTCCCCAGCGGGCTCCGGTACCCGCCCGGGAGGGCGATGCGGTCGAACTCTTCGGCCTCGGCAACGGTCACCAGCGAACTCCCGGGGTCACCGTCGAGTGTGCGAACCGTCGCCTCGAAATTGAGAGCCGCGAGCCTATCACGGACGGCTCCCTCGGCGTCCGAGGGCGTCTGCCCGTCGCCCTCGCCGTAGAGCGCAACAGTGAGGTCGTCACCGGTTGCGCGGGCGCGCTCGACGGTCTCCGTCAGCGCCTCCAGCGAGCGGTCGTCACCGCCGACACCGAGCAGGATGTGCATGGAGGATGTCTCGGCGCCGATCATAAAAAGCCTCCCGGAGCGCCGACACGTTTTTTCGATGTCGGCTCCCACCTTGGCGCATGACAGACGAGTCCGGCCCGGCCGAGGACGACGCGGTCCAGCAGTTCGACGCCGAGACCGACCGCCCCGAACAGGACGACGAGGCCGGAACCGACGACCCGCAACCGGGTGTCCCCAAGGATGTCCGGACCTACGACCGCTTTCAGAAAATCGACGGCAGCACCTACGACCGGGCCAACGAGTTCCTCCGCGAGCGGACCTACATCACCGCCCGCGAGTGGGCTATCGCCCGCCTCTGTGCCGACTTTCGGACCGAAACGGGCGTCGAGATGACCAAAATCGGGGACCACCTGCCCGAACTCGTCCCGTTCATGACCGACACCTACTCCCCGCAGGCGGTCAATCAGGCCCGTCACTCCTTCGAGGAGAAGGTCCGCACCGCGGGCGCGACCTTCCTCTACGGCGCGATGTCCGATTTCTTCACCGCCGAGGAACTGGACGACGTGATGTACGAGGCCACCGAGGTGGCGAAGTTCCTCCTGGAGGTCGAGGGCGTCGAACTCTCGGTCGAGGAGGAACTCG
>CAZOQK010000243.1:0-3385 GCA_964581735.1 uncultured Halobacteriales archaeon | reverse complement strand
AGCGTAAAGAGGATGACCTCCTCAAAGGGTTTGACGTTCGAGAAGGAGGCGACGGGGAGTTCGACGACGTGGCTGCCGTCGATTTCCTTCGCGCCGATTGTGGTGCCGCGTTCGTCGAACTCCGAGAGGAGTTCGCGGGCGCTGTCGAGTCGTTCTGCGACCCGGTCGTCGGCGTCCCCGGCCGCGTCGTCCCGGATATCTTCGAGCAGGTCGATCTGGCGGTGGAGTTCTTCGGCGAGTTCCGTCTCCAAGTACTTCTCGGGGACGGTGTAGTAGGTGTGGATGCGCCGCCGGTCGTCCTCGCGTTCGACCATGATGGAGTGGGCGGCAGTCGCAAAGGCAAAGGAGACGGTGCGGGGCATCGCGGAGATGTTGACCCAGACCCCGCCGGTCTCGCCCCGGTCGAGTTCGGCGTTGATCAGTTCGAAAGCCTGCTCAAAGGCGGTGTCGTAGTCGTAGACATCCTCGATGACGACCCGCTCGGTTTCGGCGCCGAGCAAGTTCCGGTAGTCCTGTTCGAGTTTCTCGGCGAGCCGCCGGGAGTACTCGACGTTGGCCTCGCTCCCCACGGCGCCCTCAAGCAAGATGACGCGGTCGACATCCATCTGCTCGCGCACCAGCGGCGCGATCAGCCGGTCGTAGTCAAAGCCAACCGGGACGATGTGTGTCTGCATAGCCGGTACGTGGACGGGTATCGGTATAAATGGTCAGCCTCGGGAGGAATCGGGCGCCCAGCAACGCCGCTTGCCGGGCCAATCGTTATACTCGTATAGCGACTGCGGTGGGCTAACGGGCGAGTAGCATGCAAGCACGGACTATCGAGTCGGCGTACCGGCGGTTCGGACTCGACGCCGCTTACGACGAACAGGGCGGCCACCCGGACAGGTACCCCCCGGACTGGGGTGGTCGCTGTGTGGCGGTCTGGGAGCGACAGCGCGACACCTGCGGTCGCTGTGGCCGCACACGCGGGACAGTCGGCAGGATGCACGTTCACCACATCGAGTTCCTCAGCGAGGGGGGTAGCCACCGCCTCACCAACCTCGCGGGCCTGTGTATCGACTGTCATTCGCTGATGCACCCCGGGAACGACGAACTCGACGGCGACTGGTCGGCAGCGCCCGTCCTCCCCGCCCCGGATGCGATTGCGGAGGTGGCGACGGTTCGCTGGCCCCGGACTGACGCAGAAAAGCGGGAGTACATGGATTATGTCAAACCGTTACACCGGCTGGACGTGACCACACCCGACAAGAACGCGATGTCGACCAACGGCCGGACCCCCGATATCGGGTCCTCGACAGCGCGTCGTCTCTCCGAGGCACCCAAAGCGGTGATGGCGCGGTTCGGGCTGGATGTCCCCGACGGGAAACGCCGTCTCGTCCTCGACTACCGCTACGAGCGGGATGTGACGTTCCCGCCGGGACTGCAGGGGACGGTGACCGCCGACGACGGTGCCAGCGAGTCCATTCACCCGCTGGAGGACGGAACGGAGGTGGTCGACCTGCCCCGAACGGTCAAGCAGGCGCACATCGGAATCGACCACCCCGAGGTGGCGACCGTCTCCCAGCCTGTCCTCTTCGATGAGTACCGGACCCGGAGCGTGATGCCGGTAGACATCAATGGGACCGACCCCGGGATCCTATACAGATTCAAACAGAACGAAGGTGACGTACTGTTCGGCGGCGAGATGATGGACTACTACCGCTCGCAAGGCCGGGGCGGCGTGGCCGCGATGAAGATGTGCGGTCTCGCCCTCGGGAGTATGGGACTGCTCGTACTCGTCTTCGCCGGTCCGGTGTTCGCCCTCGCGTACTTTGCCTGTGGCTCCTGTGCCTGGACCAGCTGGCCGACGCGAATCCCCCCGGAGCAGCTACTTGTCGGTGCTGTCGGGCTGTTCGTCTACGCCTTTCTCTTCGGGGTCGTCGACGGCTGGTACCACGACTGAGCCGGGAACTGCTCGCGGGCGAGTCGGCGACAGCCGCCCTCCCCGGACCGTCACAGCCACCGATGCATCCACCGTTCGTTTGGACAGACGAGGCTGGCATAACGAACGGGCGCGCCTGTGCCCGGCCAGCCCACACGGCGCTACCACAACCGTGTATCGACTGAACCAGCCCGGCGACGCCGTCTTCGAACGGGGCTCAGGCGCAGCTATCGTGGACGATGCGGTCCTGCTCGTTCGGGCCACGGAGCTGCCCGGGAACGATGGGGTCGCCACAGGCGGCACACATCAGCCGGGCCTTGGCAGGCTGGTCGGTGTCGGTTCCGCTGTTGCTGTCGTTGCTGTCGAACTCGATTTCCGTGCCCGGTGTGTCACCGGCCGTCGTATCGACGCCCAGCGCGTCGTTGGCCCCACAGTACCCCGTCGTCGCGTTGAACCCGAAGCCGAGCGCGCCGACACCAGCCAGGAGTCCGCGACCCGTCTTGCCACCTCTCAGCCAACGCAGCGCCAGTATCGACAACAGTGCAGCGAGGAGCGCGCGAACAAGGCGGTCACGGCCGCCGACGTTCTGTGTGGTTTCCATACACGACACTGCGGGCTGGACACCCTTGTAGGTTCAGACCGGCCAGGGTAAGCGTCGGGGGCACACGCCTCAGACGCGAGGGGTGAGACACTCCCCACAGTAGAGATAGTCGCCATCGACAACGGCACCACAGGAGTGACAGACGCGGCCACCGTCGGTCATTGCCCGCGCCTCCTCCGGTTCGGTCGGCGCGGCGGCGACCTGTGTGGTGCCCGTCCGGTCCTCGGCCGTGGTGCCGTCGCCGCCCAGCAGCTCGAACTGGTCCCACGGGCGGTCCGTCGTCTCCGAGACCAGTGGCTGCAGGAGGTATACGAGCGCGAAGAGTGCCCCCGGAACCACCAGCACAACGCCCTCCATACCATACTATTCCACTCAGTGGGACTTAACTTTGTCTGTTACCGTAAACTGCCGAAGAGTACCGACGATGCCGAGTGACCGGCGTCTCATGGGATGGTCTCAGGGAAGCGGTGAGGCACACTCCCCACAGAAGTCGAAGGTGGTGCCGACGGACGCGCCACAGTGTGGGCAGTGGCGCGTGTCCGCCGACGGGACCTCGACATCGGCGCTTTCGAGCCCGTGGAGATGCCGCGTGCCGGGGCGGCGCCGGCGGAGCGGTTTCAGCGTTTTCGAGGTGGAGCCTCCGGCCTCAAGGAGCGACCGAAGCGTAGCGAAGGGAGCGAGTAGGCCGGAGAGGAAACCGACATGGTACGACACAACCGGCATACTGCGACCGACTGACTCCCGAATGTATAACCACCGTCAGGTACTCTCTGAAGTTATGGACGTGCGTCGAACTGCCGTCGTGAAACTCGACCTTTCCGACGAGCAACGTGATGCACTCCACCGAACTGCCGAGCAATACC
>CAZOQK010000242.1:268-3409 GCA_964581735.1 uncultured Halobacteriales archaeon | reverse complement strand
CCCCATCACGACGAGGTCGATGCCGTTCTCCTCGACGAACTTCCGGATGGCGCGGGCGGGCTCACCCACGCGGATGTGTTCCGCGTAGTCGAGACCCGCCTGTTCGGCCGCGTTGGCGACGTACTCGGTTGCCTCCTCGGCGTCCTGCTTGACCTCGGGCATCTCGTCGAGTTTGCCCTGGCGGATGCGGTCGACCTGTTCGGTGCCCAGCCCGTAGCTGGTGGCGTCGACATCGACGACGTACAGCGCGTGGACGGTGGCGCCGTACTTCCCGGCGATGTCGACGGCGTTGTCGACTGCTACTTCGGAGGTCTTGCTCCCGTCGGTCGGCACGAGGATGTTGTCGTACATCGGTCAGTCATCCGCGGGGGTCTCGGTGCCCCCGTCGGTTGCAACAACGTCTTCTGCGGTCTGTTGCTGGCCCATCGGCTCGGGGCTGTGACACTGCCGGACGATTTTTTTCGTGCGCTCGTCGGGTTCGGGCGTCACCAACGAGACGGCGATGGTGACGATGAACACGAGCGGCGTGCCGACGAGTGCGGCACCGATTGCCGGCACCCATTCGGCCAGCAGCGGGCTAAAGGGCTCGGCGACGACGATGCTGTTGACGGTCGCGAGCGTCCAGAGCGCGAGGCCGGTCAACATTCCGGCGAGTGCGCCCTGACGGTTCGTGTTCTCCCACCAGAGACCGAGGAAGAACATCGGGAACAGGACCATCCCGGCGAGCGAGAACGCCAATGCGACCAGCTCACCGATGAGCGCCGGCGGGTCCAGCGCGGTCAGGGTGACGAGCGCACCGATGCCGACGATGGTCGCACGGCCGAGTAGCACCTGCTGGCGCTGGCTCGCGTCCTGATTGATGAGTTCCGAGTAGATGTCGTGTGCGACCGCCGAGGAGGCCGTAATGAACAGACCTGCCGTGGTCGCGATTGCGGCCGCCATCGCACCCGCGGCGACGAAGCCGACGAACCACTGCGGGAGGTTCGCGAACTGCGCCGCGAGCACGACGATGACATCACCCTCTGCACCACTCATGCCGCCCGTTGCGGCGTAGGCGCCGGTCCCCTGCGTGACTCCGAAGAGGTCGACACCGAACGCGGCCATCGCGGGGGCCGCCCAGTAAAGCAGGAGGATAAAAAAGAGCCCGGAGACGGTCGACCAACGGGCCGTCCGCTCGTTCTCGACGGTGTAGAACCGCACGAGGACGTGCGGGAGGCCACAGGTCCCGAAAATAAGGGAAAACGCGGTGCCCGCCCAGAGCCACGGTGAGCTGTTGGCGAAGGGCTCGGCGAACTGCGTGTTGAGCTCGCCGATGAGTGCGCCATATTCGATCTGGGGCAGGACCGTGGAGTAGCCCTGCGTGAAGCCGACGGCGTAGACACCGGCGAGGAAGGCGACGATGAGGATGACGTACTGCACGGCCATCCCTTTGGTCGCGCCGAGCATCCCCGACAGCGCGAGGTAGCCAACGGTAATCGTCATCATCACGATGACCATCGGGACGAAGTCCAGTCCGAAGACGTACTGGCCGACCAGCCCCATTCCGGAGGCCTGCCCGACGGAGTAGACGTACGCGATGAGCAGCGTGGTGAACGCCGCGAGTGCGCGTGCAGTCTGTGAGTTGAACCGGTCACCGACGAAGTCGGGTGCGGTGTACTTCCCGAAGCGGCGCATCTGCGCGGCCAGGAAAATAAGCAGGATGAAGTAGCCGGTCGTCCAGCCGACGACGAACGCCAGCCCGTAGAATCCGGCGAGGGCAACCAGTCCGGCCAGCCCCAGATAGGAGGCGGCGGACATCCAGTTGGCGCCGATTGCCATCCCGTTCTCGATGTTCCCGATACCGCGGCCGGCGACCCACATGCCCTCGGTGTCGGCGACCTTGAAGAAGTAGCCGATAGCGAGGAACGAGGCCATCATCAGGAAGACAATGGCCGCGCCGACCGGCTTGAAGGAAATGTTGAGCGCTTCCGCCTGGAGGGGAACCGTCATTCCTCGATCCCTCCGTCAGTGGCGGCGGTTGCCTCGCCGCTGCTCTGTGTAGTCCCCGTTTCAGCGGGGTCGATGCCGTACTTCTCGTCGAGCTGGTCGCGCTTGCGGGCGTACACGGCTGCGAGCACCAGCGACCCGGTCGGCGCGCCAAAGGCGATGAGGAAGTAGTGGGCCGGGAAGCCGATGACCGGCAACGTACTCGTCATCGCGCCCGGTGCGGCCACCGTCGCGAGGAACGGCCCCCAGGTGATGACGACCCAGGCGAGAAAGCCCGCCCAGACCACGCGGAGGTGATCACGCATGAAGGGCGTGCTCGGGTTGAGTATATTCACTTCTGTCTCGAGGTAGTCGACGGACCGCTCCTGGGCCGCGACACCTCCGTCTGTGCGAGCGTCGGTCGAACCGTCTGCCGGCTCGGTCGTATCGTTGTCTGCCATGTTAGTCTCCGTGAACTTTCTGATTGATGTCCTCGACGACATCGGGGTTCCGAAGCGTCGAGGTGTTGCCCAGTTCGTCGCCATTGGCGATGTCCTCGAGCAACCGCCGCATGATTTTGCCCGAGCGCGTCTTCGGCAGTTCGTGCGTGAACACGACTGCTTCCGGGCGAGCGATCGGGCCGATGCTGTCCTCGACTGCCGTGATGATTTCCTGGCGCAGCTCGTCGTCACCCTCGTAGCCATCCTCGGTGATGACATAGGTGTAGACGGCTTCGCCTTTCATCTCGTGGTCGCCGCCGACGACTGCCGCCTCGGCGACGCCGGGGACGCCCACGATTGCTGACTCGATTTCCATCGTGCCAAGGCGGTGGCCCGAAACGTTGACAACATCGTCCACGCGCCCGAGGACGGTGATGAAGCCGTCGTCGTCGATCTTCGCGCCGTCCTCCGGGAAGTAGACCCACTGGTCTTTTTCGGGGACCGAGTACTCGTTCCAGTACTCGCTGATGAACCGCTCGTCGTTCTTATACAGCGTCCGCAGCATGCCTGGCCACGGCTTGTTGACGACGAGATAGCCCGCGCGGCCGGCTTCGACCGGGGAGCCCCGTTCATCGACGATGTCGGCGCTGACGCCCGGCAGCGGCGGTCCGGCAGAGCCGGGTTTCATGTTTTTGACGGCCGGAATCGTGGTAATCATCATCCCGCCCGTCTCGGT
>CAZOQK010000242.1:0-258 GCA_964581735.1 uncultured Halobacteriales archaeon | reverse complement strand
AGAGGTCGTGTTGCTCGGGGAACTCCTTGCCCCACTTCATGAACGCCCGAATCGCCGTCGGCGCGGTGTAGAGTTGGTTGACGTTGTGGTCGTCGACGATCTCCCACATCCGGTCTTTCTCCGGGTAGTCCGGCGTGCCCTCGTACATGACGCTCGTGGTCCCGAGCGCGAGCGGGCCGTAGACGATATACGAGTGGCCGGTGATCCAGCCGATGTCGGCCGAACACCAGTAGGTGTCCTCGGGTTTGATATCTAAGA
>CAZOQK010000241.1:0-3437 GCA_964581735.1 uncultured Halobacteriales archaeon | reverse complement strand
CCGTGCGATTCGAGTGGGACGACCACGACTGGTCGGGGAAACCACACCCTCACGACAGTCTCAAACACGTGCGCACAAACCCGCAAGTTGCCTCCGTGGGTCGGTAGCCGACCCCCCAACGGAGAAATCCTCGCGCTTCAGCGCGGGGAGGATGTCCACACCGTTTGCCGCTTCAGGGACGTTTCGGAGTCCGTGAGGTCGGCGTGCCCCTCGCATGGCCACGTCAGCGTGTCGCGACGCGTCGTGTGTTCTGTCGAACCACAGTCCGGACACTCATAGCTGGTCCACGCTTCCGAGCGACCCTCAGCCGAGATGCCGTATTCCTCGGCTGTATACGCCAGTCGTCGATGAACTGCCGGAATATCAAGAAGTTGTGCGTTTCTCGTTGGCTCGAACCGACCCGTGTGTGTCGAGTACGTCTGTTAATGCCCCGTCATACACCGTGGCAATGCCCCCGCCGTGCAACTTTTCGATGAAGTCGCGGGCAAGTGCCTCTTGTGTGTGGTCGCGTCGGCGCGTTCAGCGTCGGTACAGCGAACGTATCTGATTCGAGGAGTTCCGATTGTCCTCTAGGAGCGATTGAAACCGGGAAATCACTCACGTCGTCTCGCGGAACCGCTCAAGCAAGTCGCGTTCGTGTCTTCAGCGACGAATGTGCCAGTGTCGCAGACCGGGCATTGGTTGTCGACGAGTTCATTGACGGTCTTCAAATCCCGAGTATTATTTCACGCCCCCATCCGGACCGACATCTATGCGTGCCGTTCGCTACCACGACGGTGGAGCCCCGAACGTCCTGCAGCTCGAAGAAGTCGACCGACCGGAGCCCGACCGGGGCGAGGTGCTCGTCGAGATCCGCGCGGCGAGCGTCAACCCGGTGGACGCGAAGTTCCGCCAGGCGGGTCTCCCACGGCTCCCGAAGACGACGGGCTCGGACCTCGCGGGAGTCGTCGCGGCCGTCGGCGAGGGCGTGGACGCCTACGCGGAGGGCGACCGCGTGTTCGCGACCGGGCTCCACACCGGGCGGTTCGCCGGCGGCTCGTTCGCCGACCACGCGACCGTCCCGACGGACCTGCTCGCGCCGCTGCCCGACGCGGTGAGCTTCGAGGCGGGCGCGGCGGGCGCGCTCGTCGGCGTCACGGCCTGGCGGGCGTTCGTCCACCACGCCGGACTCGAACCCGGCCAGACCGCGTTCGTCCACGGCGGCAACGGCGGCGTCGGGCACGTCGCCGTCGGGCTCGCGGACGCGCTGGGAGCGACGCCCGTCGCCACGGCCCGGGAGGAGTATCATGAGGCCGTCCACGAACTGGGTGCGGCGGCGGTCCTGGATTACGAACGTGACGACCTCGCCGACGCCGCACAGGCAGCCGTCGGTGACGCGGGAGCCGACGCCGTCCTCGACCACATGCCCGGCCAGTACGTCGGGTTCGACGCCGACATCGCGGCCTTCGAGGGGGACATCGTCGTCATCGCGGGGGAGCAGGTGGCGCTCGGCGACGTGGCGGGGGCCCGTGGCAACGAACTGGATATCCACATGATGAGCATGTCGAACCTGGCGACCCAGCCCAACATGCCCGATATCGGTCCCATCCTAGAGCGCCTGGCCGCGCTGCTCGCGAACGACCGGCTGGCGGTGCGGATCGAGCGGACCTATCCGCTCGAGGAGGCCGCCGAGGCCCACCGGGCGGTGCTGGAAGAGAGCATCGTCGGGAAGATTCTGGTCACGCCCTGACTAGGGTAGCCGAACGCCAGTTCTGCCAGAAGGAGGGGTTGTTGATTGTCACAACAGGACCTCTGCCGCGACGTCCTGGTGTCCCGACGAGGAACCATGTGACGACCGCCTGCTCACGATGCTCGCACCAGCGATTTGTACCACTCTCGATTCGCACGATACCACTCGACGAACTGCCGCAGACGTGACCTCCTCCTCGCCGTAAACGACGAGGCTTCCCACGGCACCGCACCGCTGGTTTGGGATATTTGCTGGTTTACGGCCTGTCGGCATAACGGGCAGATGGCGGGGCCACACCGCCGTTACTCCTATCCCCGATAGGGGACTCGGAGGTATCTTGTTGACCGAGACACCACAGCGGTTCGAGAGGGTGTCTCGAACATTCTGGTTCTCGGAGTCCCGATATTGTGCATTTGAGTGGGCGGTGTGACCGCCTCGGTGTACGTCATACTACGTAACGATTCCAGTTAAATATCCGCATTGCTGCTGAACGAGGTTTGTGTCGGCGTTGTCGGATTCACGCCCGCCGTGAACGGCGGGATTCTCTACTTGAAGAAAGATAGTGGATGTCGTTGATCGGTGTTTAGCCCAACAACTCGCCGGCCTTCGACACGTCAGGGCGGGTATGCTCGGCGTCGGCCAAGTAGCGTCCACCGAACAGTGACGAACCCCTATAATGATACGGGCGTAATACATACGTATGTCCGAAACCGATTCCGGGTCCAGCGATCCGGAAATGACCACAATCACGCTGAAAGTCCCCGAGTCGTTTCTCGAAGATCTCGACGCGACGTGGCGTGCGGAGGATTTCCCGTCGCGGAGCCAGTTCATCCGGTGGGCGCTCCGGGATGCCGTGATGCACCCCGATTTCTCCCGCGGCGGCTGGAAGGATATCGCGATAAGCGAGCACCAGCGGCGAACCGGCGAGGGACGCACCTACAGCAGCGACGAGATTCGAGCCAGGCTGGACGGCGACGCGGATGCCGGGGAGTAGCGACGACTGGGACTGGGCGTTTACGAACCCCGCGGAACGGGAATACGAAGGCCTCCAGCCCCACGAACAGAAACGCATCGTCTCGAAACTGGACGAGATCGTCACCGACCAGTAGCGTGAGCCGGCCGAGTATCTGGAACCTCTCACTGGTGCGCCACATTCGAAGCTTCGCGTCGGAGGGTTCCGCCTTGGCTGCGAGGTGGACCGCGAGGAACGAATCCTGTGGGTCTACACCATCGAGAAGCGCTCAGGCGCGTACAAACCGGGCGACGACTGACAGTCGGTAATTCACGACGCCCGCACGAGCGGCTCGTACCACTCTCGGTTCGCACGATACCACTCGACGAACTGCTGGACCCCCTCGCGGATGTCGTGGGTCGGCGCGTATCCCAGCAACTCGCTGGCCTTCGACACGTCGGCGTGGGTGTGCTCGGCGTCGGCCGAGTGCCGCTCGTCGAACTCGAAGTCGAGGTCGGGGGCGATCTCGTCGCGGATGACCGCGGCCAGCTCGCGGATCTCGATGTTGTCCGTCGAGCCGATGTTGACCGCCTCGCCGTCGGCGGCGTCGGTCTCCAACAGCGACCGGTTCGCCTCGACAACGTCGTCGATGTAGGTGAAGTCCCGTGTCTGCGCGCCGTCGCCGTAGATGACGGGCGGCTCGTCGTTCATGCAGCGCGAGACGAAGTTGGTGATGGCCATGTTCGGGCGCATCCG
>CAZOQK010000240.1:0-3438 GCA_964581735.1 uncultured Halobacteriales archaeon | reverse complement strand
GTCGAGTACCACGCCGACCGTATCCGCGACCGAGGTCGCTTTGCGGCTGTGCGGGCGCTGTTTATGGACGAAGAGCCCGAAATCGACGACGTAACCGCCCACTTCGAGACCGAGGACATCGTGGTCGTGCCCCTCTTTATCGCCGACGGCTACCATACCCAGGAGGACATCCCCGAGGACATGGGGCTGACCGACGACGTGGACGCGGGGTGGGCCACGCCCGCCGCGGTCGACGGCCACCGCATCTGGTATTCCGGAGCGGTCGGTACCGAGGCGCTACTGGCCGACGTGGTCATGGAGCGGGCACTCGATGCGGGCGCGAGTGATGGGGACCGGACGGCCGCGCCCATAGAGGAGAGCGCATGAACGCGGACCAGTTCGCCGCGCTGAAGGCCACAGCGGAGACGGGCATCGACACCGGGACGCTAACGGTCGAAACGGACGGTGAGACCTACGACTTCAGCGTACCCGAGAGCGAATACCGCGGGCTAAGCGCCAACGAGTTCCACGCGGCCGCCCAGCGACACCGCGAGCACGTCGCCGAGTGGTACTTCTGGACCCACGTCGCCCCGGAGCTGCCCGAGCGGCGGGCCTTTCTGGAGTGGGTCGAATCGGCCGGGAGCGAGAGCGCGGGGGGCGACGGCGAGGAGACGGTCCCCGAGCGCCACGACCGGCTGCGGAGCGGCGTCGTTCGGGAGTGGGGACAACTCCGGGTTCGCGCCCAGTTGGCCGAGGCCGGCCGGCGCGCCTACCAGGTCCGACACGTCGACGACGCCGACGCCCGCATCGAGGACCTCAGCGTGTACACGGACCCGCTGGACGCACGCGAGGTGCGGAAGGCGGACGCAGACGGTGCGTATCGCCCGCTCGCGACCGCGCCGACACTCGCCGACGGCTGGGCCTTCGTCGATCTGACCGCCACGGACCTCGTCGCGACGGTCGACCACTTCTACCCGGCCACCATCGCCAACTGGTATCGCGAGCGGGAGGGTGAACTGGACGTGACACACTGGCACGACGCCGTCTCCAGACAGACCGGCATCTACGGCGTCGTCCAGACGTGGGACCGCGGTGAGGGAACGGAACACGTCGAGTGGGTCGCCGACGCCTGCTGTGACGATTCGCAGTGTCTCAAACGCCGCGAATGGGAGTACGACAAGGAGACGGCCCTGGATGTCGACGGTGGAGACGGCGTGTTTCCCTGTCGTGAGCCGTGTTCGCTGGTGGTCTCGGCCGCCCGGAAGTGGACCCGCATCGACGCCGAGGAGTCACAGTCCTACGAGTTCGACCTGAGCCACAGCGAGAAGGAGCAACTCGAAGCGATTATCGATGCCGTCGCCGACGGGCGCATCGACGAGATTCGCGACGCCGACTTCGACGACGGCGCGAACCGCTGGCGCGCGCGGTTCCTCCGTGCGAAACTGTTCGACGACGCGGGGAACCTCGGCGGCGTGCCGACCGACCGGCCCGACGGGTAGCTAGTCGAGTTCGACCGTTGGCGGCTCGCCGTTCCAGCCATAGGAGACGAACACGAAAAGAAGGGTGGCGAGGCCGACGGTCATCAGCGCGAGCTTGACGAGTTTGCCGAGGGTGTGAAACATACCAGCCAGTCGGGCGGGCACGGACAAGAGCGTTCAGGTATCGGTCGGTCCCCCACAACAACGGCGTCATTCTCAAGCGGGTGCCAGCCCTACTGACACGCATGGAGGGCGCTGACCGTTTTATGTTCTGGACGCTCGTTCTGATCGCGCTAATTATCATCGTCGGCTTCGTGCTGGCGCTGGTCGGCGTTTAGTCCAGGCGCTCGCCCGTCTCGGCGTAGGTGTTGCCCAGCGCCGCGTAGTGGTCGACCGCCGACTCGGTCACCGGCCCGTCCAGTTCGGTCTTGACGTGTGCGGGGGAGCCGACGACCAGCGTCTCGGGTGGGACCTCGGTCCCCTCGGTGACGACGCTGCCGGCGCCGACGACCGCGCCCTCGCCGACGGTCGCGTCGTCCAGCACGACGGCGTTCATCCCGACGAGGGCACCGCGCTCGACGGTACAGGCGTGAACGATGGCGCTGTGACCGACCGTCACCTCGGGGCCGAGGACGGCATCCTCGTGGAGAACGGCGTTGTCCTGGACGTTCGAGCGTTCCCCGACGACAATCCGGCCGTGGTCGCCACGGAGGGTGGTGTTGGGCCAGACGCTGGCAGCCTCCTTGACGACGACATCGCCGATGACAACGGCGGCGTCGTCGACGTACGCGGAATCTGCAATCTGGGGTTCGAGTCCGTCGACTGCGCGAATCATATCCGGACGAACGCCGGCCAGCATCTAAAGCGTCCGGACCTCACCCCAGGACTGGCGTGAACTCGGTCCGGCGTTCGGCACGCAGGGACCCACCAGAGAGCAGGCCCGTCGTCGCCAGTGTCACGTCCTGGCGAATCGCCACCGGCTCGCCACCCTCGTCCAGCGGCGCAACGATAACCTCGAATCCCAGCCTCCCCTCGCCCAGGTCGCCGAGCCCCTCGACGCCGACGCGTGTCCACTGACCCTCGACGCGGCCGAAGTCGATGGCCGGCCACGGCCCGCCGTCGGGCTGTTTCAGGAAGATATCGGCCGGGACACCGAGCGTCCCCGGCGGGGATTTGAAGTCGAACCGGAAGCGCTTCAGGCGTGTGTTTTCGCTGTGTGAAAGCGTGAGTTTGAGGCCGTACCGGCCGCTGGGTGCCAGGGTGAGCGCCCGCTGGCGAATCGTGACCGTCAGCACGTCCTCACCGCCGCGTTCGAAGGACAGATCCACCTCCTCGCCATCCGCTTTAGTCTCGACCTGTGGTGACCCCAGCGTGCGCTCCCCGCCCGGCGTGGAACACCCCGCGAGTGCCGCGCCCACCGTCGCCGTCGTCGCGCCGACGAACGTGCGTCTGTTCATACTCTATGGTAGGCGTCTTGCATCGTAAAAAGTCGATAAAACCACGGGCGCTGTTTGTGTTATCCGGTCACACGCCCCGAGACGGTCCCGCTCTCAGTCCCACTGTGCGCCCGGATTCGTCACGGCGCCATTGGCGGCCGAGCCGAAGTCGCGGTGGTACTTCGCCAGCACGCCGCTGTTGTAGGTCGGTTCGGGGTCGTGGTCCTTCAGGCGCGATTCGAGTTCCTCGTCGGTGAGGTCCACGGAGAGGTCCGAGTTGTCGATGTCGATGGTAATGGTATCGCCGTCTTCCAGTGCGGCGATCGGGCCGCCGACGTATGCTTCGGGGGCGACGTGCCCGATGGAGAAGCCACGGGTCGCACCGGAGAAGCGCCCGTCGGTAAACAGCGCCACGTCCTCGGCGTGGCCCTGGCCGGCGACGGCGGAGGTGACACCCAGCATCTCGCGCATCCCGGGGCCGCCGCGTGGCCCCTCGTTGCGGATGGCGATGACATCGCCGGACTCGACGTGTCCCTCCTGGACGT
>CAZOQK010000239.1:0-3469 GCA_964581735.1 uncultured Halobacteriales archaeon | reverse complement strand
GAGACAAAGCGCACGCGGTGGTCGATGTCGGCCAGTTCGCGGACGTAATTGACGACGGCACGGACGCGTTCCGCGCCACGGCCGTCGACTTCCTCGCCGTCGATGTGGTACTCGTCGGCGGCCAGCGAACCGTCGAACTCGACTGTCGTCTTGGTGTGGCTCGGCGCCGTGCAGAGACTGATAGAATCGTGGTACGGCATCCGCAACTGCTCGTTGCGCATCCCGTGGTATTTTATCAGCCCCGCTATCGGGTGCGCCTTCGCTGTCGCCTTCATACCTCCCCGTGTGTGGGGGCGCACTTGGCGTTTGTGAAGCGCCCGCGACTACTCCAGATACGAGGCGTCGACTTCCCGACCACGGTACAGCACCGTGTCCGAACCCTCTCCATCGATCGCGTCCGCGTCGGCGCCGTCATCGGCTGTCCCCTCCTGGCCGGTGTCGCCGTCGGCCCCGGGGGTGGCCGCCCCGTCGGTCCCCCCGCCGTCGGTAGTCGGTGCTGTCCCCTCGTCCGCGGGTGCCGGTCCCGGGCTATCCTCTGTGCCCGACGGCTCCGTGACGACTCTGCCACGGTAGGTGAACTGCTCCTCGCCGTCGTCGTCGGGCATCCCGTCGGGGGCGAGTTCTTCGGGGTCGGCACCAGCGCGCTCGTCGATGTACGCCGCCGCATCGTCGAGTACCCCCGTGTCGGTCGAGCGGGACACCCAGCAGTGATACACCCGTCTCGTCGTACGAATCTCCAGGCGCTTGCTGAGAAAGCCCGTGTGCACGGAAACTGTCGCCACGTCGGTGTGCGGGATTTTGAGGGCCTTATCATCTGGTTCTGTGCCGACCAGACAGAGCGTCCGGCGACCGGTGACGAGTGCGATAGCGCCCCGTCCCCTGTCCGGTTTCGTCTGCTTGTGTTTGCCGCCGGCAGCCATCCCGCGTTTCGTGTTCGTCAGGACGAAGGCCGGGGCTTCGGAGTCTTCAAGATACGTCACCGGTGGGTCACCGGCGAGACGCGACCGGACAAACTCGGGTTCGTCGTCGGCGAGCACCGCCGCCGTCACGGACGGGCTCGGCGCCATCCGCGAGAGAAACTCGGCGCGTTCGGTTGCGGAGTTGTTACTCATTGAGCTCCCCCAGCCAGCACACGTTCACGGGATTCGACTGGCCACTGTTCACTTAGAATAGCAATTACGAAACACACCTAATTCTTCCCCTAATATTCCTTAGATCGTATTCGGTAATTCCCGCTATTCAATACATTATTCAAAATTTGCCGCCTTAGCGGATGTGGCCCGGCCCTCGACACCACACAGTTTCAAGCGATGCCGAGACCACCAAGGAGCAGTCGAGTACCGATGAGCGCCAACAGGACGAAGACGCCGCCACGACGGGTGCGCTGGGTGACTCGCTTGCGGAGCCACTGGCCAACGGTGACACCGAGGACTGCCGGAACCGCAGCCGCGACGGAGAGACCGACGACAGTCAGGTCCGGGTAGAGAGCGAAGGCCCCCGCCGCACCGACGCGGACGGCATTGAGGCCGAGAAAGACCAGGGCGACGACACCAACGAACAGGGAGTGTGAGAGGTCACAACTGCGGACGTAGGCGATGAGCTGGACGCCAACGTTCGTGCCGCCAAAGACGACACCGGAGACGGCCCCGACACCGACCATTGCCGGTGTGGACTCGACGAAACAGCCCGCCTTGGCGCGGTCAAGGCCCGGCAGCACGAGGGCGTTCTGTGCCGTCAAGACGAATCCCAGCGTGAGCACGCCGAGACCGGCGCGGAGCGGGGCCGCTGGCAGTGAATCGAGAACGGCCATCCCGGCAACGGTACCGGCCAGCGCCGACCCTATAAGCGGGGCAAATCGGGTTCCGCAGCTGCGCAAATCCGCGACGGAGAGTTCACGAACGAGCGTGAGGTTGGCCGCGAGAATCGGAAGAATCATGAATACGACGGCGGTGGCTGGCGCGAAGACAGAGGCCAGCACCATCGTCCCCACGATTGCGAAACCAAAGCCCGCGACGCCGTTGACGATGCCCGCGACGAAGACGACAGCCGCCAGCACGAGCAGGACAGTCAGGGACAGCGAAATCTGCACGGCCTCGGGTTCGTGAGACTGCGGTATAAGTGTAGCTTCCGCTGGAGTAAGGCGGGGGCGCGGGCGTCTCTGTGTCTGCAGTGGCTGTGCGTACGTGCCGAGCGCGGCCGCGAGGCCGCACGCAGACGGGAAGGGTAGGCCTGCGGAGCCGTGCGGTGGCGATGCTGTGCGACAGCGGTGTTGTGCGGTGGAGACTGCAATAGCACCCGCGAGCGGTGCGAGGCGCGACGAAGTCGGGCCTCGATTGTGAACGGTGAGCGAAGCGAGCCGTGAGCGCTCTACTGAGCGCGAGCGGCATTTTTCACTATGTTCACAAGAGCGTAGCTCTTGCACAGCCCGGCAGAAATCTTCGATTTCTGCGGATGTTTTTTCTGCGAGCGGTGCGCCGCGCGGCTTTGCCGCGCGAGCGACACCGGAGCAGAAAAACGTAGTCTCTACACGAGCATGCCGGCGGCCATCTGTGCCGTCTCGATGACGGGGCCAAAGCCGGGCAAGAGCAGGACGGTGGCGACGGCTGCAATCGCGATAGCGGCATACAGCCCCGTCGGGTAGCTCTCGACCTCGACATCGCCGGTTGGCTCCTCGATCCACATCGCACGGACGACCCGCGTGTAGTAGTAGAGGCTGAGCGCGCTGTTGACGACCAGCGCGATGGCAAGCAGGGCCACGCCGCCGTTGATGGCGGCCATCAGCAGGTAGAACTTCGAGAAGAACCCGCCGCCAAGCGGGAGGCCGGCAAGCGAGAACAGGAAGATGGACATCGCCGCGCAGGCGAAGGGGGCCTGTTTCGCGAGGCCGTTGAAGTCCTCGAACTCGCGGCCGACGCCCCAGTGTTCGGTCAGGGCGATGAACATGAACGCGCCGGTGTTCATAAAGCCATAGACCATAAGATGGGCCATCCCGGAGCCGAGGACGAGTTGGTGGTCGGCGCCGCCGGTCAGCGCGGCCAGCGCGATGAGGACGTAGCCCGCGTGCCCGACCGAGGAGTAGGCGAGCATCCGCTTGACTTTCTCCTGTTTGACCGCCGCGAAGTTGCCGACGGTCATCGTGACGACAGCAAGCACCTGGAAGGCGACGACCCAGTCGACCGTCGTGAGAATCGAGGCGTCACCGACGGGGCCGCCAAAGGCAACAGTGAAGACACGGAACGCGAGTACGAAGCCGGCGGCCTTCGAGGCCGAGGAAAGGAAGCCAGAGATGGGTGCCGGCGCGCCCTCGTAGGCTTCGGGCGCCCAGAAGTGGAACGGGGCGCTTGCGGTCTTGTAGGCGAACCCGCCGATCATCATCATGACGCCGAGCCCGAGCACGCCCGGTGCGGTCGGGTCGGTGAGCGCGCCTGCGACGGCGTCGAACTGGAGTGCGCCCGTCGAGACGTACACC
>CAZOQK010000238.1:0-3474 GCA_964581735.1 uncultured Halobacteriales archaeon | reverse complement strand
CGAGAAACTGGACTACAAACAGGACGGGCCGTACGTTTCGAAACGCCTCCGAGCGTGACCCAGCAGCCGGTAGTTATTTTCAGTTGCCAGGAAGCGGTGATTATAAATCGGAGAGCCCAGAAATTGAGATACAGCGACGCTTGAGGTAGGATGCGATGTCAGAACAGGAGACTACAGCCGACGGGTGGGAGAATCGGTATCAACACCTGGTGGAAGAGGCCGGAGACATGCTGTACCTCCTCGACGACCAGGGACGGTACGTGCTCGTCAACGACGCGATGGCGGAGTTGACGGGCTATGACAAAGACGAGATCGTCGGGAACACACCGTCGAAAATCCTCTCCGAAGAGGACCTCGAGACCGGCGAGAACAGAATCAGGCGGTTGCTCGATGCCGACAACAAGGAGAGCGACACCTGGACGGTGACGCTCATCACGAAGGGGGGCCAGCGGATTCCGTGTGAGTTGCGGTTCAAACTGCTGCCACACGAGGATGGCTCGTACAACGGCGTCGTCGGCGTCGCACGTGACATCCGCGGACGGAAGCGCCGCGAACAGAAGCTCCAGGTGATGACACGCTTGCTCCGGCACAATATCAGGAACAAACTGGGGCTGGTGATGGGCAAGGCGGACCTGCTGGGCGAGCGCGCGACGGCCGATGACGACCGCAAACTGAGCGACGAGGAACTCCTGGAGATGACACAGAACATCTCCGAGACGGCAGAGGAAATGGTCCGGCTGAGCGAGAAGGTGCGGACGATTCAGGAACGGATTCGGTCACACCCCGAAAACGAAGAGCAGGCGGAAGTCGCCAGGCTGGCACGGGCCGTCGTCCAGCAGTTTCGCGCGAACCACACCGACGCGACCGTCAGCATCAACGCCCCCGACGAGCTCAAGACAATGGTCTCTGAGTCCTACGAAGTCGCGCTGTCGGAGCTCATCGAGAACGGTATCCTCCATCATGACGGCGAGCCGGACCCACATGTCCACGTCGACATCTACGAGAAGGATGGCATCGTCGTCACAGCCGTCTCGGACAACTGCCCGCCGATTCCGGAGGCCGAAAAAGAGGTCATCCGCAACGAGGAGGAGACTGCCCTCTCACACTCGGCGGGTGTCGGCCTGTGGCTGGTGCACTGGGTTGTCAAAGCGGCCAACGGGCAGATGACCTTCGGCGAGTGTGCGGACGGCAACGAAGTGACGCTCCGGTTCGACGCCGTCGAGATGTCGTCTTAGCGGTCGTCACGGTTCCACTGGTGGGCGTTCTCTACCCCTTCACTCTCCGCGATGCGTTCGCGCGAGGGGAACGCGATTCTGACCAGTACCGTCCCCAGGACAGCCCCGGCACCGCTTGCCGCGAGAAACCAGACCAGCCCGGCATCGGTCTGGAGCGTGATGAGCCCGCCCGAGAACGCCACCAGCAAAACAAAGCCAAGTTTGAGTTTCCACGCGAAGGCGCCGCGCTCCTCGTCGGAGACGGGGCCGACCATCAGCGGTCACCTGCCGTGCTGACGTGCATGCCAACGAAGTACCAGCGTCCGTCCGCTACTCGTTTAAGCGTCCCGCTCCAGCGCGTGTCGAACTCGTGGCGAACATTCCGGTCCGTGTCGGTCCAGGAAAGTCCGACCTCGTCTGCAAACCACGCGACCTCCGCCCGGTCGTCGACGGTCAGGTGTTGGCTGTCGACCGCCCAGTCGGCCGTGGTGTCGGTCTGTGCCCGGAGTCCGTCGGCCACGCTGTCGCCGCCCCACAGCGCCTCGGAGACGCCGAATTTCACCGTCGTTTCTGCGTCGGCAAAGAAGGGCGCGAGCGGGTCGCCGTCCCGGAGGTGCTGATAGTACGTCTCGATCGTCTCGGTCGGTGTCGCGCCGGCGGGGGGTCCGGCCATCTCAGTAGAACCCTCGGTCGACATCTTCCTCGATAACGTCCTCGAACTCGGCGTCCAGCAGGTCTTCGGCCTCTTCGAACGTGTCGGTCAGTTCGTCCATCGAGTCGGGCCGATCGTAGTCGTCGAAGTCCATCGGGCCGTAGGCCGGACTGTCCATCGCGTCCATGATGTCCTCGAACAGCGCGTCGGGCGAGGTTGGCGCGTCGGCGTGTGTCTCGACGACAGTTTTGAGATTCTTCGCCTTGGATTCGGCGTCGCTCTCGTCTTCGGGCGGTTGCTGGACGCCGAACAGGCCCGTCGCGTCGTCTTTGTCGGGAAAGAGCGGATCGAGTTCGTCGTCGATAGAGCGAGCGACCTGTGTACCGACACCCTGGACTTCGTATGGGTTTTTCGCGTACGTCTTGAGTTGGAAGACCCCGACACCGGGGTGGCCGATGTAGAGGTCTTCGCCGATGCCGTTTGCGCGGTCGCCACCGATGCCACGCCAGCCATCGGGGTCTACGTTGCTGTCGACTACCTCGTTCATGATGTCGTCCCAGTCGCGAACACGCATCCTTACCCTCTGTTCGGCGTCAGGGAGAAAATAGGCATCGAATCGCGTGAACCGCTCTCACTGGTGGTTTACCCTGCCTGTAGAGTGGTTCAGGACAGCAAGAAAGCCCCACTCCGCTCCAGTCGCGCGCCTTGCTGTGCTCCTCGGTCCGGCCTGCGATACTTACTTCGGCGTGCTTCCCGGAGCGGAGTGCCCCTTTCAATCCCACCGGCATAGACTGGCCAACCCAGCTACGGGTGGGACTGAAAGGGGCCGCAGTCAGGACGAAGGCGCGCGACGGTGAGCCGAACGGAGTGAGGCGAGCGTCGGGAGAGCTTGCTCTCCCGGAACAAGCACCTACTGGAGCGCAGCGAGCGCACCGAGTCCCGCGAGAGCCGAGAAACACGAGGCTCTCGGACTGGTCGAACGGCGAACAAAGTGAGCCGTGAGACTGACTGCGGGGGCTTTCTTGCTGTTTGCAGCAACACTCACCAGTATATTGTTTTAATCAACCTGCCTTCCTCCGACGATGAGTCATACTACTCGGCCGTTTCGAGTTGCAGTTCGAAGCTCCAAGTGGCTTCAGCATCCGGTGACTCCCTGGCTCCGAGGTCCGGGTCGTTCCAGATTTCGAGTTCCCGTTCCCATCGGTAGGTTCCAGATTTCAGGTAGCCATCAGTCTTGTACTCGTCACAGACTTCGTAGACGGTGCTCTGCTGTTGTCTGGATTCGTACTGTATCGGTGAGCAGGCGACTGCAGCGAATCCACGGGACTCGGATTAGAATCTATCGACTTTCCATTGTGTCCCGTCCCGGTCGATGTACTCCGCGTCCTCGGGTCTGTGCAACCAGAGTCCGGGGGGTTCATTGCTGCCCCCGTGACTTCTGTTGAAGCGAGAGCACCGTCCGCTTCCTATGGGAAAAAACCCCCTCTGGGCCAGTGTTCCGGATTGTCACTCGAATCCGTGCAGTCCGTGAGCTGGTGATCGTGTCTTCGATTGGCCGTGTTGAATCACTAGACGGCGTCGGGATAGTTCGCTAAATCAAAGGAGTTG
>CAZOQK010000237.1:0-3554 GCA_964581735.1 uncultured Halobacteriales archaeon | reverse complement strand
CCGATGACAGCCTTCATCGCCGGGTGGAAGACGGGTGCGAGCATGAAGCCGATGCCGTCGCGCTCGATGGCCTCCTCGACGGCGGACGGTTCGGCGTCGACGGTGACGCCCATCTCTTCGAGTACGTCGGCGCTGCCCGAGGAGGAGGACACCGAGTAGTTGCCGTGCTTGGCGACCGGAACACCGGCACCCGCGGCGACGATGGCGCTGGTCGTCGAGACGTTGATCGTGTCGTAATCGTCCCCGCCCGTCCCGCAGGTGTCGACCAGCGTCTCCCGGTTGGGCGTGATGGTACGTGCGGCGTCGCGCATCCCCTCGGCGAAGCCGGCAATCTCGGTCTCGGTCTCGCCCTTGGCGCGCAGTGCCGCCAGCAGCGCGCCGATCTGTGCCTCCGTGGCACCCTCGAAGACGGCCGTCGCCGCCTCCCGTGCCTCTGCCTGTGTCAGGTCCTCACCGTTGGTGACGCGCTTGATGTAATTTTCCATTTGAAATCACCAATGTACGTTTTCGTGTTACAATGAACACGATTGTACAACAACTTAAGCGTGTCGCCTGAGCGGGCTATTTCGGGGACGGGAGTGGGATAGGAATTCGAAACCTTCAATTGTCCTTGTCATCAACCGGTGAGTGCAGCGGTGAGCCAGCGAGGGTTTGTGGTCTAGGTTGGTTATGACACCTCCTTGACATGGAGGAGGCCGGCAGTTCAAATCTGCCCAAACCCATACGCGGTTTTATTCTGTACCGATCCTATGGATCTTGTAGCGGCTGACGATGCGATTCTTTCGCACTTATTAGACGGTCGGTGTACGGTCGGCTACCTCCCAGACGAAACGGCGTATCCTCGGCAACACATCCACAACCGGTTGAACGTACTCGTCACTGCGGGATACGTGGAGAAACGGCATGAGGCGACCGGCCTGTATGAATTGTGAAATGATCCACGATAGCGTTGCGTAGATATCAGCGTCTGAGTAGCAGCCAACGAACGGTCTTTTTAGAGCTGACAACCCCGAGTATTAGGGGCATCGGGGCCATCCAGCCAGCTATGATCGTCGAACTGACGGACCCGGCGGCGCTCCCGGCGCGGTTGGTCGCGGGTGCGATTGCGGGCTTTATCGCCACGCTGGTGATGGATATCCCGATGGGACGGCTCCCCGAAGGTGAGACCTCCTACTACGTCGCTGCGGGTGTCCTAGAGGGTGAATCACTCGAGTCGGCGCCCAACCAGACGGCGACGGCGGTCCACTACGGCGCTGGGACGCTCAGCGGGGCGCTGTTCGTCGGCGTCACCGCCGCGGCGGAGCTGGTCCTCCTGGGAAGCCCCTCCGTGCTTGCCGTACTCGTCGCAATCGTGGTCCAGCTCCCGATTATGATCGCGTTTTTCTCATACTTCGTCCTCTTGATCTACGGCCGCGTCCCCGAGGAGCGGGTCCCGCAGGTCCGCCGTGACTGGGCGATTTCGGCCTCGATGTACGTCGCCGTCGTGGCAGTCCTTACCGGCGCACTGGTCGTTATTTAATTTCGACGGTTGTTTGATCGATGACCCACAACGTTACGGCGTGACCGATACCGACGACGATGCCGAGGACTACCTCGACCCGGAACTCGACCCGACCCCCGGCGGCTCGGAGGGGTGGTTCCCCGACCTGTTCTCCATTGGCGGGCTGGTGATGGGTCTGCACTTCCTGGCCGCTGGCGCAATCCTGCCCGCCGCGTGGGCGGCTGTCCAAAGCGGTGCCTACGCACAGTCGGCCTTCTACTCAGTGCTCTCGGCGTTGATGCTGGCCGCAGGATTGGTCGTCGGTCGGATTGCGAACCGCCGGAGCTAGACGTTTAGTTTCTCGCCGAGCTTTCCGCGCTCTTCGAGCTGTTCGAGAATGTCGCTGCCGCCGACAAACTCACCGTTTACGAACGTCTGTGGAATCGTCTCGCGGTCGCTGTGTTCGGCCAGCGCCTCCCGGTAGTGGTCGATGCCCTCCAGTACGTCGACCGTTTCCACGTCGTCGCGGTGTTTTTGAACAAGCGCGATTGCCTTCCGGGAGTAGCCACACTGGGGCATCAGTTCGGTGCCTTTCATGAACAGCACTACCTCGTTGTCCGCGATTGTCTCATCGACTCCCTGTTCGATTTCGTCGGGGTCGTACTCGGCAGTCGGGTCGAATGTCATAGCCGACGGTTAGCGCGGCGCGAGTAAATGGGTTGTGCTCGGCTTACTCGTCGTACTCCGCGGGCGTGTAAGCCCGAATCTCGATGGCGTGGATGTCGTCGGTCATGTACTCGCCCAGTGCGTCGTACACCCGCTGGTGGCGGTCGACCAGTGATTCGTCCTCGAACGCGGGCGAGATAACTTCGGCGGCGAAGTGTGCGTCGTCGTCGGGGTCCCGCGGTGTTGTGACCGCCGCCTCGGCGTCCGGTACTCCCGCCACGATGAGTCGCTCGACCTCTGTCTCGTCCATACGCGACTCCAGGGTCGGGGCTGGCAAAACGCTTGTCTCACGCGCCGGGGACTCAGGAGACGACACCGGTGTCTTTGTCCGCTGGGACGGTCGAGCCTCTGTCCTCACGGAGTGTCTCGACCGTCGGCGACCCGCCCACGTCATCGATGCAGCGCAGCGTCGCGGTGCTGTCGTCGATGTAGACGATTTCTGCGCTGTCGTCGCCGTTGCAGGCGACTTGGTGGCACTGACGCCGCTCTGTGCGGGCTTGGCCACTACACCGCACTAGACGCGACGAGGAGGATGATACCGATGACTGGTGAGACACCTCATCCGGCGGTGAGTGGGGCCGAACGGCCACGAGCCACATCACTCGCTGGCCGGTCGAAGGAAAAAGACGTTGTGTCGATTTCGGAGGCTGCGCACAGGGGCGGTCGCCCGGCTGGAGGGGGAACCGAACCGTGGGTGTTAAAGCTGCCACCAACCATCTACAATCCTGTGACAGAACTCCTCCTCATCGTCGGACTCGCCATCGCTGCATTCGTCGGATTCAATATCGGTGGTGCGAACACCGGTCCGGCCTTTGGTCCCGCCGTCGGTGCGGGAGTGCTCTCGAAAGTCCTCGCCGGCTCCCTGATGTCGGTCTTTTTTTTCGTCGGCGCTTGGACCATCGGCCGCCGGGTCGTCGACACGCTTGGGACTGAACTGGTCACTTCCACCGCCATCTTCTCGCTGGAAGCCAACGTCACTGTCCTGTTTTTCATCGGTGGCGCGCTCTTTTTGGGCAACTACGTCGGCGTCCCCGCGTCCACCTCGATGACTGCTGTCGGCGCAATCGCGGGCCTGGGACTGGCCGCGAACGAACTCGCCTGGGACGTGATGGGCCGGATTCTGACGTGGTGGATCGTCGCGCCCATCATCGCCTTCTGGGTCTCCGGCGTCATCGGCCGATACTTCTACGCCCGACTGAACCGCCGCATCGCGCTGGCCCGCAGTGACGGCGCGTTACTGGAATTCGACCACTCGGGTACGGTTCCGGCGCCGTCGCTCGGCCCTAATACCTCCCGCCGGGAACTGTTCGGGACCGGTGTCGTCGTCGCAATCGGCTGTCTGATGGCG
>CAZOQK010000236.1:3312-3567 GCA_964581735.1 uncultured Halobacteriales archaeon | reverse complement strand
ATCAAACCCGAGGACACCTACTGGTGTTCGGCCGACATCGGCTGGATTACCGGCCACTCTTATATCGTCTATGGCCCCCTCGCGCTCGGGACGACGACGGTCCTCTATGAGGGGGCCCCCGACCATCCCGAGAAGAACCGGCTCTGGGAGATAATCGAACGGCAGGCCGTCGACGTGTTCTACACCGCCCCGACCGCGATCCGGGCGTTCATGAAGTGGGGCGAGGAGTACCCCGAGCAACACGACCTCTCCTCG
>CAZOQK010000236.1:0-3302 GCA_964581735.1 uncultured Halobacteriales archaeon | reverse complement strand
GAACTGTCCTATCGTCGACACCTGGTGGCAGACCGAAACGGGGGGCGTCCTCATCTCGACGCTGCCGGCGGTGACGGATATGAAACCGGGGTCGGCCGGGCCGCCCCTGCCGGGCATCAGTGCCCGCGTCGTCGACGGCAATGGCGAGGAGGTGGTCCCGGGCAACGGTGGGTACCTCGTCGTCGACAACCAATGGCCAGGGATGCCACGCGAACTCTGTGAGGGGCGGGCCTGGGCCGCAGAGGCCAGCGCCGAATCCCCGCCGCTTGCCGACGGGGAGTGGGCCTATCCCACAGAAGACGGCGCGCTCACCGACGAGGACGGCTACATCACTATCCTCGGCCGCGTCGACGATGTCATCAACGTCTCGGGGTATCGCTTTGGGACGATGGAGATCGAGTCGGCCATCGTCGATGTCGACGGTATCGCCGAGGCAGCCGTGGTCACCGGCACCCACGATATCCGCGGGAAAGCCATCTACGCTTACGTCAGCACCGAGGACGACGCCGACGACACCGACGCCCTCCGGCAGGCGGTCATCGGCGCTGTCGAGGACGCTATCGGCCCGATTGCCCGCCCGAAAGCAGTGGTGTTCACCCCGGACCTCCCGAAGACCCAGTCGGGCAAGATTATGCGACGGCTGCTCGAGGATATCGCCAACGGCGAGGAACTGGGCGATTTGAGCGCGCTTCGGAATCCGGAGGTCGTCGGCGAAATCGAGTCCGCGGTCCGGAGCGACTGACTCCTGTTTCGGCTGGCACCCGCCAACCGAAAGGAACGGGGCGATTATTCTCCCATATTAATCACTGTATTTCCGAGAGGAGTGCTCTTCGGCCGTCGAAAGACATTTACAACAGTTTCGCATACTTTGGACAACTCGAAGTATGGCAGAGGCCGCAGAGGAAATCCGGTTAACGGAGCGCGAGTACGAGCAGTTGCGCCAGTCGACCGAGACCCACCGTGAGGAGTTACTTGTGCGCCTCTGTGGCGAAGTCGGGTTGCGGGCAGCCGAGATTCCGCGCCTCAAACCCGCCGATGTCCAGAGCCTCGGTGGCGAGGGGCGCACACAGTATTTTCTGACGGTTCACGAGAGCAACGGCGGCACGCGGGAAGCGTACCTGCCCCCGCGGGTTGCACACGATTTCTGGCAGTACGTCCGGTCAAACGACATCGAGACGGACGACCCGGTCATCGATGTCTCGACCCGACGGGTCCAGATGCTCGTCGGCGAGGTCGGCGAACGGGCCGCCGAGCGGGCCGGCCGGCCGACACTGGCCTCCGTAACCCCCTCCGTTCTCCGGCGGTATTTCGCCCAGCAGCTGCTCGTCGGGAAGGGCGTCGACCCCCGTATCGTGACGACGATCGGCGGCTGGGAAGGGGTCGACGGGTTGTTACCGTCGCTGGAGGAGCCACCCCGCGACGAGATCGCAGCGGCGTTTGGCCGCCTCGACAACGGCCAGGGCAGCGTCAGCGAGTCCGCGCGGCTTCGGGCGGTCGTCGGAACGCTCGACGAGGTCGGGGAGGGACTCTCGGCGGCGGCATCGCGCGAGGAAATCGAGCAGGGGGTCTGTGAGACCATTGTCGCCGACGGGACGTACGAGGCGGCGTGGGTGGCCGAACGCGAGCGCCACCGCGAGCGCGTCGACGTGCGCACGCACGCCGGCGAGGACCCCGACCGGTTCGACGGTGACGGGGATACGACGCTCATCAGGCAAGCACTCCGGAGCGACCGCGTCCTCGTGGCGCCCGACCGCCCACAGCCGGGCGCCACAGAGCGTGGGCTGCTGGCTGCAGTCCCCTTAGTCCACGGCGAAACGACGTACGGCGCGCTCGTCGTTCGTGCCGACTCCCGCGGGGCCTTCGATGACCCCGAGCGGACCACGCTGGCGGACCTGGGTCGGCGCATCGGGCTGACGATTACCGCGACCGAGCGCCGTCAGCTCCTGCTCGGTGACACCGTCGTGCGGCTCACACTCCAGTATACGAACCGGTTGGCGGTGCTCGTAGACCTCTCGCGGACCCTTGATTGCGATATCGAACTCACCGGCGTCGTCGCGGCCGATGCCCATTCGCTTTTGTGTTTCGTCACCGTCGACGGGACGACCCCGGAGACGGTGTTGAACTGGGTGTCCGAGACCGACCGCATCGGCGACGCCCGCCTCATCCGGAGTTTCGAGGACGGCGCCCTCCTGGAGATGGTCATCGAGAGCGACTCCCCAGCGCTTGCGCTGACCGAGCGTGGCGGCACCATCACCGAACTCGGCGTCGAGAACGGGACGGCGACGGTCGTCGCGGAGTTCGCCCCGAACGTCGGTGTCAGGGCGCTCGTCGACGAACTGAACCGGCAGTATCCCTCCGTCGAGTTGCGGAGCAAACAGGAGGTGACGCCCACGGACCAGACGCCGACCGGCTTCCGTGAGTCCATCGACGAGAAACTCACCGAGAAACAACAGTCGGTGCTGCGGGCGGCCTACCACGCCGGCTACTTCGAGTGGCCCCGCGGCTCGACGGCCGAGGAACTCGCCGAATCGATGGATATCTCCTCCCCCACGCTACACAACCACCTCCGGCGCGCCCAGCAGAAACTCCTGGGTGTGGCCTTCGACGATGAGTGATGTGTGGCCGTTCCCCATGTCACAGTCCCACACTAAGTGTCTAGGGTCAAGTGTGTGCATCTATCCCAAACCATTCGATGTCGAGCGAGCAACAGACTGGCGTGAGCGGCGGACGGCCTGTGGCTGTCGCAAGGGTAAATAAATATCACCGTTAACAGCAGTATTTTTCGCTTCTTAATCAGAGTAATTTTCGGAGATTGTAGCAAGAATAATGTAGAATTGGGATAATTAGCGGCGTACATTAATACGGAGGTTGGTGGATGATCGTTTGCAATGTCAGACGACGACGAACTCGAAGTCGAACTTGAGGCCCGGCTCGAAGAACAGGAGGAGTTCGAGCCACCGGAATCGTTCGTCAAGCAGGCGAACGTTACAGACGAGTCGATCTACGAGGAGTTCGAAGAGAACTGGCCGGACGCGTGGGAGCGTGCGGCGGACCTGCTCGACTGGGAGGAGGATTACGACAACGTACTCAACGGGAGCGACGCACCCTTTTATGAGTGGTTCACCGGCGGCAAGCTCAACGCCAGCGAGAACTGTCTCGACCGACACCTCGAGGAGCGCGGCGACGAAGCCGCCATCGAGTGGGTCGGCGAACTCGGCGAGGAGCGTACCTACACCTACCGGGAACTCCACGAGGAGGTAAACGAGTTCGCGGCCGTCCTCCGCGACCAGGGCGTCCAAGAG
>CAZOQK010000235.1:0-3595 GCA_964581735.1 uncultured Halobacteriales archaeon | reverse complement strand
TCGCCACCGGTTCACTCAGCACGAAAGTCGGGCGGTCATTCTGTTCAGGCCACTCAATACCAAGTACCATAGTTACAGTTCCGTTCCCATTCGGAAACACAATACCACGAAGTGAGGTATACAACTCGGTGCGTCAGTTACAGACAAAGAGTGTATATGTCGTAGTACAGTAACGACCGCGTGGATCGGAGACAGTTGCTTTCGGCCTGTGGCATCGGTTTGACAACTGTTCTGGCAGGCTGTACAGGTTCTTCCAGTAGTGACGACGCCGGGGACGATACCGACGAGGGAGAGTCCGAAGACGATGGTCCCGCTGGTCCCAAAGAGGTTGTCCGGAATTATCTACAGACGGTGTACGGTGGGACTGTAGCGGAGATTAATGCGTTCATACATCCGGACGCAGAGCTCCCCGAATTCACGTCTGCACAGACCGAACAGTACGATGGCCGGTCGATTAACGTCGAGTCAATGGAGATAGTCGACAGGACCGAGACCATGGTCAAAGTCCGGACGACCGTGGTAGTAGACACTGACGAGCGTCGGTTGACCGATACGGCAGTACACGAACTGCGGAAGGCAGACGGAAAATGGAAGATGTACGACACTGAGTAGCATCCGGGTCGCGGTTCTCGGACGACCAGTACGCACCGAGTACGTTCAAGCGCGTGCTTTTCGCCGTTTACACTTCATCAGCCACCGGCAACCGCATCCGAACCGTAGTCCCGTCGCCGGTCGTGTCGAAGGTAATCTCGCCGTCGGACTCTTCGACGACGGTGTACGTAAGCCAGAGGCCGGCACCGCTGCCGTGGACGAGGTCGGTCTCGCCACGATGTGTGAGCGCGTCGAGTTCGGCCTGTGGGATGCCCTCGCCGTTGTCGCCGACGACGAGGTGGACCCACGGCCCCTCGCGCTCGGCGGTCACGTTCACCCGGCGGGGCGGGTCGTTGTACCGGGTGGCGTTCTCGACGGTTTCGGTCAGCGCCCGCGGGAGTTTCAGGTTCGCGCGGACGGCCACCTCCGGGACGGCCGTCTCGACGGCCGCGTCGGGGCCATCGTCAAGCGCGTCGGCGACGCTGTCCTCGACGATGGTGGGAAGGTCAAAGCGGACCCGTTCGTCGGCGTCGATGGCCTGCTGGATGTAGCGGGCTTTCTCGCTGGTGCGCACGAGGTCGATGCAGGTATCGCTTATCCGGGCGGCCATCTCCGCGAGGCTGTCGCCGCCCCGCTCCTCGATGGTCGCGGCGTAGCCCTGGGCGACGGTGATGTCGTTGCGGAGGTTGTGCCGGAGGACCCGGGAGACCACCTGCATGAGAAAGTCGAGGTCCCGTTCGCGGCGTTTGACGCTCGTAATGTCCCGGAAGGTGACGAGGCGGTCGCTGTCGACCGGGGCGTCTTCCAGACACGATGTGGTGAGATGGTAGTATTCCAGGCGCCCGTCGCGGTAGATGCCGATATCGGGGTCGGCGTCGGCGGGGTCGCCGCCCGCAAGCAGCGCGGCGATGGTCGGGTGGTCGCAGTTGAAGTGCCGAACGTCGCCCTCGACGATGCCACCGATGTCCTGGTAGTGCGTGAGGACGCGGTCGTAGCGGTCGGCAAGGGCAGCCCGCTGTGGGAACACCGCCGACAGTGGGTCGCCCTCGATTGCGTCCTCGGCGGCGCTGAACAGCCGCTGTGCCGGAGCGTTTGCCTCCCGGACCACGTTCCCCTCCAGTGCCAACATCGGGTCGGACACGTGGTCGATGAACGTCTCGGCCGTCATCTGCCCCACCCTTCTGTTGGGGATTTGATAAGCGTTGTGCCCTCAGCGGCGGTACTGCGCGGCCAGGACGGCCGCAGCGACCAGCAGGGCCCCGGCGAGTCCCCAGAAGGCGAGGGCGTAGCCGGCGAGGTCGGCGACGACGCCGACGAACCCGGGGCCGACGGCGTTGGCACCAAGGAAGACACCGCGGGCGGCACCCAGGTCGCCGCCGACGCTGCCGTCGGGTGCGGCCTCCATCACCACGGTGTCAGCGATGGGGAACTGGGTCTTGTAGCCGACGGCGGTGAGGACGGTCCCGAGTGCGACCAGCGGGAGCGAGGACGCGAGGATGATAACCGAGAAGCCGCCGGCGGCGACCAGGAGGCCGGTGATGCTGACCAGCAGGCGCGGGAAGCGGTCGCTAATCTCGCCGGCGGTGGGTTTGACGACGATGCCGACGGCGAAGATGAGCGCGAACACACCGCTGGCAAGCGTCGCCGAGAAGCCACCGCTCTCGACGAGCAGGAGTGGGTAGAAGTTCGTCAGGCCACCGACAGCGAAATAAAACAGGGAGTAGGCGAGCAGGCGCCCGCGCTGGGCGCGCGTGGCGACAATGCGCCCGAACGTCTCGCGCGGGGAGAGCTCGACCCGGGAGACGGTGTAGGGTTCGCGGTTCCAGATAACAAAGAGGGCGGTCAGGAGCCCCAGCAGGACGACGATGGGGACGAACGCGGCCCGCCAGACGGTCGTCGCCAGCACGACGGCGGCGAGGCCGGCCGCAAGCAACCCTCCGAGGTCCGTGCCGGCGGAGTAGACACCGAGTGCCCGCCCTCTGCTTCCCGAGAAGAGGTCACCGAGCAGTGCCCGCGACGGGCTCGCAAAGAGTCCCTTCCCGAGCCCCATGAGGAGCAGTCCGGCGACGAACACCCACGTTGTCGGCCCGATGCCCACGAGGGCAAAGCCGACGATAAGCACGAGGAAGGCGGGGACGACGAGCGACGCCCGGGAGAGGCTGTCGGAGTAGGTCCCACTGGGGTACTGCGTGACGGCGTAGACGAGGCCAAAGGCGGTCAGCGCGAGGCCGGCGAAACTGGAGGAGAGGACGAACGTGTCTGTAATCGCGGGAAGCAAGGGCGGGAGGAGAAAGCGCCCGCCCTGAAGGGCCGCCCAGCCAAGCGACAGCACCAGCAGCATGCGGCTGCGGTAGCTGGCCGACGGGAGGGCGCCGCGGAGGCGTTCGGTCTGCACGGTCGGGGGTAGCAAAGCGGCGTATTTGAACGGACGGAAACAGCACAGCCATCCGGTGGGACGGACGAGTTTCGTGGTTATCCGTCACAGCGCGTCTGCGATGGCGGGTGCGACGCTGACCGCGCTGACTGGGCGTTCGATGGTGTCGGTCCCATAAATCGCTTCGACGCCGGCCCGGGAGAGTTTCGTGACGGCGTTGCTCGCGAGCAGCGGGTGGACACAGGTGACGTACACCGAGCGGGCCGCACGGTCGTTCAGGACGGCGACAGACTCGCTCATCGTCGTGCCGGTGGCGACGATGTCATCGACGAGTACCACGTCGCGGTCGGCGACTGGGGCGTCGCTGGGCGTAATCTCGACCTCGCTCCCCGAGAGGCGCTTCTTCTCGAAGTAGTCGGTGTCGCCACGGCCGTAGGCGTCGGCGACGGTGGCTGCGAGGTCGACGGCGCCAGCGTCGGGCGAGAGAAAGAGCGGGTCAGTCAGGTCCGCTGGCAGTGGGTCGGCGAGGACGCCGGCGGCGTCGACGGCGGTGGCGGGCACCCCGAAGTGCGCACAGACGGCGGGTTCGTGGGGTTCGACGGTGAGGACGCGGTCGGTGCCGGTCGAGAC
>CAZOQK010000234.1:0-3632 GCA_964581735.1 uncultured Halobacteriales archaeon | reverse complement strand
CGGTCGGTGCCGGTCGAGACGGCGCGGGCGACGGCGCGGGCCGAGACGGGTTCGCCAGCCTCGAACGAGCGGTCCTGGCGGGCGTAGCCCATATACGGGAGTACCGTCGTGACCTGGCTGGCGCCGGCCTCGTGGGCGGCATCCTGTAACTGGAGACACTCGATGTGGGCCGCATCCGAGACGGTCGACGCGACGACGACGGCGTGGTCGTCGACGGCATCGCCGATGCGTGCCATCCCCTCACCATCGGGAAACCGGTCGAACTCGACGGGCGCGAGCGGATCGCCGGTCACCTCGGCGAGTCTGGCCGCGAGCGCCTGCGTGTCGGACCCAGGGACGATCATGTGCGAGTCGTGACTGTGTGGGGTAAACGGCTTTTCGGTCCGGGCCGGTTGCTCGAAGACTTCCGGGACCGACGCGGGCAGTCCGTCGCCCAGCAGCGTCGTCCCCAGCCGCTCGGTCACGTCCGCGCTGACCGTCCCGGCCATCTCCATGGCTTCGGTCTCGCAGTCGTCCAGTTCGAGTACGTCCCGGAGGAACCACGACAGCGTCACGTACGTCTCGTGGAGGGCCTCGGCGCGCTCGCGGCCCGCCTCGGTGAGTGTCACGCCCTGATACGGCTCGTGGACGACGAGGCCCTGCTCGCCTAACCGCTGGCACATCTCCGTGACCGACGCCGGGGACCGGTCGAACACGTCCGCGATGACGCCGAAGGTCACGGGCGGGTCCTGTCTGTGTTCGGCGATGTAGATGGCGAGCGGAGACTGCGACGCCCCGGTCATCGTGGGTCACCGGCTGGCGTTGCTTCCCGGGAGAGCAGCTGACCGACAGACGCCCCCTCGGTCACGCCGGACGGTTCAGCTTCGCGCATATTTTTTAGGCATTCCTAAAACAAAGTAATGGTTTCGGCTGCAGGAACCGACCGTGGCGGGGGTTTAGGCCGTACGAAAACCCACCAGTTCGGAAGAAGCTCTTTTTCGGCTGCCCAAAATACGATGGTCTAAAGGTCTACGTCGACTGTTTTTAGGGTGTCCAAAAAGCACAGTTTTATGATACTTCCGGCACAGTATGTATGTGTATGAGTGCAGAGAATCTGGAGCAACAGACGCGGAGTTATCTGAGCGACGAGGTCCCGCAGATTCAGCAACACGGCGGGTCGTTTGAGGTCCGTGAAGTCGACAAGAAGGCAGGTACGGCGACCGTCGCCATCGGCGGTGCCTGTTCGGGGTGTGGCATCGCTCCCATGACGATGAAAGCAATCGAGAAACACCTCCCGGAGAGCGTCGACGGGCTGGACGACGTGGAAGTGGTTCGGTCGGGCGGCTCGCGTGCGGCCGTGATGCCGTCGAAGACCGACGAAATGGAGGAGATGGACGAGTACGAAGACTACAGCCCGCCGTTCTGAGGCCCCTGCTTTTTACACCCGCCACGTTGCCACGAGCCACAGCGCCGCAAGCGTCCCGAGGGCCCCACACACGGGCAGCCACCGCGGCGCGGGCGCTGTCCCCCGATGAGTCCGGTCGGGCAAGTGCTCGAGGAATCCCACTGCAACGGGCGGACACGACACGAGGACGCCACGGCCGGCAGGCGCGAGCGCGACGAGGACCTACAGGTACGCGACCGTTCGCCCACGGGTCGGGGTCGGTCGGTCAGCCATCGCTTAGGAGGTACACGCCGACGGCCACGGCGGCCGCGGCCGCACCGACGACGAAGGGGACCGGGCCGTCGGAGGGGCGAAAGGACCAGCCGAAGGCGAGTGTGCCGACGACGGCGACGGCCGCGACGGCGACGCCGACGTAGGTGACGAGCGTCGAATCGGAGCGTCCAGCACCTGGCATAGTCGGCTGTCGTGCTCCCGGCAGTATAAAAGGGGACGCGCAGTCGCCGGGGCTGTAACTGCGCTACTCCAGCAACCCCATGTCCTCGGCGACGGGGTTCTGAATCCGGTCGGCCAGCGCGGGGTCGACCTGTGCGCACTGCTCGCCGTCATGTTGGTTCTGGTTGTGGGTTTCGAGCATCTCGCCCACCGTGGAGAGTGGAATCGCCGCCTCCGTCCCACACTCCTCACAGACGATAGGGACCTCCGGTTCGTCGGTGTCGGCAGTCATACCCGGTGGTACGCGGGAGGGGGGCAAAACCGGTCCGGTTTCAGAGGACCGCCAGCCCGGTGACGTTGCGCACGCCCAGCGCGCGCGAGCGCCAACCACTCTGGCCGTCGGGGGAGAGTTCAGGGGCGGTGTGGACGAAGACGGTGCCGTCGGCGCTCACCGCATAGAGGCTCTCGCCGTGGCCGAGGTCCGCGAGGGCGGTGTCGGCGGGCAACCCGTGGACCTCCCAGCCGTCCCCCCGGCGAACCAGCAGGCCGTCCTCGCTGACGGCGTGGGCGCGCTCGTCGTCGCTCGCGACGAGCGTGCAGTCCCCGCCGGCGACCCGTTCCCACTCGTCGCCCTTGTAGGCGAGCAGGCCGTCGGCGGTGGCGGCGTATGGCCCGGCGGCGGCTACGTCCCGCACCGCCGGCCCGGCGTCCATGTCGTAGAGGCCGGCGGCGACGCGAACGACACCCCCTTTGATCGCCAGCAGCGTCCCGTCCATCCGTCGGGGGCCGGTGACACTCCCGACGGTGGCCCACTCGTTGCCCTCCAGTCGGGCGACGGTGCCGTCGGGGGCGACGGCGAGTGGCGTCCCGTCGTCGATGCCGACCACGGCGGCTTCCCCGAAGTTCGTCGCCGCGAAGCCCTCGCCGGTCCCGACCAGCACGTCGGATTCGGTCCCGACGGCGAGCTGGCCGTCGGCCCCGGCGATGCTGGTCGCCGGCTCGTCGTGTTCCAGCGAAAAGCGGCCGATCCGGTCGCCCGCCACCTCGACGCGGGTGACGCCCGTGTCGGAGGCGACGAAGACGCTTTGCTCCTCGCGTTTGTCGCCGTAGACGCGCTTCTCATCAAGCGTGATGTCGTCTTCCGCGGGCATCTACAGGGCCTTCTTATAGGCTTCGAGGGTCGCCTCGATGTCTTCCTCGGTGTGGGCCGCCGAGACGAACTGGGATTCGAACTGGTTGGCCGGGAGCAGGACACCCTCCTCCTGCATTGCCGAGCGGAACAGGCGCACCCAGCGTTCGGTCCGGGCGGCGGCCGTGTCCGCGCCGGTTTTCGGGCAGGCCCCATAGCGGGGACAGGACGGCCGCTGGCGACAGCCGGCCTCGCAGTGGTCCTCGCCGTCAGGACGGGCGTCGCCCGCCCCGCGCGTGAAGACGATCTTGAACATCGAATCGGTCCCGACGACCGTGTATTCGGGCGCGTGGTCGGCGAGGATGTCGGTCAGGCCCGCCCGCAACTGTTCGCCCAGGCTGTTGACGTGGTCGTAGACATCGTTGTCGGCGACGTACCGTAGCGTCTCCAGCCCGGCGGCCATCGTCACCGGGTGCCCCGAGAAGGTGCCCGACTGGAACACCTCCCCGCCGGGCGTGAACATCTCGATTATGTCGGCGCGGCCACCGATAGCGCCGACGGGGAACCCGCCGCCCATAATCTTCGCGAAGGTGGTCAGGTCCGGTTCGACGCCGAACTTGCCCTGGGCGCACTGAAGGCCGCCGACGCGGAAGCCAGTGATGACCTCGTCGAAGACGAGCAGGGCGC
>CAZOQK010000233.1:0-3633 GCA_964581735.1 uncultured Halobacteriales archaeon | reverse complement strand
AACTCGACCTGGTGAAGAATGCCGACCACATCATCGACCTGGGGCCGGAGGGCGGCGAGAACGGCGGCACGCTCGTCGCTGAAGGCACCCCGGAACAGGTGGCCCGGACCGAGGACTCCTACACTGGGCAGTACCTGCGTGACCTGCTCCCTGCAGTGGAGTTAGAGGGACCACGCGCCGACCGTGACCTCGCTGCCGAGACCGACGGCGAGCAGGCGACCGGCGCAGGCGACGACTGACCGCTCGTACCGACCGCGTCCGTTTTTGATCTCCTGGCGGCTGCCTGAACACGTGTCACCGCCGCGTCATGACACTGTCCACACTCGTCCGGCGATGTAAACAGCTCCGCGAGAGTGAAACAAATGTGAGTGTACCTGCGGGGACACCAGACGGGAGTCCCTGCGGCATGTGAGTCGGGTGCTGCGCGAGAGAAATCCTCAACGTTACAGCTGCCATCGGATTTGTATACTGTTATACTACCAGTCTGGGTATGAAACGCCGGCAGTATCTTTCCCGGGCAGGAGCAGCACTAGCCGTGAGTACCGCCGTGGCAGGTTGTTCCGGCGGCGGAGGGGACGAAGGGGCGACCACAGATGACGACGACAGTGGCGGTAGGACGGAGGACGGGGGAACAGAGGGGGACGGCTCATCGAACGGCGGGACGACGGGTGGCGGCACCGAGGACGGCGGAGGGCAGACGGTAATCGTCAGCGGACCGGCTGACGCCGCAGTCGCGTCGAACGCCATCGAGGAGTTCAGAGTGGTGGTGCTGGAATCGCAGGCCTCGGACGTGTTCAGCGTGACCGTCACCCTGGAGAACACCGGCGACCAGCACACCAGCGCGATGGATTGCACGTACACACTCGCGTTGTTCGACAGCGACGGGACCGAACCGGGGACCGTCGTCGCCAACAAAGCGAACCTGGGGGCGGGGACGGGCGCCGGCCAGCAGGGGTCGGTCATCGCGACCGCACAGTTCTACGACGGCGAACCGAGCGGTGTCGCCCGGTACGAACCGATCGTCGACTGTTCGGACGTGGAGGGCAAGGACAGGGGCGTCTACTGCTTCTGAGGGCGTCGTGTCGGGGCCGTAGGGGGATTTCTACCTTTTTGGATTGCGCGCGTGCCGAGGGATACCCACCTCACACAGCCACGGCACTGCCCGCCAGCGCGAGCGTCCAGACGAACGTCACCAGACCGCCGGCCCACACGGACACCGTGGCCGTCCGAACCGGATACGCGACCAGATAGCCGACCGGCCGGAGCACGCGCGGCAGGGAGTCGGCCGTCGACACCAGCGTCTCCGTGTCCGTCGCACTCGGCAGAGCGGTAAAACCAAAACAAAAGCCCAGCCAGACTCCGACTAACCGCGCCGGGCCGGCGAGTGTCCCTGCGAGCGCGAACGCGCCAAACGCCAGCAGTGAGTTCACGAGAAACGGGGCAACAGCAATCGTGAGATCCGCGCCGAACCGGTCGACGGCATCGTGTTCCAGCACGGCGCTGTCGTCGAACGGGCGGAGTGCAGGGCGGGCGTGGACCGCGACGCCGCTCAGTTTGCAGGCGGCGTAGTGTGCGTACTCGTGGGCGAGGATACCCGGCCCGACGGCGACGGTGATGAGGAGGTTACTGAGGCGAGTCAGCAGGGTGGACACACGTCGGGGTTGGGACGGCGGGCTAATAGCGTCGTCGTCACCCCGCAAAGCGGTCGGCCAGTCGGCGCTGGAGTGTGTCTGCCCCGCCGGCGATAGCAAACCCCGCGACGAAGCCGGCGACGAGACTGCTCCGGAGCGCGTCGCCGTCGAGCAGTTCGACCACGGCGATGACGTACACGAAGCCGATGAGCATCGTCGCCTGTTCGCCGGGCACGCGCGACCGCAGGCCGTCGAGGCGCTCGTCGTACAGCAGCGTCCAGTAGACGGCTCCGGCGAGCGCGCCGATGCTGAGCCAGGTGCCGTCGAAGGAAACACCGACGAAAAGAACCACGAGGCCGCCAAAGACCGCGAGTGCGGCAACTTCGAGCCGGAACTTCGAGTCCCGTACCCACAGGCTCCCTGCCGAATCGTTCATCTCACGTCCCCAGTGCGCACAGTCACGTATAGAAGGTTCGGTCAGTCGTCGGCCGGGACGGCGTCTGCCTCCCTGACGGAGCCACCCTCGACAAACTGCTCGTCCCAGGCCGCCAGTTCGTCGAACACCGACTCTATGGCCTCCCCTTTCGCGGTCAGATCGTAGTACACCGCGACGAGGTCACCTGCCGCCCAGCGCCGCCGGATGACACCGTTCTCCTGGAGTGCATCCAGTGCCCCCGAGAGCGTGCGCGAACTCGCACCGACGGCGCGTTTGAGCTCGTTGAACCGCCGTTCGCCGTCAATGAGGTTGTACACCACGAGCAAGCGGTACTGCTCGCCGATGACGTACACGGAATTGACGATGGGGCAGGCCTCGGGGTTGCGCGCGGCCGTGGCCTGTTTCTCTTCAGTCGACATACACCGTCTCAGCACGGCTGCGCACATCAAACCCGGTGGGTGGTTGATGCTCGGCCTGCGATACGAGGTGTATCTCTGAGGGCAGTGTTTCGTTAAGAGATAGCAAGCGAGACCAACATTGGGCCAGCAAGAAAGCCCCGGCTGACTGCGCCATCGTCAGACTCGCTGTCGCAGAAAAAACGGAGATTTCCGGAAACAGCGACCGCACCGAGTCCCGCGAGAGCCGCGGAGTAAGGCTCTCGGTCTGGTCGAACGGTGAACGGAGTGAGCCGTGAGACAGCCGGTCGGGGCTTTCTTGTTGTTCACGGTGTCTTCCGCTCGTCTCGCAGCTAAACACTGTCCTCGTCGCAGACGGTGGATTCTTTATCGGGAAGTCCTACTCTCGGAGTATGTACGCCGTCGTTGGCTGCGGCGAGTGTTCTGCTCTCTGGATCGTCGAAGGCAGGCCCGAGACGAGCCAGTGTCCCCGGTGTGGCACCACCAGACAGTACGACAAGCGCCGCCAGTTCGTCACCACCGAGAACAAGGACCACGCCCGCGAGGTCCGTTCCTCGATGCTCGCCAACCGCCAGGACCTCGGCGAGGCGTTCGCCGAGTTGGATTCCTTTGCCGAGATGGACGAGTACGTCGACGAGTCGGGCATCGACGACGAGACGTATCTGGAGGCGTCGGGGGTCGACACCGACGACGTGGCCGCCGCGGCCGAGCGCAGCGAGCGCGGCGCGACCACCGGGAGGAGTCACAAAGAGACAGTCCGGCAGGCGCTGCGGGATCTTGAGCACCCCGACGAGTCGGCGGTCATCGCCTACGCCAGCGAGCGGGGCGTCCCCGAATCGTATACGAAACGTGCCCTCCGGAAACTCGTCCGTGGCGGTGAGGCCACCGAGACACGCGGGTGCTACCGGCTCGTATGAACGTCCACGAACTCGACCCCGCACCGCTCGTCGTCGGCGCGTTCATGGCGCTTGCGGGGGTGCTCTTTCTGGCCCAGCCGTTCGTCGCGCCGATACCGCTGGGCGGCGTTGCCGTGCCGATTGCGGCGTTTTCATTCGTCGCGCTGGCCGTCGCGCTCGATTTGGGGGCGGTGCTGTTCTACTGGCAGGGCGACGCGACGGCAGCGAGGGTCCACGGCGTTGCTGGGCTGGGC
>CAZOQK010000232.1:0-3637 GCA_964581735.1 uncultured Halobacteriales archaeon | reverse complement strand
GTCGACCCGTGGCGGCCGATGACCATCCCGGGCTTTTGGGCCTCGATGACGACTTCGCCGGTGTCGTGGTGGAAATCGAGGTCAGTAACCCCGGCTTCCTTGGGGATGACCGACATAATCTCCTCACGGGCGGCATCGGGGGCCGACAGCGCCGACGGGTCCGGCCGGACCGTGATGCGCTTGCGCAACTGCGAGGCAAGCCGCCGGATCAGGTCACCGTTCTGTGCGAATTTCTTCGGGTCGCGCGTGTACACGACCAGTTCCGGTCCCTCATACGTCACCTCCGTAATCGAGATGTCGTCCGGAACTTCGTTCGTAATCTCTGCTTTCATGTCCTCGAGTCGCTTTTCTACTGCACTCATAGCTCAAAAACGTATCTTGTGGCGGATTGCCGGCAGTGTCTCTCCCTGGACGCCACCCGGTCAGGATATACAGGGACACCAGTCATTGTGTTAGTGTGGTCCCCGAACTGGGGAGTAGTTACCTCCGGACGGACGGGCCCGGAAAACCGACGTGTGGTTTCTGATACTCTCTCCCTGTTATAAAAGCCCTTCGCAACCCTGTTACACGGTCTGCAGTTCAACGACAAGCGTGCGCCGCCGATATCGCTGTCCGCGACGGTCACCCGGCCGCCGTGCTGTGTGATGAGGGTGTGGATCAAGTAAAGCCCGATCCCGGTTCCGGTACCCTCGACACTTTGCTTGCCTTTCCCGAAGATGTCGGGCTTCTGGTTGTCGAGAATGCCGGGTCCGTTGTCGACAATCGTCACCCTCGCTGTCCCGTCGTCAACAGTGGCCGTCACGTAGACCGCGGGGTTGTCGACGGCGTTGTTCAGGAGGTTCCGGAACACCGACGAGAGCATGCCGTTTGCCCGCACGTCGGTCGCGGGGATGTCGCCGTTGAGCTGGAACGTGGCGTCGTCGTACGAGGAACGCACCTTCCCCAGTTCCTCCCCGAGTGTGTGGCGGAGCGAGATCGCCTCTGAGTCGGCGTCACTCCCGCTCGAGACCGTCTCGACGAACTTCCCGACAGCCTATGTCAGTTCGGTGATGTGGCCGGTCGTCGACCTGATGCGCTCGACGTACTCCCGGCCGTCCTCGTCGACGTGGTCGCCCAGCAACTGAGACCACGACGTGATGTGGTCGATGTCGTTGCGGATGTCGTGGCGAACAAAGCGGTTAATAAGTTCGAGCTGCTCAGTTCCGATCTTCAGTTGTTCCTCGCGTTCGCGTCGCTCGGTACTGTCACGCGAGATGATCTGGAAGGTGTCAGTCTCGCCGCCAACGTCAATGGGGACGGCGAAGGTGGGAAAGTACCGACCGTCGTACCTGCCCTCGAAACTGACGCGCTCACCGGTCGTCAGCGCGTCGTCACCGTATGCCAGCCAGCGATTCGCTATCCCCTGCGGGAGGACATCGTCGACCGATTCACCGACGAGGTCCTGACTCTTGACACCGAACGACTCGGTGACGGTGTCGTTTGCGGCCATCACCATCCCGTCACGACCCAGTTGTGCGATTCCCTCCGGCGTGTTGTCCACGACGAGTTCGTACTTCTGTCTGGACTTGCGCCGGCTGACGACGTTTTTGGCGTGGCTTGCCAGCGCCTCGAAGTCGTTACGCTCGGCGACCGCTTCCTTTTGCAGGTAGTCGTCGGTGCCGGCGCTGATTGCCTTGCTCGCGATGTCGCCATCGGTCCGTCCCGTCAGAATAATAAAGGGAACGTCCGACACGACATCGGCCGCACGGTCGTAGAACGCCGGCCCGTCCATCTCCGGCATATCGTAGTCACTGATGACGATATCGATGTCCAGACTGCCCAGTTCCTCCAGTGCAGTCTCCGGACTCAACGCTGTGCGCGTCTCGATGCCGTGTTCGGTCTCGAGCTGGCCGGCGGTGAGTAAGGGGAAAAACTCGCTGTCGTCGACGACCAGTGCAGTGATATCTTCGATGTCCCCCAGTACTTCCTCCGCGGCGCGCCCTGCCGATGGGTCCCGGGCCGGAGGTCTCCACCCCGCACGCTGCTTTCTGTTCATTCCTTTGATACTCGCGCATGCAGTATCTTCCCCTACTCAGTAAGGTTCGCTGACAGGAACTCCCAAGTCGCTCCGCGCTGTTGCTCCGACATGCACGTCACTGCCGAAACGGTCGCTCGCGAACACGAGTGGGTTCGTGACCGCGCCGACGTGGTCGTCCCGCTGGTCAACGGTGTCCGTGCCGACCTCGGGACGCTCTTTGAAACCGAGGTCGAGACGAGTTCACGCGCACAGTACGCCAACGCCGTCGATACCGTCTTCGCCGACGGCGACCTCGCGGTCAACGTCGCTGCGCTTGTCGGCCTGCTCCGTGACATCGACGTGACCGACGATTACCCCGGTTTCGTCGTCGACGAACTGCTCGGGCGGGAACTGGCTGGGATGCTTGCCGGCCAGCAACCGCTGCGCCTGCTCGCCGAAGCCACCTTCCACTACGCCGATGTCCACACCCACGGTGACGGGGGCGACGCCGCCGGGGCCGACGACCTCGATGCCGCACTCGCCGCCGGCGTCCAGACTCGACTCCCCGGGTGGAATTGGACGAAGGGTGAGAGTCCGTTCGGCGTCACCGATTAGCTGGTTATATTCGCCATGTATAAAACGGTCTCGGCCGACGGTTCGGATATGCCATTCAGCGACACGCTTCTTGAGGCTGGCGCGGACATCTGGGCGGCACAGAAGTCCCACCCGTTCGTTGTCGAACTGGCCGAGGGCACCCTTGACGAGGACGCATTCCTGCACTGGGTACGCCAGGACTACCGGTACCTGCTGGACTACGCCCGCGTCTTCGCTATCGCCGGCACCAAGGCCGACGACGAGGGGACGATGACGTATCTGATGGAGGTGGCCCACACCGTCCTTGACTATGAGATGGACCTCCACCGGGAGTTCGCCGCCGACTACGGTCTCTCCCCCGAGGAACTCGAAGCCGTCCGGAAGTCCCCGACCTGTATCGCGTACACGAACTACCTCGTTCGCACCGCCCACGAAGGCTCGATTGCCGAAACCGCCGCCGCCATCTACCCCTGTGGACAGGGCTTTCTGGACATCGCAGAGCATATGGCCGAGATTGCGGACGGTGAGCACCGGTACACGCCGTTCATCGAGAAGTACACCAGCGAGGAGTTCCGCGAGGCCGTCGCCTGGATGCGTGAGTTCGTCGATGAGTGTGGCGAGCGCTACCCCGGCGAACACGACGCGATGGAGGAGGCGTTTCTGACGAGTGCCCGCCTCGAACACCGGTTCTGGGAGATGGCCTACACCGAAGAAGAGTGGGACCTGTAGGGACTGATCGGACCGACGCCAAACAAAGCGCGTTTATCCTTTGCTGTCACACACTTCGCCAATGAGCGAGCAGGACCTCGGCATGACCAAGTCGAAAGAACACGAGACCGGCGAGTGGTACGCCGAGCTCGTCCAGAAAGCCGAACTGGCAGACTACGCACCGATGGGCGGGTTCATCGTCACCCGCCCCCGTGGCTACGCCATCTGGGAGCGCATCCAGAATCATCTGGACGGCTGGTTCAAGAACACCGGCGTCCAGAACGCCTACTTCCCGATGTTCATTCCCGAGTCCTTCCTCGAACGCGAGAAGGATGTCGT
>CAZOQK010000231.1:0-3638 GCA_964581735.1 uncultured Halobacteriales archaeon | reverse complement strand
GCCCAGGACGCCCGGGCGTGGGTCAAACAGGACTTCGACGAGGCACTCTCCGAGGCCGACGTGCTGGCCTCGCCGACGATGCCCGTCCCGCCCTTCGAGCGCGGCGAGAGTCTGGACGACCCGCTGAAGATGTATCTGGCCGACGCCAACACCACGCCTGTCAACCTCGCCAATCTCCCGGCTCTCTCCGTGCCGGCGGGCGAGACCGACGAGGGACTCCCTGTTGGGCTACAGCTGGTCGGGCCAGCCTTCGGCGAGAAAACGATTATCAGGGCCGGCAGCGCGCTGGCGTAGCCCGAAACGGTTTGGCGGGGGACTTTTTCATGCGTGACACCATAATGTAGTCGTGACTATGATTGCCGTCTGGCACCGTGCAGACCTCCGGACGGCCGACAACGCCGCGCTGACGGCCGCGGCCGACGCAGTCGCCGGCAAGGACACAGACGCCGACGCGGTCGCACCGCTTTTTATTTTCGACCCGCGCTACTACGGCGACTCCGGGCTGGCCTGCGATGCCCGCCTGCGGTTCATGCATGAGTGTCTGCTGGACCTCCAGCGCCAGTACGAGAACATGGGCAGTTCGCTCGCGCTCCTGCGCGGGGACCCCCGGGAGCGACTGCGCGACCTGCTCGAGGCCGGGACTGTCGACGCTATCCACTACAACCGCCATCCGACGGGCCGGTACGGGAAACAGGTCAGCGACACCGTCCGGGAGTGGCCCGAGAGCGAGCCCGTCGCCGACGACGGCATCCGCTACGAGCGGCGCCGCCACCGGGACGGCACCGTCGCCGTCGGCACGCGCGAGGGATGGCGCGAGCAATGTGAGGACTACTTCGAGCGCGAGCCACAGCCGCGGCCCGACTCCCTGCCAGCGAACCCCGTCGACAGCGAGACGAGCGTCAAGAGCATCGAGTCGGCGTTCAGTGTCGACCCGACAAAACAGGCCGTTCCGGAGGGTGGCACACTCGCCGGAAACGCGCGGCTGGGCGAGTTTATCGAACGCATCCACGACTATCCGGGGAGTATCTCGCCGCCGGCCGCGGCCGAGGAGCACTCCTCGCGGCTCTCGACGTATCTGGCCTTTGGCGCGCTCTCGACGCGGCAGGCCTTCCGGCGGCTCGTCGAAAGCGCGCCCGAATGTCGCGGTCGGGAGATGCTCGTCTCGCGGCTGTTCTGGAACCGCCACTACCACCAGAAACTCGCCGATTGGCCGGGCTGGACCGACCGCGCGGTCAACCCCGTCTTCCGTGACCTCTTTGCTGACCGTCACGATCCCGACCTGGAGCGGGCGTGGCGCGGGGGCGAGACGGGGTTTCCGATGGTCGACGCGTCGATGCGGGCGCTTGTCGAGACGGGCTACATCAACTTCCGGATGCGTGCGATGGTCGCCAGTTTCTACGTCTACGTGCTGAAACAGCCCTGGCGCCGCGGCGCGGATTTCATGTATTCTCACCTCATCGACGCCGACGCGGCCATCAACTACACACAGTGGCAGTCCCAGTGCAACCTCACTGGTGTGCATCCAGTCCGGGTGTACGACCCCGCCAAACAGGTCCGGGAGCACGACCCCGACGGGGAGTTCATCAGGGAGTACGTCCCCGAACTGCGTGCCCTGCCCGACGAACACCTGCCACGGCCCGAACAGACCCCGGAGGGCGTCCAGCAGTCCTGTGGGGTCGATATCGGGACGGACTACCCGCTGCCCGTGGTGGAGTACGACCACGAAGCCGCGGTCGCGCGGGAGCTGTACGCTGACCTGGCCGACCGCGCGAGCGAGGCGATCCGGGAGGGGAGCCGTGTCTGGCGGCGGGCATCGCTGTCGCGGCGCCGGCGTGACTCGGCCCGCGAGGACGACACCGAGAGCGGCCAGGCGCAGTTGGACGACTTCTGAGATGGAGTTATATCGGCTCGTACCGAACGTGAGCCATGACAGACGAGAGGACGGATATCCAGCCCTAGTACATCGGCATCTGTATGACGTTCGGGGCAGGGATAGGGACAGTAATCGGCGTCGTGACGGGTGATATTGCGCTGTGGCTGGGGACGTTCATCGGCATGGGCGCCGCCTTCGGTGTCGCGATGGGAGCAACCGTCCGCGCCGCTAGGGCCGATGAGGAGGCCAGCGGCCCCTGAGTCACTCCGCGAGCACGCGCTGGTAGACGGATGTCAGCCGGTCGACAGCGTGTTCGGTACTCGTCTCCGCACGGCGCTGCAGGCAGTGGTCCTGCAGCCGCTCGCGCTCGGCGAGCGTCTTCGCGATGGTCGCTCGGAAAGCCTCGGTGTCACCGGCCGGTGCCGTGTAGCCGTTCTCGCCGTCGGTGATTGTATCCGCAAGCGCGCCCGCATCGACGCCCGCGACTGGCGTCCCACAGGCGTTTGCCTCCAGCGCGACCAGCCCCTGTGTTTCGATGGGGCTCGGGAAGGCAAAGACATCGAGCGTCGCGTAGAACGAGGGGAGGTCCTCCCGGTCCAGAAAGCCGAGAAAGCGAGCCTCGATATCAGCTTCGGCGACGGCGGATTCGAGCTTCGACCGGGCCGGGCCGTCACCGCCGAACACGAGGGTCACGTCCTGCTCCAGTCTGTCGGCGGCGTCCACGATAGTCCCCAGCTGTTTCTCGTAGCCGTGCCGGCCGGTGTAGCCGACCAGCGGTCCATCGGGCAGGTCGAACCGCTCGCGGAAATCACCGGCGTCGGGCCTGAAGAAGTCGGTATCGACGCCGTTGGGGACCACCTCGATGTCCGCGGAGACGCCGACTTCCTCCCGGACGTGTCTGGCGGTCTTCGCGCTCGGGACAACGACCACCGCCGAGCGGTCCAGAAAAGCTCGCTCGTAGATCGTTGCTGTCTTGCGAATCGTCTGCTTGATGATGCCGTTGACCGAGAGATACTCGGCGTACTCCGCGGAAGGTGTGTGATAGGAGGTGACAAGCGGCGCATCGAGATCGCGGGCGAGTCGATACCCCCCGAGGCCGATGCCGAAGGGCGTGTGTGAGTGGACCACGTCGACGCGCTGGATGTCGTCAGGGATCTGCGGAAGGCCAACACGGAAGCCATCGTAGAAGGGGAAGGGAAGGCTCCCGACTGGGTGTTCGCCGGCGTCGGCGTCGTGGTCGCTGTTCGGGTAGACGATGTCCATTCGCCCACCCCGCGTTTCCCAGCGGTCGCGCCACGTCTTGACCGTGTAGGTCACCCCGTTGACGGTCGGGAGGTAGGTATCAGTGAACGCAGCGACACGCGGGAGCGTCATCTGCGTCGTGTCTCCCCTACGGAGTGACTAATCAGTTGTTATTGATTGCCAGCCAGCGGGACGCTCAAGCGTGGCGCACAGAAGCAGGCCGTCATCAAACAACTCGCTCGGGCTCGCCCGTCAGCACCGCGTTGTACACGTCCGCGAGTTCTTCGGCCACCCGGGTGAGACTGTGCTCGCGGGCGGTCTCGCGGGCGTTGGCCCCAAGACGCTCGCGCAGGTCCGGATTCGCCGCAAGCCGCTCCAGCGCCGCCCGGAACTCGTCGAAATCCGAACACAGCAGGCAGTCCTCGCCGTCCGTGTAGAACTCCCGGAAGACGGGTATGTCCCGCAAGACAACGGCTTTCCCGCAGGCCATCGCCTCCAGCACCGCGATACCCTGGTTCTCTGC
>CAZOQK010000230.1:0-3695 GCA_964581735.1 uncultured Halobacteriales archaeon | reverse complement strand
CGTCGGGGCAGTCGACGCTGATGCGGTCTTGGTGGATGTCCCCATAGGCGTCGAGGATGCGGTCGGCGCGGTCGTCCAGTGGTTCCCCGGCGTGGGCGGCGGCAGTCAGCAGGGCGAGCAGGACGCCGTCCTTGTTGTGGAGGTGGGCAGTGACGCCGTAGCCGCCGCTTTCCTCGCCGCCACAGACGGCGCCGAACTCCCGCATGGCGTCGGCAACCCACTTGAAGCCGACTGCCGTCTCGTGAACGTCCTGGCCGTGGTCGGCCGCGATGCGGTCGACGAGGCTGCTCGTGGAGACGGTCCGGACCACGCCGCCGGCGTCCCGCTTGTGCAGGTAGTCGTAGAGCACGGCGAGATAGCGGTTGGGGTCGAGAAAGCCGCGGGCGGGTGTAACGACGCCAAGGCGGTCGGCATCGCCGTCGTTGACGAAGCCCAGTGCAGCGTCGCCGTCGGTGACCCGTGCGACCAGTTCCTGTGCGCGCTCGGGAACCGGCTCTGGTGGGGTGCCGCCGAAGGTGGGGTCACGCGAACAGCGCAGTCGGTCGACGGTCGCGCCGCCCCGTTTCAGGAGGGCGTCGGTGACGCCGCGGCCGCTCCCGTGCATCGCGTCGTAGGCCACGGCAAGGCCATCGAGGTCCGCGGTGACGAATTCGACGGCGTGGTCGCTGAACGGGGTCACGAGGTCCCGTTCGGTGACACTGCCGTGGTCGGCGGGGGCGAGTGGGTCGGGAGCGGCGAGGCGGGCTTTGAGGGCGTCGGTCACGGCGGGCAGGGCGGGCGCGCCGTCGGCGGAGACGAACTTCACGCCGTTGTACTCGGGGGGGTTGTGCGAGGCGGTAATCATCAACCCGCCGGCGTAGTCGCCGTCCCTGACCGTCCAGGCGAGGACGGGCGTGGGACAGTCCCGCTGGGCGACGGTCACCTCACGGCCGTTCGCGGCGAGAACGCGAGCGAGTTCCTCGGCGAAGCCCCGAGAGGTTTCGCGGGCGTCGTAGCCGACGGCTACCGGCCCGTCGATACCCTCGTCGGCGAGGTAGGTGGCGACGGCTTGCCCGACCATCCTGACACGGGGTTCGGTGAACTCATCGAGCGTCGCGCGCCAGCCGTCGGTCCCAAACGAGATCGCGTCGGCGCCGTCAGCAGCCATGCCTTTGACTGCGTTGGGGGAACACAAAAAGACTCACTGTTTGCACTGTTAGCGGGATGGGTTGGTACTCGCGGAAAGGGTAGAGCCAGTGGGTCCGCGGGGGCTAAACAGTCACACTCGCCTGGCGCGTTGTCTCGCTACCTCAGCGATTCCAGCGTTTGCTGAGCAACTCGGGCACGCGTAAATATCGCCGTGTTCGTCGGCGAAGACGCGTGCGAACCGTTCCGAGACGTGTGCGCCGCAGTGGTTACACTCTGACATCGTATTCGACCGGCGACCCTGTGCCGGTATTACAATACAGGAGGGGAGCGGACAATACGGTTGTCCCAAATATATTGGGTATGCTCAACTCTCGTTGCCTTCGACCAGTGATTCCTTCCCAGCGCGGCTGAACTGCTTGATTTCGTGCTCTCGGGACATCGCTGCCGATCGCGAGTCGAAGGATTCGACGTGAACCAGTTCGACCGGTGTTCGTCCGCGGGTGTACTTTGCGCCCTCGCCGCTGTCGTGTTCTGCCACCCGGCGCTCAATGTCTGTCGTGTAGCCCGTATAGAAGGTGTCGTCTGCACACCGCAGCACGTAGACGTGGTGGTCGGCCTCGCACATCGGTCGCTACTCTTCGCGGGCGGCAGCGACCCGTTGTGCGACGAGTCCAGCCTGGACACCCGCAGTAAAACCCGCGTCGATGTTGACCACGGAGAGTGCGGTACAGGACTGGAGTAACCCCACAAGCGCGGCTTCGCCCTCGCCGGCGTGGCCGTAGCCCGTCGAGACCGGCAGGCCGATGACGGGCACGTCGACGAGTCCGGCGGTCACGGTGGGAAGCGCCCCCTCGCGTCCGGCCGCGACCACGAGCACGTCGTGGGCGCGCAGGTCGTCCAGACGGTCGGTCAGGCGGGTCAGCGCCGCGACGCCCACATCGTCGATTCGCTCGACGCGTGCGCCCATCTCCCCGACGATGGCGGCGGCTTCGCCCGCCGGGACGGCATCGGAGGTGCCGGCGGTGACGATGCAGACGCTGGCATCCAGTTCTGGGGGTTCAAAATCGGGGCCGTGGACGACGAGGACGCGCGAGCGGTCGTCCAGTCGCACGCTCGCCCCGGGGAACTGTCCGTCGACGCGCTCCCTGACGGCGCGAATCTGGTCGCCGTCACAGCGGGTGGCGATGGCGCGGCCGGTGGTTTCGACGCTGGTGGCGACGAGCGTGGCCACTTCCCCGGGTGTCTTCATATCGGCGTAGACGGCCTCGGGGACGCCGCTGCGCTGTTCGCGTGCGGCGTCGTAGCGGCCGGCCTCGCTGGTGGCGTAGCCGCTGAGCTCGGCTTCGGCGGCCTCGGGGCTCAACTCGCCTGCGGCGACCGCATCGAGGATATCGCGCATACGGGCTCATGGAGAGCGACACACTCTTAGGTATCGGTCCGGTTCGACGGGCTCAAACCCCCGTCAGTGCCGGTGTGAGCGGCCTGAAACGGGAAAGCTTATAAAGTCCCCTCCGGAAATCACGCGGTGTATGGCAGACCTAATTGTCAAAGCAGCCGTCAAGGAAGAGCTCAATGATATGAACGTCGCTTCGGACTTCTACGACGCGCTTGACGATGAAGTAGAAGAACTGCTCGAAGACGCCGCACGACGCGCAGACGAAAACGACCGCAAGACCGTCCAGCCGCGCGACCTGTAGGGCCGGTCCCCTGCTCGTCCCCGCTGTCTCTCCAGGGAGGGGCGGTCACGAGCAGACCGTCTTTGCGTTTCTCCGTGACTGTGCCTGCGCGTAGCCCAGTTAGTTTCATTCACGCACTGTACTCACTACACACGAAGCTCAGCACTCGCGCACGTCGACACCGTTGGCAGTCCCGACGTGGATTTTGTCAGCTACGTCGACGAACAGGCCGTGTTCGACCACGCCCGGGAGCTCCGACAGTGCCGTCGCACGCCCGGCCGGGTCGTTGATGATCCCGAAGTCACAGTCCATGACGAGATTCCCGTTGTCGGTGACGACCGGGCCGTCCTTGCGCTCGGCGCGGCGCAGTTCCGGCTCGCCACCCTGTGCACGCACTGCGTCGGCGATTGTCTGACGCGCGTCGGGGATAATTTCGACTGGAACCGCTACGTCCAGCACGTCCCCGACTTTGCCCGGGTCAACCACGACGAGGAGTTCGTCGGCGGCGGTGTCGACGATTTTCTCCCGGGTGTGGGCCGCGCCGCCGCCCTTGATGAGTTGGCCGTCGACGACCTGGTCGGCCCCGTCGATGGCGACATCGGGGGTCGCCTCGTTTAGCGCTGTCAGGGCAATCCCGGCCTCGCGGGCGAGGTCACGCGACTGGAAGGAAGTCGGGATGCCCTCGATGTCGAGTCCGGCATCGACGGCCTCACCCAGCGCCCGGATGGCGTGAGCAGTGGTCGACCCGGTGCCCAGTCCGACCACCGTTCCGTCCTCGACGGCGTCGGCTGCGCTCTCCCCTGCTCGCCGTTTCGCGTCCTCGGAGCCACCGCGTTTCATCTTTGAAGTAGCGAGGAAACCGCGCCGTTCACGGCGCGGAGGAATCGCGTC
>CAZOQK010000229.1:0-3705 GCA_964581735.1 uncultured Halobacteriales archaeon | reverse complement strand
CCACCTCAACGACTCCAAACACGAGTGTGGGACGAACAAGGACGAACACGCCCACATCGGCGAAGGACAAATCGGTGAGGCGGGGATGGAAGCGTTCGTCAACCACGACGCCGTCGCGGACGTGCCGCTCGTCCTCGAGACACCGACCGAGGACGGCAGGGGGTTCGCGTGGAACGTCGAGCGCGTTCAGGAGTTGCGCACGTAGCGAACCCAGCCTTTTTATCGACGAGCGAGTACCGATAGGGGTGCGCCAGTTCAGTGCCGAGTATCTCGAGATGACCCGCGAGGGGATGTGGAGTCGGTCCCGGAAGGAACTGACACCGCTCGTGCTCGAAGCATGCGAGCGCGTCCTCGACGTTGGCGCGGGCACCGGCGCCTTGACGCGCGTGCTGCGCGAGGAGACACCCGGCGAGGTTGTGGCGCTGGACGCCGACCGTGGGCTGCTCGATAGCGTCGCAGACCCGCGAGTGCGGGGCGATGCGACGCGGCTGCCGTTCGCAGACGAGTCGTTCGATCTCGTGGTCTGTCAGGCGCTGCTGGTGAACCTCTCGGAGCCGGTCGAGGCGGTTCATGAGTTCGCCCGGGTCTCACGTGGCCGGGTGGCCGCTATCGAGCCGGACAACAGTGCCGTCAGCATCGAATCAACAGTGGAAGCCGAGGCACTGCTAGCCCGGCGAGCGCGCGACCTCTATCTGCGGGGCGTCGAGACGAACGCGAGCCTTGGCGCAGCCCGGACCGTGTTTGCCGATGCGGGTCTGGACAACATCGTCCTCGAACAGTACGACCACGAGCGGGCCATCGAACCGCCATACGATGAGTACGCGTTGACAGCCGCACAGCGGAAAGCCAGCGGCAAGGGACTGACCGCCGACCGAGAGACAGTGCTGGCCGGGGACACCACACCGGAGGAATTTGATGCGTTGCGGGAGAGGTGGCGGTCGATGGGACGGGCGGTCATCGAACAGATGCAAGACGGTAACTACCGCCGGCGCGAGGCCGTCCCCTTCTTCATCACGGTCGGAACCGTCTGAACGAACAGGTGACACGGGTCACGGCGTCCACGGAGCGGAGTGTCACGCAATCGCGGGCCGTTCCGTGGTGGTTGGTCAGCGCATAGCCCGGGGTAGTCGCGTCTTGACTGAAAAACTCTCTCGTCCGCTCGCTCAGACCACGTCGCCACGAACCGACGCGCCCTGTTGCTGTTCGCGGAACTGTGTGACCGCGTCGGCGGCCGTCTCGGCATCGGTTTCCTCGACGCCGAGCATCTCAAGTGCCCCCGCGAGCGTTGGGAAGACGTACTTGCCGGCACGCAGTTTCTCGAAGGCCTCCTCGGAGCGCTGCCCGCCCTCGGTGTCGTCGTCAACCCAGAGACAGGCACCGCGCGGGTCGAGAATCTGCTCGTAGTTCTCTCGGGCCATCGCCCCTTTCAGGCGCTGGGTGACGTTGTCTTCGAAGGAGGCGTTACACACTTCGAGATGAATTGGCTCGTCGCTCTTGAGGAGGTGAGCGGCAAGACAGTTCTCGGGGGCGGCGTGGCCGTTCGTGTTGGCACGCAGACGCTCGGGGTTGTCGTCGGCCCACTCCGCGCGGACGGTCTTGCCGACGCCCTCGATTCCGTGGGAGGCGACGAAGTCCGCTTCTCGGCCCTCGTCGCCGTGAAAAAGCAGGTCCTTGGTGAGGTAGACATCGATGCGCTCAATCGGGTCAAGGCCGAGTGCCACGTCGCCGAACACCCAGACCTCCCTGATAGGGACCGGCATGGTCTGCGATGCGACAGTGTCGACGATTTCCTCAACGCGGTCGATGGCCCGCTCGCGGTCCCAGTCAGTCATTGATTCTAGTAGGGCGAGCGCGTCCAAAACGGTTTCACTTCGAGTCGAAACCGTCAATCCCACCGCGGGGCAAGTGTGGTCAATGGAGTGTGACAAGTGCAGCGAGCAAGCCGTGATGCACGCCGCCTACTCCGGCTTGCACATGTGCGAGGAGCACTTCTGTCGCTCAGTCGAGAAGCGGGTGCGAAAGCGCATCCGGGACGATAATCTACTGCCCGACGACGCCACGCCCGACGGGCCCGAGACGTGGGTTGTCGGCCTCTCCGGCGGGAAAGACAGCGTCGTCCTTACGAAGATACTGGACGATACCTTCGGCAAGGACCCCCACGTCGAGCTGATCGCGCTCTCGATTCACGAGGGTATCGAAGGGTACCGCGACGAGAGCCTCGCCGCCTGCGAGGAACTGACTGCCGACCTCGACCTTCGCCACGAAACTGTCACCTACGAAGAAGAGTACGGCGTGCGGATGGACGAGGTGGTCGAGGACGACGCGCACGATATGTCAGCCTGCGCATACTGTGGCGTCTTTCGCCGGGACGTACTCTCCCGGTACGCCGCGGAATTCGGTGCTGACAAGCTTCTGACCGGTCATAACCTCGATGATGAAGCCGAGACGGCATTGATGAATTTCCTCGGGGGTGATATCACGCAAATGGCAAATCACTTCGACGCCAGTCTCGGGCCGTTCGAGGGGAGTGAGGTAGGGCCAACGCGGGGTGACAGCGAGGCCTTCGTTCCCCGGGCGAAGCCGCTCCGTGACGTGCCCGAAAAGGAGGTCGCACTCTACGCGCACGTGCAGGATTTACCCGCTCACATCACGGAGTGCCCTCACTCCGAAGAAGCGTATCGGGGCGAGATTCAGGAACTCCTCTACGGGCTTGAGGAGAACCATCCTGGGACTCGACACTCGATCATGTCCGGCTACGAGGAGATGGCCGGGCTGGCCGCCGAGGAACACCGCGGGGACAATCAGGCGGAGTACCGCGAGTGCGAGCGCTGTGGTGGCCCGACCCGGCGGGAGCTGTGTCGGAAGTGCAGCCTGTTAGACGCCCTGGCGTAAGTAGAGCCAGAGCGCCGCGGCGAGTCCGGCAAGCCCGATACCGACACCGGTCAGCGCGTAGATTCTGTCGACATCCTCACGGGAATTGAGGTACAGCCCGGCACCGAAAACCAGAATCCCCGACAGAAGCAAGCCAAGCGCGAGCGGGTCGGCGCCGCCGAACGGGCCGCTCGCGGTGTCGTGCTCCGTATGACCCTCGTGAGCACTGGCCGTGCCGGCCGCGAGTACCGCGGTGAGAGCCGTTGACAAACGAAGCGCAAGCGTCCGCATGCGAGGGCATCGGACCGGTAGCGACTAAACGATTCTGAAAGAACGAGAGGTGTTGCCATCGGCGTCAAACCCAGGGTTCGAGCGCCGAGGATGGGACATCAGTCGGTCCGGACGACATCGAGACCGTTGTTCTGTTCGACTTCGTCGCGGCCGCCGTCCGTTTCGCCGAAGTTAGGGCCGTCGTTTTGGAAGTTACTCGCTGCATCGAAGTCGGCGTCGTCGACGCCCTCGATGGCCTCCCGGGACTTGTTGGCCTGTTTCTGGGTCGTCGGCCCCAGCACTTGGGCGCTCTGGACGCCGGTCATGATCGCCATGACGCGGACCTTGCCCTTATACTCCTCCTGGATGCGCGCGCCCCAGATGACGTTAGCGTCGGCCTCCAGTCGGTCGGTGATGTTCTGCGCGATGCCTTCAGCCTCCGACAGTGTCAGGTCGGGGCCGCCGGTGATGTGGACCAGACCGCCGCTCGCACCGCGGTAGTCAACATCGAGTAGCGGGTGGTTCATCGCGTCTTTGACCACTTCTTCGGTCTTGTTCTTGTCC
>CAZOQK010000228.1:0-3708 GCA_964581735.1 uncultured Halobacteriales archaeon | reverse complement strand
CATTTTGGCCGTATCGATGCAGACGCGGTCGGCCGAGCCGGTCCGTTCGACCGCCGTGACTTCGGCGTACTGCAGGTCGAGTGTCTCGCGGTCGGCGGCGTCCCGCACCTCGACGGTCTCACGGATTTCGTCCGGGCTGTCGGTATCCAGCAGAACGGCGTCGGCACCGAGTTCGAGCGTCTCGTAGGCGGTCTGGGCCTCCTCGGCGGACTGGACGCCAGCGACGAGCGTGGTCTCCTCGCCGATGCGGGCGATGAGGTTTTCCAGCGGGATAATCTGCCAGTTCTCGCCGATGACGATGGTGTACTCGGCCTCTTCGGCGACGGCCCCGGCAAAGGCCTCGTAATCCTCGTCGTGGATGCGGACATAGCCACCCTTCGGAAGCGAGCCATCCCGGCGGAGCGCGGAGAGATCCGCAGAGCCGGAAAAATCGGTGGGTAGGGAGACCGTCCCGTCGCCTTCGCCGTGTTTCCCGACGATGGTCGCGTCGGCCGTTCTCTCTTCGTCTTCGGCTTCGAGGACGTGAACATCATCACCGGCGAAGGCAGCGACGTAGACATCGCCGAGTTCGCGGACGCGCTCTATATCTTCCTCGTCGACGAGCACCCAGTCGACGCCAGCCTCCAGTCCGGCGGTAATGCGACGCTTGCGGGCTTCCCAGTCGCCGACCTCGTCGTCGGCTTTCAGCCAGACAGCACGTGTCATGTGCGAACGCTGGCGGGCGTGTGTCATGAGTGTGGCGGATGCATCTGGTCGGACGGACGAGTCCGACCAGGAGCGCCTGAGTGCGCCCGGCCGGGTGAGGCCAGGCGCTCCGCTGCATCCGGGTCGATAGGGAGGGTGCTACGAGTCGGGCAGGGAATCGAGAGCGTCGGCGACGGCCTCGTCAACGCTCGCGTAGCCGTGTGCGACGGCGTAGGCGTTGAGGTTCATAGAGAGGTCCGCTGGCATCCACACGTCGACTGTCCCGTAGTCGCGGGGACCGGAGTCCACGTGCCCGCACAGACGGCCAAGGATAATAACTGTGGCCCGGGAGTTAGACGGACGGCAGACGGCTCTGGCCGGAGGGTCCCACCGAACCACAGCACGTCACCGGAGTGGCACGAATCGAAATCGGGGCACACGGAAGAGTAAAACGGCTCTTTACGCCTCAGACATCCTCATTATACCCTCGGCTGTAGGTCGAGACAGACGGATGAGTACGATATTCCCGCTCCGGGAAAAGGTACGCCTTGACGACGGCCGCGAACCGCGGCTCGTCGACCTCGACGACGAGGTGGCCGACGATGTGTTCCAGGCGCTCTCCTCGGGAACGACCCGCCGGATATTCGCCACGCTGCAGGAGACGCCACAGACGGCTTCGGACCTCGCTGAGGTGACCAGCACCTCTGTGCAGAACGTCCAGTATCACCTCGAAAAGCTGGTTGATGCTGACCTTGTGACGGTCGCCGACACCTGGTACTCCGAGCGCGGCACCGAGATGAACGTGTACGCGCCGGCCGACGAGGCGCTCGTACTCTTTGCCGGCCGTGACAAACAGTCGTCGTTGCGCTCGCTGCTCAAGCGCGTGGTCGGCACACTCACACTGTTGCTCCCGATGAGCGCGGCCGTCGCGTGGCTGGCCCGCCAACTCGAACCGACAGCTCAGCCGACTGCACCCGGTGACGGCGGCAGCCAGACCGACTCGGCCCCTGCAGTGACAGCCGACGGCGGGACGCCGACTCCGAGCGAGGGGCCGTCGATACTCGATACGAACGGAACGGCACCGATGGCAGCCAAAGAGACGAACCGGACTGTCGAGACGGTCAACGGGACTGCCACGCCGGAGAACGTGAGCCAGGCCGCCGACCCGGTGGCGGCGGGGGTCGACCCGGCGCTGCTGGCCGGCGTCGCATTCTTCCTCGGCGGTGCCGTGGTCGTCCTGGCCGTGTCGGCGTATCTGTGGCGTCGCTGACCGGTCGCGGCTGTGTGCAGGCGACTTATCGAACCACAATGGTTAGATGCCAGACGGGAGACGTATCCTTAGTCGCTCATGGAGAAGGCGCTCTGGTATCTCATCGCGGGCACGCATGGCTGAAAAAACCGTGCTCGTATCGTCCGGAGCCTCTCCGAACGCCCCCGGAACACGAACCAACTGGCCGAGCAACTCCTCCTGGATTACAACACCGTCAAACACCATCTAGAGGTGCTCGTCGGGAATCTGGTCGTAATGGGTTTTACCTTCAGCATCAATACGCTCTATGCTGCCGACCCGGCAGTCCACACGATGGTCGCCGTCTTCCGCGCCCTGTAGTTCGTCGCCGTCGGCATCCGCACCTACGTGACGGTACAGTAGTCAGACCTCCGCGGCCAGCCCCGCCCGTTCGACGGCCTCGCTCGCGGTCGCGTCGTCGTGGATGACTGCCGCGACTGCCTCGGTAATCGCCTCGGGGTCGTCGTGCTGGAAGATAGACCGCCCCATCGAGACGCCCGCGGCTCCGGCATCCATCGCCCCCCGGACCATCGAGAGTGTCTCCTCATCGGTGCCGCGTGAACCGCCCGCGATGACGACCGGCAAGCGCGTCGATTCGACGACGTGTTCGAAGGTGTCAGGGGTACCCGAGTAGGCGGTCTTGATGATGTCCGCCCCCAGTTCCTCGCCCAGGCGAACGGCATGCCCCAGGTCCTGTGCGAACTCGGCGGGGTCGTCCTCACGGACATCGTGCCCGCGGGCGTAGGTCATCGCCAGCACTGGTATGCCGTAGTCGGCGGCCGTGGTGGTCAGTTCCCCGAGTTCCGATATCTGGTCGGGTTCGTGCTCGCTTCTGACGTTGATGTGAAAGGAGACGGCGTCGGCACCGGCACGAATCGCGTCCTTGACGGTGCCGGTCCGGCGCTTGTCGTTTTCGTCCGGACCGATAGCCGTCGAGCCATTGAGATGGACGATATACCCCGCGTCGTTGGTGTTATTATGAACGCGCGGCGCGATGCCTTTCTGCGTGAGAATCGAATCGGCCCCACCCCGAGTCACGGCATCGATAGTCGATTCGATGTCCTTGAGCCCCTTGACAGCGCCAAGTGTAATGCCATGGTCCATCGGGACGACAAGGAAGCGCCCCCCTGTCCCGATGCGCGAGAGTCGTGCGGATTTCCCTGCTGTCATCGTGCGACACTGTGGCAAGTACGATTATGTGCGTTCCGGTTGCGGCCAGTTGTCCCGTCGGCCATCCGTCACTCCACCTGCGCCCGCGTGCTCGCGCCCCGGAGCGCCCCCTGTTTCAGTTCACGGGCTTTCGCTTCGAGTCGGTCGGCCACGTCCGACGTCGGCTCATCGTTCTCGTGACCCGCAGCGACGATATCGACCAGCGCTGAGCCGACGATGACGCCGTCGGCGCCCGCCGAGACGATGCGTTCCGCGTGCTCGCCGGTCTTGATGCCGAAGCCGACGGCTTTGGGCACGTCCCAGCCGGCGACGCGGGCCAGCGATTCCTCGGTACGGTCGCTCACGTCGTCGCGCGCGCCGGTCGTGCCCAGTCGCGCCTGCACGTAGACGTAGCCCGAGACCTGTTCTTGCATGCGCGCTAAGCGCTCGCCACGCGTTGTCGGCGCGATAATAAACACCAGATCGAGACCGAACTCGTCACACGCTTGCCTGAGCGGTCCCGATTCCTCAGCCGGCAGGTCGGGGACGACGAACCCCTCGATACCCACCTCGGCGGCCTTCTCGAC
>CAZOQK010000227.1:0-3722 GCA_964581735.1 uncultured Halobacteriales archaeon | reverse complement strand
ACGAACTGGGCGACCGGTTCGGGCTCGTCGTCTTTGACGAGGTCCACCACCTCGGCGGCGAGGGGTATCGCGAGATTGCACGCCTGCTGGCGGCCCCCGCCCGACTCGGCCTGACCGCGACCTTCGAGCGGCCAGACGGCGCACACGAAGTCATCGAGGAACTGCTCGGACCGCTGGTCCACCGGGTCGACGTGGACGAACTGGCGGGCGACCACCTCGCCGACTACGACATCAAGCGCCTGTCGGTGAGCCTGACCGACGCGGAGCGCGCCGAGTACGAGCGCCACCAGTCGACTTTCACCGAGTATCTCAAGCAATCAAACATCCAGCTCCGGAGTGGCAGCGACTACCAGGAACTGGTCAAACGCTCGGGCACGGACCCACAGGCCCGGGAGGCGCTGCTGGCCAAACAGCGCGCACGCGAGGTGATGATGAACGCCGACCGGAAAGTACAGCGCCTGGCCGACATCCTCGATACCCACCGCGGGGACAGAGTCATCATCTTCACCGCATCAACCGACCTCGTCTATCGGCTCTCCAAGCGGTTCCTGCTGCCGGCGATTACACACGAAACCGGGACGGGAGACCGCGAGCGGATTCTAAGGCGGTTCCGGACAGGCGAGTACTCACGGGTCGTCACCGCGAACGTCCTCGACGAGGGGGTGGACGTGCCCGACGCGAACGTTGGCGTCGTCCTCTCGGGCAGCGGGAGCGAGCGGGAGTTCACCCAGCGACTCGGTCGGATTCTGCGCCCGAAAGACGGGGTGGGCGCCGGCCGGGCGCTGCTGTACGAACTCGTGACCGAGGACACCGCCGAGGAACGGGTGGCACGCCGGAGACGGTAGCGAGGCTCCGAACGGGGCGAGAGCGGTGCTCTCGCTTGCCGTGTGGCGCGCATTCAGGCCTGCCGAAGACGCAGTGGAGGGTCTCGAAACTACGACAGGTACGCGGGGTTGAACGGGACGATTTCGCTGATAGAGGGGTCGGACTCGGCAGCGACGGTCGCCAACTTGATGTTGAAGGTGAAGCTGAACTCCCGGGACTCCCCGCCAGGAACGGAGATGTCGGTGCGGGTGGTGTATTCCTCGCCGCTGCCCTCGATAGTGACCGGTAGCACCGCGTCGGCCGCCTCCTCGCCCGTGTTCCTGACGGGGACAACAGCCCGCGGGTGGCCGTCGTCGGTCTCGACGAGGCTGAGGCCGGTGATACTGGGCTGGAGCGTGTCGACCACGCGGTCGGGGCCGGTGATGTGCGTGGACGATGGGCCGGGCGTGATATCCTGCGACAGTCGGGTCGGCGGCGCCCCGCGCTCGGGGGTCTCGCCCCCACAGCCGGCGAGGCCGGCGACCGACAGACCGAGGACGCGAAGCAGGGAGCGGCGGTTCATACCCGATGTGACAGGAGGCGTGGCAAGAATCCGCTGCCCTGGGACAACTACATGATGGGGCGGGTCATAATCCATGGTGTGCCAGGATACGAGCCGAACGAAGTGCCGCTGTACGGGGACAGGGAAACGGTCGAACAGGAGTACAGCGACGCGGAGCGCCGCGGCGAGCCCTTCTTTGCCGTCGAGGCTTACGAAAATGGGTACGCCGTTACCTACGACCTGCTACCCGCGGGCTACCAGCTCGCGCCCCCGACGACCACCGAAGTCGGCGAGCGCCTCACCCGCGAGGTCGAGGACATCGTCGGCGATGAGCGCCTGCCGACGACGGAAGTGAGCAAGTCGGTCAGTCCGTCGCTGGGCAACGTCTCCTTTTTCCAGCGCGAGGAGAGCGCCCGCCGTGTCGCCGCCGTCATCTCGACGCTCGTGCTCGATGAAGCCAACTGGGTCGAAGCGGACGTGCCCAACCAGCCGGGGACGCGTCGAAACTGAGGACGGTGCTAACCAAGGACTTGCTCCGCGTCTCGCGGGCGGGCGGAGGGTATCACCCCCAGTTCGCGACCGACGAGGACCGGCCGGTCGCGGCCCGCGTCATCGGCTGTTATCAAGGCCACGTCGGCCAACCCCGTCACCGACTGGGCGACGCGCTGACCGACATCGAGCGCGACAGCGACGACTTCAAACTCGTCCGCGGCTTTGCCAAACTCCTCGAACGCGAGACGGCCGCCGAGACCCAGGCCCCACTCGACCCGCCCCGCGTACGGGAGGTCGCCTTTGAGGCCGCCGAAACCGTCGGTGTGGTCACCGACGCAGAACGCAAGCAGGCGCTCGCCCGGGCCGCAGACCGCCTCGACACGTCACCCGACGCCGTCGCGGCGTCGCTGTACGCCGACCGCGAGGACAATCAGGTTCTCACCGCCACGCCCGACCGGTTCGACCCCGCGTCGCTTCTCGCCCAGTACAACCTCTCGCTGGCCCAGACCGCACTCTTCGACGCGACCGAGGTCCGCATCCGTTCCAGTGACCCGAACAGCGTCATTTCGGCGGTCAAGCGTCTTCGCCTGATGTACGAGGTTCGTCGCCTGCCAGAGGACGAGCGCCGAACCGTCGCCGACGCCGACCGCGAAATCGTCGTCACCGGGCCGGATACGCTCTTTACGAAGACGCGCCGCTACGGCACCCGATTCGCCCGTCTCCTCAGAACGGTCGCGGGCCACACCGAGTGGGAACTAACGGCGACTATCGACGACCGCGGGACCGACCGCGAGCTGACGCTGACCGGCGCCGACATCTCCGTCCCGGGGACCGACCCCGTCGTCGGGATGACCTTTGACAGCGGCGTCGAGGCGGACTTTGCGACCCGGTTTTCCGCACTAAAACTGGAGTGGGACCTGGTGCGGGAACCCGACGCCATCGCGGCGGGCGAACACGTCGTCGTCCCCGACTTCGCGTTCGACTGGCAACACAGCAACTTCCGCGTCTACTTCGAGATTATGGGGTTTTGGACCCCGGAGTACGTCGAAAAGAAACTCTCGCGGCTGGCCAGCGTCGAGGACATCGGGTTGCTGGTCGCCGTCGACGAGTCACTCGGCGTCGCCAAGCAACTGGAAGCGCGTGACCACCGCGCGATTCCCTACTCAGGGACGGTGCGCGTCAAGAACGTGCGGAACGCGCTTCGCCGGTACGAGGCAGACCTGGTAGCTGCCGCGGCCGAGAGACTGCCCGACGAGCTCCGGCCCGAGGCGGACGTGGTGACACTCGCCGCCCTCGCAGACTCGTACGGCGTCAGCGAGCGTGCAGTGGAAGCGAAGCGGTTCCCCGACCACGAGCGCGTCGGGCGCACGCTCGTCAGACCGGACGTGCTGGGGGAACTGCGCGAGCGCATCGAGGCGGGGATGTCGCTGAGCGACGCCGAAGCGGTCCTCGACGAGTACGGCATCGACGACGCGAGCGCCGCGCTCTCGACGGTCGGGTATCGGGTGGTGTGGGAGGGATTGCGCGGTGGCTCGGTCGAGGGGAAGTCAGACGAGTAGCTGGATGTCGGCGTCGACCATATCCTGGAGTGCGGTCGCCGCGCCGACGCCGGTGGTGACGCCGTCGTAGAAGTCGTCCTCGTCGTAGTCCATCAGGTCGATGGTCATCTGGCAGGCCTGAAATTCCACGCCCATGTCCAGGCTGGTCTCGAGGAGTTCCTCGATGGTGGCGGTGTCGTTGTCGTTGATTCTCCGCTCCATCATCGATGTCGTCAGGCGGTCCATACCCGGGAGCGCGCCGATGACGTTCGGGACGGGCATATTGGGGTTGCCGACGGAGCTCAGTTTGAGGCTCTTCGAGCGCT
>CAZOQK010000226.1:0-3739 GCA_964581735.1 uncultured Halobacteriales archaeon | reverse complement strand
GGTTCGAGGTCGTCGGCCAGGTGCGTGACAAAAACCCCCAGCGCGTCCCGGTCGACGGTCAGCGTGACGAGGCCGTGTAACAGGTCAGCGGCGCTGCCCGGTTCGGTGATGGCCTCGAACTCGTCGACGAGCATCAGCGCTTGCCCGTCGTCGGTGACCGGAGGCACGACAGACCGGAGCGTCGATTCGAGGACACCCGCGTTGAAACTGGCGTGCCGACGGTGGAAGACGACGGTGTCGACGACGCTGACTTCGGCATCGTCTGCAGGCACCGGCAGCCCCATCTGGGCGAGTAGTTGCACCTGGCATAGGGTCTCCAACAGCGTGGTCTTCCCGCCGCTGTTCGCGCCGGTCAGGACGGCGACGCGGTCGCCACTCGGGGGTGCGCTGGCACTCGCCACGGAGAGGCCGTGCTCGCCCACGGCGTAAGTAATCGGCTGGACAGCCCCGCCGGCGTCTTCCAGGAAGACGTTCCGGGCCTGGACCACGGCCGCGGCCTGTTGGTCGACGAACCTCGGGCGCGTCAGGTCGAATTCGAGCGCGAAGCTGGCCAGCGACAGCGAAAAAGCGAGGCTCTCGACTGTCTCGACGGCTTCGTCGATGTCTCCCTCGGCATCCGCGAGCACCCCCTCCAATCGCTCACTGACTTCCTGTTCTCGCTTCTCGACTGCGGTCCTGAGGTCGTTCGCGAGCGCACGGAGCGTCTCGCCGACGAACGCGGCAGCGTCTGCGGCCTCGCCTGGCATCGCCTCGCGGACGCGCCCGATATCGACGCTCGTCTCGTCGGTGACGTGTCGGGCGAACGAATCCCGGAGTTCGTCGGTGCCACGGGCACCCGATTTGATTGTCTCCAGTACGTCGCCAGGTGTCGCGGCGAGGTCTTCGACGGCAGCGAGTGTCTCGCGGAGGTCGTCGAGGCTGTCGTCCGCGCCCGCACCGACGCGGTCACCGCCGGATTCTAAGCCAGCCAGTGCGGCCTCGGCGCCCGCTAGCGTCTCGGGGTCGAAGTCGGCGACGGGAGCGAAGATACCCTCATCGAGCCCCGTTCCGTGGAGTGACAATGCCGTCCGAACCGCCGAGATGCGCCCGCCGGCAACGCTGTCGTAGATGTCGAACGCATCCGTGACCGCCCGGCGCTCGGTGTCGTCCAGCCCAGCCCACGTGTCGCGGGCGTTGAGGACAGTGTCGAGCCGGTCGACCATCGCCTCGGTACTGTCGAGTGGTGTGAGAATCCGGATGCGGTCGCCCGCGTTCTCCGTCACGGCGAAATCGCCGATGATGTCGAGCAGGTCCTTGTAGACGTTGCGGGCGTCACGGGTCGCAAGCAGGTCCATCCCCTCGCCGCCGTGGGCGTGTCGGAGAATCCGCGTGACTCGCCCCCGCGGAATGCCTGCCTCGGCGAGTGTCCGTACGTCGCCCGATTCGACAGCCTCGATTGCAGCGTCGACGCCGAGTTGCTCGGCCAGTAGGTCCCGGGTCTTCGGCCCGATTCCCCAGTAATCCTCCAATCGCATTGGGAGTGGCGTGGTGGTCCCGGCACATAGTGTTTCTCAGTCCCCTCGGGAGTTATAAGCGAAACGTGTGAATGCAGTGGTATGTCATGGCGGGAGTCGTCTGACCCACGGTGTCCCGAGTGTGGTGGAAAGCTTGCCGCGACCGCGTCGTACTGTATGCACTGCGATGCCGACCTCGACAGGGACGGGAACACCAGCGAGGACAGCGTCCTCTCGGACGAGGAGTACGGGAGCGTCGACAGCGGTGAGGAAAGCGAGATGCCCGCAAAAGAGCGGGACAAGCCCGACGACGCGACGGAGGGCGAAGGCCGGACGGCAGACGACAACGCCAGCCTCAGCGAGACGATAGACGGGTTTATCGACGGCGGCCGGGGTGACAGACACAGAGTCGAGGCGCTCGCGCACAGCCTCACGTCCTTTCTCTGGACGGATGTGCCCGAACCCGAGGGCGTGCCCGACAGCGATTTTACCGCGCCGCTGTGGATGCGTGTGCCGGTAGCCGTTGTCGCCGGATTGGTCGTCTTCGTCGGATTCCTGTTCTATTCTCTGCTGTTGCTCGACCCGCTGCCGGGGGTTGACATCCTAGTGTTTCTCGCGTTCTTTGGCATCATGGCGTGGCTGGTACGCAAACCGCTGCCGAGTGACATCCTCGGCGATGCAGCCTACGCTCTCGCAGCGATGTTGTACTCCGTGCCCATCGTGTACATCCTCATCAACGTCCCGCGGTCGCTACTCGGACTGGCCGAGAGGGCCATCGGTGAGGTACTCGTCACGGCATTGTTCATCAGTTTCGGGACCTGGATTCCGGCGACGATTTTGCTCGCCGTAGGGTATGCCGGCAACCGCTATGCACGCTCGAAACTCGACCGGATGGCCGAACGGTCGACCGACGAGTCCGGCGTCTAACAGAACTGTGCAGTAACCTCATCGGAGTCGGGCACCCGGCCGGTAAACGCCCCACCCTCGAAGGGGAGGTCGGTCGCCGCAATGTAGTTGCACAGCCCCGTGTAGAACCCGACGATGAGACCGATGGCCACAATCCGGCCGTGCGTGTGGTGTTCGTTCAGGAGGTCGTACTCCGCGTCAGTGACACCGCCGTGGACTGTCTCCTCGGCGTAGCGCAGGAGTGATTCCTCCTTGTGGTCGAAGTGGTCGTAGTCCTCCTTGCCGATGGCCTGCATATCATCGATTGTAACACCCAAATCCCGGTCGATATCGATGTGCTGGTGCCACTCGTATTCTGAATCTTTCGTGTGTGCGATTTTCAGGATGATACGTTCCTTCTCACGTTCGGTCACCTGCGAATAGAGGACGTTCAGGTACTCCAGGGTCGCTTCGAGCACTTCGGGGTTGTGCGCTCAGGCATGGAAGATGTGCCGGTCGCCCGGATACTCCTCGGTGAGCAGGTAATGGTACTCCTCGGGAATCTCGTCCATCTCCAAGAGGGGGACGCGTGACATACACAGCACTGCTCGTGGCAGGAAAATAAAGATACGACGGGCGGGGCTACTCCCAAAACGATCGGGTGCGGGCGTACTCGCGCTCGCGCCTGAGGATGTCCCGATAAAAGTCGTCTTCGTCTTCCCGGAGTTTGTTGATGATGCGCGCGGCGTTCTGTGGCCCGACACCCCGTGCGGCCAGCGCGATGACTGCCCGCTTGCCGTGACTCTGGACGAGACTCGCCGTCCGGTAGGCTCGCTCGGTGGCCTTCTCTTCCTCGTCGTCCTTCCCGTCTGTCTTGACCGCCTGTACCGTGTCGTCGTCCCAGGGGTTCAAGGCCGCAATCTGTGTCGACCCACAGTCGGGACACTCCGGCTGGTCGCACACGCGCTTGACCTGTCGCTTGGTCTGCCAGTCCCGGCAGTGCAAACAGAAGAGGATGACGCGGTCGTTCTGGAGGCGGTCTTTGACCGTCTGGATGACGCTCGCGTCGGCGTTTTCCGGCGTGAGCAGTTCGGTCCCCGACCCGCGGCCGCTCGTGCCGATTGGGGTGTGGTCGCCCACGGTGGTGATGCTCACCTCGCCCGACTGGACAGCCGACAGCAGTGCGCTCGTCTCAGGAACTGCCAGTTCCTCGTGGAGGAGTTCGCGTAGGGCCTCGTCGTAGACCGGTGTGTCTTCGAGCGCGTCCAACAGGCGACTCCGGCCAAAGCGAGCCTGGCCGGTGCCGCGCCAGCGTTTGAGTGCTCCGAACTTCGCAGCGACCTGTGCGAGTTTGAACTTCA
>CAZOQK010000225.1:0-3796 GCA_964581735.1 uncultured Halobacteriales archaeon | reverse complement strand
GGTGGCCATGTCCGTGTACTCCTCGTGGTAGATGTAGATGGGCATCTCCGGCCCGTCACAGGAGATGTCCTCGATGTGGGGGTCGTACATCAGCGGGTCGAGTTTGCCGTAGCCCTGGAACGACCGGTAGAGGTAATAAAAGAGGCGGTAGAACGTCTCCTCCTCGATTGCGACGCCGTACTCTTCGAGGCGCTCGCGGAGTTCCTCCCGGAGCGCCTTCTCCGGGTTGTCGTCGATATCGTCACGATACAGCAGCGGGTCACGGATATCCTCGTGGAGCCTATCGAGGAGTTGCTGCTCGAGACTGGTGAGTTCGGGCTCGACGACGTAGTAGAGGTGTTCCTGTGCTTCGGGGTCGAAATTGATGGAGATAAAGGCAAAGGGAGCGTCGACCCAGTAGCGCTCGATTTCCTCGTACCCGTCGAGACCGTCGAAGTCTACCAGCCGGCCGTGGCGCTTCGGGTCGTAGTCGGTGACCCGGACCGCCGACCCGGTCAGAAGCCGGGCGGTCCGGGAGAGCCAGTCCCGAACATCGGCCAGCGAGTCCGAGCCTGACTCTGGAGCCGGTTCCGACGCCGTGCCATCGGTCCCGTCGGTGTCGACTGTGGACCCGGAGTCGTTGTCACTGGAGAGCCACCCTGGCACGAGCGAACTGTCGTCGTCTCCGGTCTCTGGTTCTGACATCGTTCAGTAAATTGGCCCCTTACTCGGGGGCCCCAGCACGAAGTTAGAGACGGCTTACGCGGCCAGGTACTTAAATTCGAACCCGGTGTCGGCCCTCAGGTCCGTTCGACGCGCAAGAGGGCGACACCCAGCCCCAGTTGGATGAGCGTGCCGACGGGGACCGTTGTTCCGGCCTGGTCGAGAAAGAGCAGGCTACTCGCGACCACCAGGAGCGACCCGCTGATGACCAGTAGCGTCCCCAGAAAGCGGACAGGGTCCATATCCCACGACTCGACGCGTTCCTCGTCGAGGTAGTAGACGAGACTCAACGCGAGCGGCAACAGGAAGACAATCGCTCCGGCGAGCCACGCAAAGGCCGCGAGCGTCTCGCCGCGCGAGGCGACGAAGCCGGGGACCTCCCAGGCCCAGTCCCACGGCCCCTCACCGCGCTGGAGCGCGCCGAGGAGATAGAGAAAGCGCCCGGGGAGAAATCGGAGCCAGACTGCAGTCACCGACGGCCCCTGTCCGGCCGAGGCCTGAAACACCGACACCGACCACGGCAACAGTGCACAGAGCCATGTCGAGAGCACGGCCACCTCCCCAGCGTACTCCGATTTGACCCACATACCTACCCGGCCACTCTCCCAGTTCTAAAAACTATCGCCTCGGCTCGTCCCGCCTTTTGGCCCACCTGCATCGGCGTTACGTTCATTGCTACGCGAGCACAAGGCTCTGATATCAGATGCGGCGCGACCACTTCACCCTCAGCGCGGAGAGTCTGGCCCCCGAAGCGGCCGAGGCACCGACCCTTACCGTCAGCTACAGCGGCCCACCCGGGACACTCACGGCACGTCTCGAAGCCGAGACGGGCACACCACCCGGCGGCAGCGATGTCGACGTAACCTATCGGCTCCTCCCCGCCGACGACGGGGCGACACAGGCCGGTGTGTTCGCACTCAGCCGCCGGTTGACCGGCGACTTCGTTCTTGAAGCCGAGGGCGACGCCGAGGACATCAATGCGGTCGTTGATGCGGCACGCGAGCGCGACGAGACGGCCTATCGGATTCGGATCGAACGTTCCGGGGCCGACGACGTAGTGATGGACAAGGAGACGCTGCTGGTCTACGACGAGGGCGGCAGTCTTCGTCGTAAACACAGTCTCATCCCGAGCGGCGTCGAACTGTAGCGACGACGGCCGGAAGTACCTCTGTCACGTCCGCACGGATATCGTACGCTGCACGCCCTGAAAGACCGGTTTCTTCGAGATTGATAACGGCGACAGTCCCGCCGCGGCGACTCGCAACGCGGGGCAACGACGCAGCCGGTTCGACGGTCAGCGAGGACCCAATAGCGAGGAACACGTCCGCATCGCGGGCGTGCTGTTGGGCCTGCTGGAGCGGTCCTTCCGGCATCGACTGCCCAAAGAGTACCACGTCCGGTTTGAGGATGCCATCACACCCCCCACAGCGCGGGGGACGCTCGCCATCGCGGGCGCGCTCAAAGACAGGGCCAGCGTCGACGCGCCTGCCACAGGACTGGCAGACGACCCGCTGTGCGTTGCCGTGGAGTTCGAGCACGCGCTCGGAGCCAGCTGCGGCGTGCAGGCCGTCGGTGTTCTGCGTGAGGAGTCCGTCCAGCTGGTCAAGATCCTGTAACTCCGTGAGGGCGTGATGTGCGGCGTTCGGTTCGATGTCGCCGCCGAACAGTCGCTCCTGCAGGTCGAGACGGTCACCCCAGAACCCCGCCGGGTCGGACTGAAACCGCGAGTACTGGAAGTCCGCGGGGTCGAAGTCGGTTCCCCAGATGCCGTCGTCGCCACGGAAGGATGGGAGCCCGGAGGCGGTGGAGACGCCGGCGCCGGTCAGCGCGGCCACGTGGTCCGCGGCGGCGATGTCGGTGGCGAGGGCGTCTATCGGCTCGTCCGGCAGCGAAGACTCAGTCATGATGACGTGTCGGACTGGGCGGCGCAAAAACGTCCCGGGGAGAATTCAAATGTGTGGCTCCCTCACACGGAGGTATGTGTTATGAATCGCTTGTTGACGAGGACGAAGCAATCGAGAAACCGCTGGCCCAGCTCGTCCGCGAGGAGACGGGCAGCGCCGTCACCGACGCGGGTATCGCAACGACGGCCGTCGTCGCCATGTTGCTGGTGGCCGGCACACCGCTGTGGCTCGTCGGCGCGACGGCGCTCGTGACGCCGGTGTTGACACTCCTGTTGCATCAGGCCGTCCTTATCGCCGGCGTCTCCGTGGTTCGCTGGCGGGCGACCCCCGACACGCCCACGCCGGACGCTGCCTGAGGGCTGCTCGCGCGCCGGACTCAGTCGGTGCCAAACTCCACCCGGAGGTTCTCCAGTAACTGCCGGACCTCGCGCTTGTTGTACCACTCGACCACCGGTGTGAGGAGCCGTCCCAGCGGGCCCCACGGAACCTCGTATTCGGCGGCGTATGTGACCTCGGTGCCGTCGCCATCGGCCACGAACTGCAGGTCGATTTCGCCGGGTAGCTGACCCAGCAGGTCGAAGATCATCCGGTCGCCTGGCTCGTGGCGCCGCTGGACGAGTTCCCCGCTGACAGAGAGGCCGAGAGCCCTGTAGGTGAAGATGGCGCGTTTGCCGCCGTTCTCGAGTGGCTCGATGCGCTCGACGCGGGCGAGACTTGGCGTGATGGCGACGTGGTTGTACGGGCTGTCCAGAAAGTCGAAGACGGTCGTTGGTGGGGCGTCGACGTGCGTTCGCCCGGTGACGGAAATCATGGCCGGGACTACGGCGTCTGTCGAAAAATACCCACGGACTAAGACGGTATGCCGGCAGTTTCCGCGAGTCGAATGAACGGGTTTTAAGCGCGTGCCCGTCCCGAAATTCGGACGTATGAGACTCCATGAGTATCAGGCCAAGCAGGTCTTCACTGATGCCGGCATCCCCACACCGGCATCGGAACTCGCCGCGACGGTCGATGAAACCGTCGAGGCGGCCGAAGCGATTGGCTACCCCTGTGCAATCAAAGCACAGGTACACGTCGGCGGTCGCGGCAAGGCTGGAGGTATCAAACTCGTCGAAACCAAAGCGGAGGCCGAGGAGGCCGCCGAGGCCATTATTGGGATGGATCTCAAAGGCTATCACGTCGACACGGTT
>CAZOQK010000224.1:0-3803 GCA_964581735.1 uncultured Halobacteriales archaeon | reverse complement strand
CCCGCCGTCCCGACAACGATGTGGGCGTCGTCAGTCATCACGGTGCCCTCGGTGACGGTTGCGACGCCGACGAGTCCGCCGGCCGACCCGTCGTCGTCGGTGTCGGCGTGGCCATGCTCGTCGACGCCCCACGTCTGGACCTCGTTGATGTGTGCGCCGGCCTCCTCGGCGAGCAAGGAGAGCACATCCATCGACTCGGAGAACTCCTCGGGGGCGATGCCGGCGATGCCGCCGTCGTCGGTGACGCCGATGACGTAGGTGGCCTCACCGTCCCCCGAGAGGACGCGGTGGCGCAGTTGGGCGGCGAGGCTTTCCCGGCGCCCTTCTGCGAGATGGAGGTCTTTCGTGAGCCGCTCTTTGAACTCGACGCTGCCGCCCTCTTTTTCGCCGCGGTCAAGCGCACGACGAAGGACGGCCCGGTCGGGGCTCATGCGCGTCAGTTACGGGGCGGCAGATATAAGCTTTCCCCGGGTACTGGCCCGTCTCGCCGTCGATTCCGACACCGTATGACTCACACTCACTTCCCACCGGTACCGACGGCTCAATACCGACGACAGGGGTCGTTGTGTCTGTCGTCTGTGCGGTAAACTCTTAGATAGCAGGTTGCTCGGTCTCACTACGCATTCGTTGGGATGAGTGACACAGATTGAGCGAGTTACTGGACGATGACATCACCCCGTCGGCCGGGTGGAACACCGGCCACAGACCCGATATCTGCCGGGACCTGACACGGGCCCCCGTCGGACACCTCGCCTTGCTCTGTCGCTCTCAGGACGAACGGCTGGACGCGTCGCTATCCTTCCTCTATGTGGGACTCGAAAACGACGACCGCTGTCTGTGCATCTCGGACGGTATTTCCGAGGCCGAAGTGGCTGCGGGACTGGCAGCGCTCGGTGGGACGCCGCGTGACGCGCTCGAGAGTGGCCAACTCGAGGGTCGCCGCGCCAACGAGCTGTACGCTGCCGGCGGGTTCGACCCCGAGCGGCTGGTGGCGACGCTCGTCGACCTGGTCGAGGAAAACACCGGTGGGGGGTACGAGGGACTCCGCGTGACCGGCGAGATTCCGTGGCAGGACCACGCGGGGACCTCGTTCCGGGATGTCCTCGATTACGAGTGGCAGTTCGACGAGACGGTCCCGGAGTTCGACTCCGCCGCGCTCTGTCAGTACGACCCGGGGACACTCACCGACAACGAAACCCTTAGAGCTGACTCACGTCCACCCGAAGCTCATCTATCGGCGCCAGGTCTGTGCCAATCCGTTCTACCGGACCCCGGAGCAACTCACGGACCCGGACGACATCCAGCTCTCGGCCCAACGCGTCTTCCAGGCGGCCTACGAACTCTCGACCGCGCGCGGCCATCGGCGGCGCGAACAGCGGGTCGGCATCCTCGACCGCGTCCTCCGGCACAACCTCCGCAACGAAATGAACATCATCCAGAGTCACGCCGAACTCATCGACGCGGCTACCGACGGCCCCGACAGCGTCGCGACCATTCCGAACTCGTCGGACCCTAGTCCGGGCGTGTGAACCGCTCGACGGCCTCGAGAAATCCGTCCGCGTAGCCCGCTTCAGTGACGTGGTCGGCGGCCGCTCGCACCCGGTCGTCCGCGTTCGCGACCGCGACCGACAGCCCTGCGGCCTCGAATGTCGGCACGTCGTTCTCCGAATCGCCGACTGCAAGGAACGCGTCGGGGGAACGGTCCAGTTCCGTTGCGACCGCGTCGAGCCCCGTTCCTTTGTCGGCGGCCGGCGATTTGACGTGGTACGCGTAGCCGGTATCGACGACGACGAGGCCATGATTGCCCGCGATACGGTCGAGTGGCTCACGGGGCTGCTCGCGGGCGACGGCGAGTTCGGTTTCCCGCCAGCGGTTCACGAGGTCCGCGTCGCCCCACCCCAGTTCGTACCCCTCGGCCCGGTAGGCATCGGCGACAGCAGTCGCCGCCTCGCGGTCGCCTTCGATACGGACGGTGTCCCGGCCCGCGAGGACGACACCACCGTTTTCGGCGACGACCAACTGCTCAATGGCGAGAAACTCACAGAGTGCGACCGGATATGGCATCGATTTGCCGGTGGCGATGACCACTGGCGCGGGCCAGGCCCGGAGGACGGGCATCACACGCGGGTCGAGCGCGCGCCGGTCGTCGGTCAGTGTGCCGTCGATGTCGACGGCGAGCGGCGGGGCATCCTCGGGAACCGACGGGAGATCCATATACGACTAGTCGTGCCCGCCCGGTTTGCCGTTTGTGTTTCAGTCCGTCAGTGCCTCGTAGGCTTCCTGGACGCGTTTGAACGCCTCCTCGTCGCCGCCGTCGGCGTCGGGGTGGACCTCTTTGATGCGGTCACGGTAGGCACTCTTGACCGTGCTCTCGTCGGCCCCTGGTTCGACGCCCAGAATCTGTGCGGCCTCGCCGATACTGGGACCCGACTGCTGGACGGCCTGGGCCCGCTGTCGGCGCTGACGGCCCCCCCGGCCGCGGACCCGCTCCCGGCCGGTCTGCTGGCGGCCCTCGCCATCGCGGGGCGGCGTCCACTCCTCCCGCGGGCCGGCGCCGAAGCCGCCGCGGCTCTGGCCGCGCTCGCTGGTCGCAGCCTGGCGTTCGACGCCGCGGTAGATGCGGTTCATCATCCGCCCGCTGGCCTGGTAATACAGGAGGTAGGTGACGGCCCCGAAGACGACGGCGAGAACGAGCAGTGCCGGACTATACGCGACGCCGACGGCTCCGAGAATGAACGTCATCAAGGCGAACGCTGCGGCCAAGCCGGAGACGAGGCGGTCCTCCACGCGAACCCGTTAGGAACGGACCACTGTAAGCCTCTCGCCCGCAGCAGTCCCGGCGGAGGATTCAAGCCACAGAGCGTGTTAGTTGTTTTCATGAGTGTCTCCAGTCCGTGCGAACTCTGCACCACGGCGGATGTCGAGGCAGCGTGTGACCGGTGTGGCAAACTCGTCTGTGAGCGCCACTACGACGAGGAACTCGGGTTCTGCATCGAGTGTGCTGCCGACGCCGGTGGCGACGGCCGGGGGCGGATACCCGGCAGCGAGGACCTGCCCGACGGCGTCGACACCTACCGGTTCTAATCGAGAACGGCAGCGGTCACGCGCCCGTGCAGTCCCGCGAGGAGGTTACAGACGCGGATGCCGAGATACCCCGCGACGACCCCAACGACGGCCAGGAGAAGCGCCTCGGGGAGGGTGTCGATGACGATTGGGTCCCCGACGAAGACACTGATCTGGTACTCCGTGGCCGGGTGCCAGTAGGTGAACGGGGCAAGCATCGTCACCAGCGTGAACGTCACCAGGAACACAACCAGCGTGAACATCGTCATGCCAACGGGGAACGTCGCCAGCATGTAGACCAGCAACACGTAGCTCCGAACGTCCGTGAGGACGTGTTTCCCGTAGTCGACGAGTGAGGAATGCTCGGTCGGGTCGTGGGGCTCGTACTCGATGTCGGTGCCCAGCAGGCGGTTTGCCAGCAGTGCCTCCAGTGACCCGACGTACGTGGCGCCCGCGATTGTCACCCCGAGGATGAGAAAGCCGACGAGCAGGATTGCGAGCCCGGCGCCGAGCGCGAACCCGGTGACAAGGACGGTAAAATAGAGGGTACCCAGCGGGAACCGGAGGAACAGATAGAGGAGGTTCTTGTAGGTCTGGCCGTCAGTCAGGACCCCGACGATGGGCGTTCGTGTCGCGCGGTCCGTCTCGGCGGTTGGCGTGGAGGTGGACATCGGTGAACATGTTGGTGTTGTTCGCTTACCATCATATACCCCACAGATAGGTCAAACACGCTGTAACCC
>CAZOQK010000223.1:0-3808 GCA_964581735.1 uncultured Halobacteriales archaeon | reverse complement strand
GGGTAAACCGGACCCGCTGTGGACCGCAAACGGCCTGCTGGCCGGCCTTGTCGCCGTGACCGGTGCTGTTCCCCACGTCACGTGGTGGGGCGGCCTCGCACTCGGCGTTATCGCCGGCGCGCTCGTCCTGCCGACGTTCCGCTGGGTCGTCGATTCGCTGAAAATCGACGATGTCTGCGGTGTGTTCGTCGTCCACGGTTCGTCCGGCGCCATCGGAACCATCCTGATCCCCGTCTTCGGCTCCGCGGGGAGCAGCGCAGCGAGTTCCTCCGCTGCTGGCGGCTGGACGTTCCTCGGGGCCGACATACTCGCCATGCAGGTCATCGGCGTGCTCGTCCTCGGGACGGTGACGGTCCTCGCGACCATCATCACACTGAGCATCGCAAAGGCCATCTGGGGCCTGCGCGTCGGCGAGAGCGAGGAGGAACTCGGGCTGGACCGTGGCGAACACGGCGTCGCCACGTATCCGGAGTTCGGTGGCAACGACAGCTCCGTGACCACCGATGGCGGTACGTCCGGAGGGAGCAGCGATGACTGACATCGAGATGGTCGTCGCCTACGTCCGCCCGGACAGTCTGGGCGATGTCAAACAGGGGCTCGCCGAAGCCGGCGCGCCCTCGATTACAGTGACAAACGTCTCCGGCCGTGGGTCCCAGCCCGCAAAGAAGGGACAGTGGCGCGGCGAGGAGTACACAGTCGACCTCCACCAGAAGGTCAAAATCGAGTGTATCGTCGCCGACATCCCCAGCGGCGATGTCGTCGACGCCATCGAGGATGCAGCCCACACAGGTGAACCGGGCGATGGCAAGATATTCGTGATGCCGGTCGACGACGCGGTCCAGATTCGCACCGGTAAACGGGGCCCGGACGCCGTTTAGGCGATGGAAGCCGACGACATCGACCGGCGAATACTCACCGGCCTGCTCGATAACGGGCGGGCGACCACGAGCGAACTCGCCGCCGTCGCCGATGTCGACGACACTACCGCCGACTGGCATAAGAACGTCCTCGAAACCGTCGAGGTTATTTCGGGATATGAACCCCGACTCGACTACGAACTGCTCGGCTACGAACTGACGGCGGTGATTCGACTCGACACCGTTTCCACTGCACGCGAGCGACTCACCGCTTCCCTCGCCGGCGAGCCACACCTGCATACGGTGTACGAGGTAACCGATAGCCACGATATCCTCGCTATCGGGAAGTTCACCGACCGGGCCGCACTCGAACGGTTCCGCGACGACCTCACCGCGGACGAGGGCGTCACTGCCGTCACGATAGATGTCGCCACGCCCCTCGCCGAGTTCGAGTGGTTCTCACCCGACTGAGACCACTCCCCGTCTCGAAACACTTTTAATAGATAGCGTACATATCTCGCCGGATGCAGTTTGACACTGCCACGGTCTCGCGTCTGGTGCTTGCCCTCCTCGTCGTCGGCGTTGTCGGTGTCGGTGCCGTTGGGTTCTGGCCGGCTGGCACGACCGACGATGCCCGCCAGCAGATCAGCGTGAACGCGTCCGAGCGATTGGCACAACTCGATGGTCTCTCGGGGGCCGTCGAGGCCACGATCCGACCCGGCAACGAAACTAATCGGACAGTCCAGCGCGTGTAGACACGCTTAGGCACGAGACAGTTCCGGCCGAAGACACTCCGTGATGGACCCACGAGGCTGACCGTCTCGAACGGCTCCGTCTACTGGACCTACCGCCCCGCCGAGAACAACGCCACCAGACTCGGTGTCTCCGGGTTCAACGCTGGGAAACAGACCCGCGGCGAGCGTATCGAGCGCATCTCCACCAGACTCAACGTCACCCGCGAGGCGCGTGAGGAGTCGGCCAGCGTCTCCATTGTCCACAGGTCCGCACCCCTGCCTTCGGTCCCCAGCGGCGGCCAGTCGGTCACCACTTCCTCGCCCGCGGTCACCGGCGTCGACCAGTTCGGCGTCCGGTACAACGGCACTGCCGAAGTGGCCGGACGGGACGCGTACGTCATCCCGATTCGGACCGAGGAGTCGGGCAACGCGACTGTTTTCGAAGACTACGAACAGACCCTCTACGTTGACAGGGAGTATTTTTTGCACTGGGGACTCGCTCGGAGTGGCGGAGCGACGGCGGGCGCTTCTCGACGACCGTCCGCTACCGGAACGTCTCGTTCGACCCCGGTATCGACGACTCCCGGTTCGGGTTCGACCCGCCGGAGAACGCGACGGTTACCGAGACCGACATGCCCGCCGTCAGGCAGTACAACACCATCGCCGCGGCCCAGCGGAATGCTGCGGTCCTCGTCCCGGACGCCGACGTGCCGGATGCCTTCGACTCCGAGGGGCTACAGGCAATTTCGGGCAACTTCAGTTCCGTCTCGCTGCGCTACGCCAACGAGACAGCGACGCTTAGGCTGTCGGTCAGCGATATCACGACCAACGCCACCAACGCGACGAGCGAGCAGCGCCTCACCGCCGACGGTCGTGACCTGACATACCGCCGCTTTGGGGCCACACAGTCTCTCTCCTGTCAGTGCAACGGCTATCGGTACTCGGTCAGCGGGACCGCCTTAGCAAGAAGACACTTGCCGATATCGCGCTGTCCGTCCGGTGTCCGCGACCTCGTATACCGGAAGTGAAGAGCCCACGAGGGTTGAAGCGACACTGTTGCTTCGGGAGTGAGCAACCGCGTCGCGCTTACGAACGCCGACCGACTTCATCGGTCGGGATTTGACCCTCGGTCGTTTCGCTTCGCTCCCTGATTCAAACCCCGCTTCAATCGCACACAGCAGACAGAACGCGGCGGGATAAAACGCGCTGTTTGCCATGTTGTCTACGGAAAAGCGCCCGAGGCGGGATTTGAACCTCGGTCGTTTCGCTTCGCTCCACTCCCTGGTTCAAATCCCTTCGTCAGCGTTTCGTCGCGGACGACTCACTCGTCGCTCCTCATTCGTATTGTCCGCGACAGAAAGCGCCCGAGGCGGGATTTGAACCCGCGTCACAACCGTGACAGGGTTGTATGATGGGCCACTACACCACCCGGGCTTACAATGCATTGTATCCCGGTTCTGGTATTAAGCCTTTCCAAAGCGAGACGGCGTGGGAACCCGACACAAATTATATATTCTCGCCAGAACAACGACGAACCACGGGGGGTACACACGCCCTGTGTCACTCCTGTTTCCGCGGCCGACCGGGTCCGGTCGGCCGGGGTTCGATAGCATCGCCCGTCTTCGTTTGGTAAGTGTTATATGTCTCCCGAATGTAAGGCGCTGTAGTATCTCCAAACAGCCTTCTCTTCCGGCCAAGCCACACCCATGGTAGATGTAAGCCAACACGAACTCGTGCCCGACCATACGGTCCTTGAGGACGACGCACTTGAGGACGTACTCGAGGAGTATGACATCAGAAAAACAGACCTGCCGAAAATCAAGCGTGCAGACCCTGCATTGCCCGACGACGCGACAATCGGTGACGTAGTGAAAATCGAACGCGACTCACGCACCACAGATGTCGCCGTGGTGTACCGACTGGTGGTGGAATAATGCATATCGACGACAAACGGGATATTTCACGGGAATACTTTTCGCGCGAACGGCTCGCCGAACACCACTTTCGCTCGTTCAACGCCTTCCTCGGGCGGGGGATGCAAGAGGTGGTCGACGAGAAAGAGACAATCGAGACGGACATCGGCGACAAGGAGGGGGAAGAGCCGGTCTTCGTCGAACTCGGGGATGTGCGCGTCGTCACGCCGCGCGTCCGGGAGGCCGACGGCAGCGAGGAACTGCTCTACCCACAGGAGGCCCGACTCCGCAACATCACCTACTC
>CAZOQK010000222.1:0-3825 GCA_964581735.1 uncultured Halobacteriales archaeon | reverse complement strand
TATCTCCCGCCACTCCTCGTCGTTCTCGGGCAGTTGCTCTTGCTCTGACATAGCTACATATACGCGCTCGAAACGTAAGATACCTGTGGACACACGCCGCCGGCCCCTTGTTCGGGTCCGTCGCTCGCGTGAGCCGTGTTTCTCTCGTGGCTCGCTCGTGCACGCGATATCGGAGTCGAGGAACAGGGTGACACCGACCGCGGACGCTGCGGCCCCGTTTCCCGTGTTGCGAGGCGCTCCCACGAGACCCCACCGTCACAGACTCGACCGACGGGACACCCATCGTACAGGTGGTCAGTCGTCGGCGACGCCGCGGGTCGTCCCCGAGTCTCCGAGTCCGAGGTGGTCCTCGACGGCGGCCAGCCGGCTTTCGAGTTCGCCGTTTCGCTCGCGCAACTGCTCGTTTGCGTCCCTGAGAGACTCGTTCTCGGCTTCGAGGTCCGCGATGCGTTCTGCTTTTTTATCGAGTTCGGCTTCGAGTTCGTCGACCCGGTCACGCTCGTCGACGCTGGCCGCCCGTGCGCCCGTGCCTGCGTCACCGTCGGCGGGGTCCTGACCGGCAGTCCCCGACGTGCCCCCCGACGCTGGCGTGGTGTCGATGCCCGGCCCGCCGACCAGTGCGAGCACTTCCTCGCCGGCTTCGGCCTCGGCGAGGGCCATCCCGACCACGGGACGACCCGCCTCCGCACAGTCGGGTCGGGGGATTGCGGTGCCGTCGTCGTCGGCGACCAGCACGTCGCCGTGACCGACCGACGCCGACACGCGTACGGGGACCTGCCCGACCAGGGAGAGTTTGACGTAGGCGTCGCGCTCGCCCTCGTCGATGGGTCGGTTCCCCGTCACCAGCGGTGCCGTCGAGACGACCAGCACCGTATCCGGCTCCGACTCGGCATCCAGCGCGACTACCTCGCCGGCGTCGAGTCCGACGACCGTCCCGTCCGTGAACTCCTGCTCGGGATTTGCCTTCAGGAAGAACTCCGCGAAGTCCGCCGTCGACCCGACGAACTCGACGCCGCCGTTGCCGTCGCCCTGGATGTTGCCGATGGTGCCCGTGCTGTGCATAAAGGAGATGTAGCTGTTGAACCTGTTGGGTTCAGTGACGTTCGTCAGTTCCAAGCCGAGCACGTCCGGCACCGGACTCGAACTGCTGCTGGTGTTCTCGATTGCCGCGACGTGCCGGCCGAGGTTCTCCCCGCCGGACTCGGCCACCGAATCCTGAACGTGGAACGTCGTCACCGGGTCGTTCGTCCCGATGCCGGTGCCGCCGCTTGCCTCGACGAGGAACTGGTCGGCCCCTGTCGAGGAGAAGTCACTGACACTCGAGTCTGCCCAGACGAACGTGTTATCATTAGTTGCCTTTGCTCGGTAGCCAGCCGCGAACGACGTAGAGCCGCTGGCTTCGCATTCAAGCCCGCCGGGAATCGTCGCAAAATCCCCAGTGGCATCGTTACTGTTTCCACCACCGACGGTCGAATTTTCGCCACTCGCTGTGTTGCTATCGCCACCACTGACGGTCGCCCAGTCTGCGCCCGCCGTATTCCCGTTGCCGCTAAGGGCCGCCCCACCACCACCGATAACGACACCTCTCGCTTCGTTGTTCACCGTATTGTTCGGGTGGCCGGCGACGACGTTACCGCCTGCTTCGAAGAAGTCCATATCGCCTTTTTTCGGAACGCCCAGTTCGAGGACTCGACTGCCGCCGTTCGCGCCGTCGGTGTTGACTGTCAGCGCGCCAGAGGACTGGATAGTCCCGCCAGTGGTTATCGGGTCACCGAACAGCGTTGCGAGGTCCGCAAACGGAGTCGAGAGTTCGCCCGTCCCGATGCCGCCCGCCGAGACGGCGAGGTTGTCGCTGCCGTCGTCCTCCAAGGAGTTCCCGGCGATATCCGACGGCTCCACGTCCAGCGTCGCCGAGGACCCCAGCGAGACCGACCCGCCGTTTTTTAGCCCGTCGCCGGCGGTCACCGTCACCGAACTGTTCGCCAAGTCGACGTTCGGGATGGGGAACGAACTCCCGGTGTCGCTCAGGTCGGTGTAGGCGATGCCGGTCGCTCCACCGAGCGAGACGGAGTTGCCCGCCACAGAGAGCGAACCGGGTGCCGTCTCCCACGAGGACGTGCCCCCATTCCACTGGAGCACCTGCCCGTCGCTCGCGCCGCTCTGCCCCAGGTCGCCCGTCGTGATGGTGCCGTCGCTGATTTCCGTGCTCGTGACTGCTCCCGAGGCAAGTTCGCTCGTGTCGATTCCGCCTGCCGAGACGGCGAGGTTGTCGCTGCCGTCGTCTTCGAGCGCGTTGCCGGCAATCTCCGACGGGTCCACGTCCAGCGTCGTCGTGCCGCCGAGCGACACCTGCCCGCCGTTCCCCAGTCCGTTGCCGGCAGTGACCGTCACGGAACTGTTCGCCAGCCCCGTGTTGGGCACGACAGCGATATCCGTCTCGGTGTGGTCGTGGTCTTTCGGATGGTGCTGGTCCGCGCTGACGCCGGTGAGGTCGGCGTGGCCGATGTCCGTCGACCCCCCCAGCGACACCGAGTTGCCCGCGACGGTCAGGCTGTCGGTGGTGAGGGCGATTCGATTCGAGCCGTCGAACCCCAGCGCGGTGCCAAGCGCCGCCTGCAGCGTGCCCGAGCCGTCGTCTTCGAGGCCGCTGCCGGCGTCGACGGTCAGATCGTTCGACCCGTCAGTCGACAGGAAGGGTCCGGCGAGGTCGCCCGACGCGACCGAGAGCGTATCCCCATCGCCGATGCTGTCGGGGTCGATGCCGTCCCCGCCGGTGAGACTGCTGATGCCGCCACCGCCGCCGAAGGAAAACTCCTGTGACCAGGTGGTGCCGTCAGCGATATAAACCTCACCCGTCGTGATGTCGAGGTACTTCGCGCCATCTGTCGGGTCGTAGTCGTTGTCGCCCTCTGTCGGCCCGCCCGTGTCCCGGAGTTCGATGTCGACCTCGAAGGCCTCGAAGTTCTGATTCAGCGGTTCGTGCCAGTCCTGCGTGCCCTCATCGGGCACGTTGTAGCCGTGATTCGGTGTTTCGGCCATACCCCCCGTGCGTCTGAAGGGTAATTATAATTTGTCACAGGTTTTCACGTATGATAACTACTGATGGGGGACAGAGAGACCGGCCCGGGCAGAGTCAGGGCGAGCAAACCCCGGGAGGGCGTGCGACGCCGGTCTGGTCGCGTCACGCGAGGCGGTCGTTGGCGACATCCCCGGGTCGAACCTGAGACGGTCCCCGACGGCCGTTCGAGTTCGGTGCCGCTCTGTGCACGTGTGTTGTGACTCCCACGGTCGGTACGGATGACTCACTCTCGAAAGACATTAGTAGGCGTCCGCCGGAGAAAGGCGTATGACATGGACCTGCGCGCCCGGTCGAGGTATAGCCGTCACCGGCGGGTCCGGCGACCGCCGACGGCCACGGCGGCCGGGCCGCTAGGCCCGACACTACCACTCTCCTCCGACCCTCTCGACGTCTGTACCCCCCAGCCGACGGGTTCCGTGCCGGACGACCCGACGGCGGGCGTGAACGACCGACCGCGAACCGACCACGAACATATCAACCGCACACGACACACAACATACATGACACCATCAGAATCCACGGGAACCGACCGCGTCGCGCTCGCCTTCTCGGGCGGTCTCGACACGACGGTCTGTGTCCCACTGCTCGAGGAGGAGTACGGCTACGACGAGGTAATCGGCGTCACCGTCGACGTCGGACAGCCGCCGGCGGAGTTCGCGGAGGCCCGCGAGACTGCCGACGCTCTCGACGTACAGCATCACGTCGTCGACGCCCGCGCGGAGTTTGCCGACCTCTGTCTGCGCTCG
>CAZOQK010000221.1:0-3876 GCA_964581735.1 uncultured Halobacteriales archaeon | reverse complement strand
GCACGGGTGTCGTGCCGGAGGCTTCTCTGGGACACACGCGGCGCTGGTCCCGCCTTCGGTGATAAACGCCCGGACTGAGGTTTTTCACCGGGCACGGAACGAACGGAAAACCGAAACCGAGGAGTAGCGGCGCCGAATCAACTCGTGTGATGGGACTCCGAGGGCGCGCGCGACCGCTTGCACTCGTCGCGACCGGCGGTTTTCTGGGGGCGGCTACCCGGCATCTCGTTGCCGTGGCGCTCCCGACGACGTTCCCGTGGGGCACGCTCGCCGCCAACGCTGGCGGCAGTTTCCTGCTGGGACTGTTGCTGTACGAGCGCCACGTCGCCGACCGCCTGAGCGCGGAGACCCGGCTGGTCGCCGGAACCGGGTTTTGCTCGTCGTTTACCACCTACAGCACGTTCGCGGTCGAGACGACACGACTCTCGCCGGAACTGGCGGCGCTGAACGTCGGCGCGAACTACGCGCTTGGATTCGCCGCCGTCCTGTTCGGTAAGCTCGTCGCGGGGTGGGTGTCGTGATGGAGGTGTTGCTGGTCGGTGTCGGCGGCGTCCTCGGTGCCATCGCCCGATATCTCCTCGGCGAGCGCGCGGACGCCGACACGCTGGACACACTGACCGTCAATCTCCTCGGAAGCTTCCTGTTGGGTGCGCTGGTCGCCGTGCCGGTCGCCGACTCCGTCCTCCTGCTCGCTGGAACCGGCTTCTGCGGGGCCTTTACCACCTTCTCGTCCTTTGCGTTTGAGACGGTGCGGCTGGCCGAGACTGGCGACCCCGAGCGCGCACTCGCCAACGCCGCCGTCAATCTCGTCGGTGCGATCGTGGCGGTCTTGATAGGTGCGTTCGTAGCCGGCGTGGCGGTCTGAGGACGCGGGATTGACATACGTTCGTCCCGACCGACCGGTATGGACCCGGAGACGCTCCGTGCTGACATTCCCGCACTCGCGGACTGTACGTATCTCAACACCGGCGCGAGCGGCCCCAGCCCGACGCGCATCCGTGACGCTGTCACCGACTTTCACCGCCATCACAAGACACAGGCCCCCTGCGGTGACGGGATGTACGAATTCGCGATATCCGAACAGGAACGCGCCCGCGAGGCCGTCGCCGGCTTCACCGGCGCCGCGCCCGAGGAAATCGCCCTGACTCGGAACACCGCCGAAGGCATCAACCACGTCGCGACTGGCCTCGACTGGGAGGCGGGCGACGTGGTCGTGCGGACGGACCTCGAACACCCGGCGGGGGAACTCCCGTGGGAGCGGATGGCCGACCGCTACGGCATCGATGTCCGGGAACTCGACACCGAGGCGGGTCGCATCCCGATGGACGCCCTAAAAGACGCCGTCGCCGACGCGCGATTGCTCTGCCTGAGTTCGCTGTCGTGGAACTACGGGACACGCCTCCAGATACCGGAGATAGTCGACATCGCGCATGACGCGGGAGCGCGTGTGCTGGTGGATGCCGTCCAGTCACCGGGACAGATACCGCTCGATTTCGACGCATGGGGTGTGGATTTTGCCGCGGCGTCGGGCCACAAGTGGCTGCTCGGTGCCTGGGGGTCGGGCTTTCTGTACGTCGACAGCGATGCACTCAGTAGCCTGCAACCCGACCGCATCGGCTACTTTTCGGTCGACCGCGATGCGGAGGGCGAGGGGTACACCTACGCGCCCGACGCCAGCCGGTTCGAACTCGGGACCACGGCAGTGGGACCGTACGTCGGGCTGGCAGAGAGCGTCGCCCTGTTCGAGGAACTGGGACTCGACACCGTCCAGTCACGGGTTGAGCGGTTGACCGACCGACTGAAAAAAGGGCTGGACGACCGCTTGCTGAGTCCCCGCGCGTACGAGTCGGGGCTGGTTTCGTTTTCGGACCCGGCGCCCGACGAGACGGCCGAACGGCTCGCCAGCGGGGGGGTTCAGATTCGCTCGATTCCCGACCCACACGCCTGTCGGGTGTCGGTTCACGTCTTCAACACTGCCGAGGATATCGACCGGCTGCTGGACGCGCTGTGATTACTCGTCGCCGACCGGCCGCTGGCGGAGTTCGTCGATGCGGTCACGGAGAATGCCCAGTTCCGACTCCAACTGTTCGCGGCGGTCGATGAGTTCGCTGAGCTCGTCCGTGTTGACCGAGTGGTTCTGGTCCAGCGCGGCCTCCAGGGAGTCGTTGGTCGCCTGCACGAGATAGCTGGCCGACTGAAGCACCTCCTGTGGCGAGCCGCGTGATTCGTACAGCGTCACGTCCCCGGAGCGGGCAGTGTAAGCGATGAGCGGGACTTCTTCCTCGGCGTGGTAGCTGGTGGTCACGTCCATGCCCGTGAGTGGGTTCTTGCGGTCGTTGGCGACTTCCATGCGGACGACGCTGAACGGCTCGGCGAGCGTCGGGTACATCTCCGCGAGCTCACGGAGGCGGTCGGCGGGGCCGACCCCCAGTTGCGCTTCCACGTCGCCGAAGAAGTGCTTTGAGTTGGTCAGCGCAAGTGCAACGGCGAAAAAGACGTTCCGGCCGTTGTCGGCGAACTCGCGGATACGCCGGCGGACGGCCCCGTCGTCGCCTTCGAGCGATTGCCGCTCGAGGTCGTCGAGTAGCGTCCGTACCCCCTGTTCGCGCCGCAGGAACTCCTCGACGATTGCCCCCGGCATCTCTTGATCGTCCACGTCCTCCATACCAGCAGTTTTCGCCCTGAGGCCTAAACCGTTTGCCGGTCGCCGGCCTCGAGGCTGGATGACGCCACGGCGCTTGCCGCTCACGTACCCTCACGGAGCCCCCGGTTCCCTCTCCAGGCTCCCTCACTAATATTGCCAACAATATCTGCCAAATGGGGAAAGAAATGACCTTATATTCGTAATACAGCTAGTATTAGGGTACGAACATCCAATTGTATCGCGAAATCTGCATACATTTAAACCAAGGTTTTATTTAGTGTGGTACCAACAGGTCTAACTGCAATGCACAAGACAATCGTTTACCATATAGGGGAATATGGTGACGCATCGTACGCTAACCGGGGCAATATTTACGAAGGTATAAACCAATGATCCCACTTCAGAGTATCGGCACGGTGTCGACTGCCGCCACGAACCTCTGGATTCTGGTCGTCTGTTTCCTGATTTTCTTCATGCAACCCGGCTTTGCACTGCTGGAGGCAGGGCAGGTCCGTGCAAAGAACGTCAGTAACGTTCTGATGAAAAACATGACCGACTGGGTGCTCGGCCTGGTCGTCTACTTCCTGGTCGGTATCAGCATTGCCGCCATTATCGGCACGCTGACCTCGGACCCCTCGTCGCTTGATGTCGGCGCTGCGTTCTCCCAGCTCAACGATACGACCGCCGGCGGCTGGATCGGCTGGTTCTACAGTGGTGTCTTTGCGATGACCGCTGTGACCATCATCTCTGGCGCGGTCGCAGAGCGGATGAAGTTCCCGGCGTACATGTTCCTCGCGGCGGTGTTCACGGGGCTCATCTACCCCATTGCGCAGGGACTCACCTGGAGCGGCGGCCTGCTCTCGGCCGGCGGCTTCATCGGTGACGCAATCGGCGTCGGCTATCTCGACTTTGCCGGGGCGACGGTGGTCCACATGGTCGGTGGTATCGGCGGGCTCGTCGCCGCGAAGATGGTCGGCCCACGTGAGGGTCGCTATGACTCTCAGGGCAACAGCCAACCCATCCCGGGTCACTCGATGGTTTATGCCGTTCTCGGGACGCTCATCCTCGCCTTCGGCTGGTACGGGTTCAACGTCGGTACCTCCGGCGTCGTCGGCGCCGCCGACCAGCTCGGTCGCGTTCTTATCAACACCAGCCTCGGCATGGCCGGTGGTGCGCTCGCGGCGATGTTCGTCTCCGCGAAGTGGCAGGGTAAACCGGACCCGCTGTGGACC
>CAZOQK010000220.1:0-3899 GCA_964581735.1 uncultured Halobacteriales archaeon | reverse complement strand
GGTCATCGCCGACCACCACCAGCCCGCCGACACCGAGACGGAGTTCCACCTCAACCCACTGCTGGAGGGGCTCGACGGTGCCTCCGAACTGTCGGGGGCGGGCGCGAGCTACCTGCTGGCTCGGGCGCTCGAAGACGGCACCGACAACCGGGATCTGGCCGCCCTCGCCGTCGTCGGAGCGGTCGGTGACATGCAGGCAGTGGGTGGCGAACTCGTCGGCGCGAACCGCGACATCGTCAAGGAGGGTATCGAATCGGGCGCACTCGAGGAGGGGACAGACCTCGCGTTCTACGGCAAGCAGACCCGCCCGCTCCCGAAACTCCTCGAATACGCGAGTGAAGTCCGGATTCCGGGCGTCTCGAGCGACCAGGCCGGGGCCGTCTCCTTCTTGGAGGGACTCGACGTGGACCTGCGCGAGGACGGCGGGTGGCGCCGGTGGGTCGATTTGAGCGACGACGAACAACAGACCGTCGCGAGCGCGCTCGTCCAGCACGCACTGAAACGGGGCGTGCCCGCGAACAAAGTCGACCAGCTCGTCGGGACGACCTACACGCTGGTCGAGGAACCTGAAGGGACGGAACTTCGGGACGCCTCGGAGTTCTCGACGCTGTTGAACGCCACCGCCCGTTATGAGCGTGCCGACGTGGGGCTGGGCGTCTGTCTGGGCGACCGCACTGGCGCCCTTGACCGGGCCCGCACACTGTTGCAGAACCACCGCCGCAACCTCTCGGACGGACTCGAACGGGTCAAATCGAACGGTGTCGAACGTGCCGAGTACGTCCAGTATTTCCACGCCGGCGACGAGATTCGCGAGACCATCGTCGGCATCGTCGCCGGAATGGCGCTGGGCGTCGACGGCGTCGACCCCGACCGCCCGATTCTGGCCTTCGCCCCAAAGAACGACGAGGAACTGAAGGTGTCATCGCGGGGCACCGCCCGCCTCGTCGGCCAGGGGCTAGACCTCTCGGTCGTGATGCGGGAGGCCTCACAGTCCGTCGGCGGGGACGGTGGCGGGCACGACGTGGCCGCGGGCGCGACTATCCCGACCGGCGAGAAAGAGGCGTTCGTCGACACCGCCGACGACATCGTCGCCGAGCAACTGGGCTGAATCTCCGCTGGGCGGCCCCACTGGAGACGGAAGTAATATGATTACTGGCATATATGTTGGAGTATAGATGTATGCGATATCTGACGAGCATGGCCGCTGTGACCGCGACGCTGGCGGGCTGTGAGAGTCTGCCCGGGACGGGGACGGCGGACGAAGACGAAGAAGACGAGGACGACGAGACGCCGGACCCACAGCAGGTCCGGACAGTCCAGGCGTACTACGACGCGCTGAACCGTGGTGGCGCCAGAGCGGCGACCCGTCTGGTTCACCCCGAAGCCGACGCGGGCGAAGTGTCCGAGGACGGGGTGACGTACTTCGAAGAGGACGTAAACATCGGCGTCACCGATGCGGCGGTACGGACATCAGGCACGGCACTGCCGAGGTTGCCGCGACGGTAGTCACCGAACGGACAGGCGATGGGAGTACAGACCGCCAGGACTGTGTGTCCGAACTCCGCCAGGCCGACGGCCGCTGGCGGATTTATGGGGTGACCCGACGGGACAACCCGAACGCCCACGCCCGACGACCCCGGCGGACAGATGTCGGACCTTATCGATGTCCTCAGCACGGTCCGCGTCGACATCGAAGAGCGGACTGTCGGCACCGTCGAGATGGTCGTCAAGAAAGCACCCGGAGCGACGGATGTCGACCTGAGCAGGGTCGTCGTCGAGTGGGTCGGCCCGTAGGGCGTCTCGCGGCTCACCTACGGGGCGTCGACTGGCGGGGAGACGTTTGCCGTCGGGAGTCTCAAAGACCAGAACGACTCGCTGTCCGGACGGCCGGTCCTGGACGACCCGGCAGACAGGGCAGTCCTGCGGTTCGACGCCCGGGCGATCAGCGGCGGGCTCGCCAAGGGGGCGAGCGTCTCGGGTTCACTGACGGCCGACTCCGGCGGCGCCTCCGAAGCCAGGCTGCAAGTTCCTGACCCCCTCGCCGGAAGTAACGCGGTTACCCTGTAGCGGCCCGCCCTCTATCCAGTTTTGTATAGCTACATACGATTTACCGGCCGCGACAACCCGGTTCGGACAACTCGGCGGGAAAACCGGCGAAGACGGCTTTTGTCGGCTGGTTCTGACAGCAGAACGGGGTGGCGTGGGACGGCAGCCGCGGTTGGCAAGAAAGACTAATACACACGCCACACCGATTTGCTGGTAGAGAATAGCATGGAGCCGCGCGATGTGTTCGACGGGGTTTTGCTCGCCATCCTTGGGGTCATCCTCTACGTCCGGCTCATCGGGCCGACCTTCTCCGGGGCCAGGGCCCGGACGGTCCTCGACGTGTTGCTCGGGCTGGAACTCATCTTCTATCTGGTGTTCGCTGGAATCGTTGCCATCTGTTTCATCGGCTATCTCTTCATCTACGTCCCCCGGAAGCAAAGCAGGAACATCACGCGCTGACTCTCGGACCGGCTGTCTTGCAGGGGAGAGTCACTGAGCGACCGGTCCAAGGGCAACATCGCTGTGGCCCCGGTAAACCATATATCACGATAGAAAATCAGAACGGAACTGGCAATAGCACGGAACCTGGGGCCATACCGCCGGCCCGGAGAGACTTTAATAAAACATCGAGTGGCCAGTAATAATTAGACCCAATTGTACCTGCATTCCTAACAGCCGGATTAATAACGGAGAGTCGCTTACCTCCAGATATGACACACGGCGAGCGCGACGGGCGGGCGCCACCCGACGGGACCATCACGCGGTTTTCGGTGCCGGACATGGACTGTGCCTCCTGTGCCGGGAAAGTCGGGACAGCACTCGAAGGTATGCGGGGCCTCTTCAACTACGACGCCCAGCCGACGACCGGCCGAGTGACCGTCAGCTACGACGACACCGTCGTGGACGGGTCAGCCATCGCGGCGGCCATCGAGAGCGCTGGCTACGAGGTAACGGAGTCAACCGCAAGCGACGAGTCGGCAGACGAGGAGGGGAGTATCTGGACGAGCGCGCGGGCGCTGAAGACGTGGGCGAGCGGTGTCTTCGTCGTCCTCGGGCTCACACTGGAGTTTGCCGTCGCCGGTACGATTCCGGTTGCGACGGTGTTCGGGAGCGAGGTGTTGCTCGCGGACGGTGCCTTCCTGATTGCCGTCGCCGTCGGCGGCCAGGAAATCGTCCGGAACGGCTACTACTCTGTAAAGAATACGAACCTCGACATCGACTTCCTGATGTCGATTGCCATCTTCGGGGCGCTACTGGCGAGTCTGGCCTTCGGCGAGCGACTCTACTTCGAAGCCGCGACGCTCGCCGTCCTCTTCAGCGTTGCCGAACTGCTCGAACGGTACTCGATGGACCGTGCGCGCGACTCCCTGGAGGAACTGATGGACCTCTCGCCCGAGGAGGCGACGGTCAAACGCAGCGGGGAGACCGAGACGGTTCCCGTCGACGAGGTCCGGCAGGGCGACGTGGTCGTGGTCAGGCCGGGCGAGAAGATTCCGACCGACGGGGTCGTCGTCGACGGCGAGAGCGCGGTCAACCAGGCACCTATCACTGGCGAGAGCGTCCCCGTCGACAAGACGGCAGGCGAGGAGGTGTACGCCGGGACCATCAACGAAGGGGGGTATCTCGAAGCCGAGGTGACGGCGACGGCGGGCGAGGACACACTCTCGCGTATCGTCGAGATGGTCGAGGACGCCCAGTCGAACCGGACCGAACGCGAGCAGTTCGTCGAGCGGTTTGCCGCCTACTACACGCCCGTCGTCGTGGCCTTCGCGGTGCTGACGGCGGTCGCCAGTCCGGCCGTCTTCGGCGTGGGCGCGGCGACGGCCGTCGTCTACGGCCTGACGCTGCTGGTG
>CAZOQK010000219.1:0-3922 GCA_964581735.1 uncultured Halobacteriales archaeon | reverse complement strand
GGATCACGTCGAGTTGGTTGCGGAGGTTGTGGCGCAGAATCCGGTTGAACACCTCCAGACGCTGTTCGCGGCGCTTGCGGTCGGTGATGTCCCGCTGAATCGAGACGGTTCGTTGCGTACCACCGATGACGGCCGGGGCGACCTTGACATCGAGCCAGACACGTTCGCCCCCGCTGGTTTCGCCCTGCCACTCCAGTGTCTCCGGTTGGCCGCTCTTTGCAACCCGCTGGTGGACCTCGCGACCCCGCTGTTCCGTGTACCCTTCCTCGGTGATACTGAGTCCGGAGACGCCCCGCTCGCGAAGTTCACTGACGCTTTCGTGGTCGAACATCTCCAGATAGGCCTCATTGGCATCGAGATACTCCAGCGTATCCGGGTCGAACACAGCTATCGCGTCCTGAACGCCGTTGAATATCTGTTCGTACTCCTGCTTGCGGCGCTTGCGCTCGGTGATGTCCTGAACGCTTGCAAGGACTCGTTCCTCACCATCCAGTTCGAGTACTGTCGGATCGACCTCGACCGGAAACGTTTCGCCATCCCGAGGTTGGTAGTGCCACTTGAACTGCTGTGGCCCTTCCGTGCGCGCCTGCTGGATCATCTCCGTGGCTGCTTCGGGTCCGTAGGCCTCGTTATCCGGCATCACGATTCCGATGGGTTCACCGACCAATTCAGTCCGCTCGTACCCGTTCATTTCACAGAACCGCTCGTTCACGTCCACGATCACGCCAGTCTCCGGTTCGTGAACGACCAACCCCTCGGAGATCTTCTCGAACAGCGCCTCGTACGCTTCGCGATAGGAGGGGTCCCCTTTTCCGGTCTTCGTCGGAGAACTATCGGTGACGAGGCGCTCGGCGGCGAGTTCGTGCTGCGCGCTTGCTGTGGTCCGTGGGAAGACATCGGTCGCGCCTGCCTCAATAACGCGGGCAACCGTGTCCCCATCCCCGGCAGCCTCGCTCAGGACGACAACCGGAAGGTCCGCCTTCTCGGTGAACCGTTCAATGACGGCAACCGGCTCGGCTATCCGGCTGTCGATAATAGCCCCGTCGACGCCGCTGGTATCGCGCTGTGTCAAACGATCGGTAGCCGGTTCGACCTGTTCTGCACTCGCCACACCCCTCGTTTCCGCAACTGCGTCAACTACCGCACTGCCAAAGGACTGGTCTTCTGTAACCACCAGTAATTCGGGCTCAGGCCCCCCGCAGCTCTTGCTCATACGAACAGTCATCTGATAGTCTCGGACCCATTTAATACCGCGGGACTGTACCGCACAGTTCGAAACACTGAGAAGCAAGGGTGACCGGAGCAAGCGCGGACCATTGACGGTTACGATGCTATGATGAAAACAAATGCGGATACTCCAGCGAGAAACGCGGCCACGGGAGACGCGAAACCGGGGCAGTTTCCTGACGGGCGCTCCCGCATAGGCGACTGCACCGGTGGTACGTAGTACTCACATCGCTATCGACTACGGGGCGGCACGAGGGGAGTCTACACAGCAGATGGCCGTCACGCGAAATCCTCGAACCTCGGCCGCTCGCTCTCACCCGGGAACCCGTCGACGGGCGCGGTTGTCTGGTCGCCCGTCTCCATGTCTTTTATTGTCACCTCTTCGTTTTCGAGGTCCTGTTCGCCGACGATGACGACCGTCTCGGCGTTGATGGAGTCGGCATAATCGAGTTGTGCGCCGAAACTCCGGCCCGACACGTCAGTTTCGACCGTGTGCCCGCGGGCGCGCAACTCGCCTGCGATGCGGGCGGCCACATTTCGCGTATCGCCCACCTGTAGTACGTAGTAGTCCGTCGTCACTTCTTCACCGGGCCAGACGCCGGCGCGCTGACAGAGCAGACTCAGCGTCGCGTGGCCCGGCGCGAAGCCAACGGCAGGCGTCGGCTGCCCGCCGAAACCCTCGATGAGGTCGTCGTAGCGGCCGCCGCCGAAGACCGACCGGGAGACCTCACCAGTGGAGTCGAAGCACTCGAAGACGACGCCGGTGTAGTAGTCGAGGCCGCGGGCGGTCGTCAACGAGAGCGTGCAGTACTCACGGATGCCGAAATCGGCGGCCGCGTCGAGGACGTTGGTGAGGTTCTCGACGGCGTTCGCGACGCGGTCGGTGCCCGCAAAGGCCACGAGGTCGTCCAGGCTGTCCTCGGGCGTATCGAGCAAGCCGTCGAACTCCGCGGCCTGGGAGTCGCTGAGTCCAGCCTCTGTGAGCAACTCGAAGTACTCGTCGTCCTCGATTTTCGCGCGCTTGTCGACGGCCCGAATCGCGTCGGCGGTGTCGATGTCGGCACAAAAGGATCCCACCAGCCCACCCAGAATGTCGCGATGCGAGACGCGGAAGTCGAAATCATCGGTACCGAGCCCGAGACCGGTGAGCGCATCGGCGGCGACGGCCAGGATTTCGGCGTCGGCGGCAGGGTCCGACGAACCGAAGATGTCGACGTTGGTCTGGTAGAACTCGCGGAAACGCCCCTGCTGGGGCTCCTCGTAGCGCCAGAACGGACGGGTCGAGACCCACTTGACGGGTTTGGAGAGTTCCTGCTGTTTGGCGACGAACATCCGGGCGACCGTCGGCGTGAGTTCCGGCGTCAGTGCCACCTCGCGGCCGCCCCGGTCCTCGAAGGTGTACAGCTCCTCGACGATTTCCTCGCCGCTCTTGTCGACGTACATCGCCGTCGGTTCAAGCGCCGGCGTCCCGATTTCACGGAAGCCGTAGCCTCTGGCGGTGTCCTCGACGGTGTCGATGACCTGCCGCCGGGCCCCCATCTCGCCGGGGTAGAAATCACGAACCCCCTTGATGCGGTCGTACATGCACCGGCGTTCGGGGAGGGCGCGCTTGAAAGCTTCTATGCTCCGTCCTCCTCGTGAATCTCCTCGATGCGTTCGTCGAGTTCTTCGCGGGCCTCCTCGTCGGTCGCACCCCAGTAGGCGACGAGGACAATCGACAGCACGAAGACGAAAGCCCAGCCGAGCGTCTCATAGCCTGCCGGAATGTACCGGGAGAACAGCCCGTCGATGACTCCTTCGAGGGAGAAGACGATAATCACCGGGCCGATAATCTCCCGCGGGAGGACGTAGTCGACGTATGCTTCGAACACCTGCCAGTCCATATCGGTCCCTCGGACGCCAGCAAAAAAGAGAACGGTGTTCCGGACCGAGGGCGGCGTGATACTGTCCCACAGACTTACAGTCTAGATGGACTCTCCAGCCATCTTCAAAGTATATAGATGACATGTATAGGTAGCTGGACACGGAACAAACAGGTGCATGTCAGAGGCACAATCCGTATCGACGACACCCGAAGTAGTCCCGGAACTCACCGCGTTCCAGCAAACGATTCTCACGGTCCTGGCCGAGGAAGCCCGCTACGGGCTCGCTATCAAGCGCGAACTCGAAACGTACTACGGGACGGATGTCAACCACGGCCGACTCTACCCGAACCTCGACGACCTGGTCCAGGAGGGCCTCGTTGAGAAAAGCGAGCGTGACAAGCGCACCAACGAGTACGCGCTGACCGACGTCGGCTACGAGGCCCTGCTCGCCGACATCGAGTGGACCGTCTCGAAGCTCAACACCGACGGGAGTCGCCAGGCCGACCTCGAAGAGATTCTCGCGCGCGCCGAGTAAGGCCCCAGTCCCCTCGAAGTCCCCCGCCGACTCCCGCTTCTCCGCCCGTTAGCTCTCCGTCTCGATTCCCTCGTCGTCCGCGGCCGGGAGTCGCCTGAACGCGTCGACAATCGCCTGTTTTGCCACGGCACCCCGTGTCGACCAGTGGTGGGCGTAATCGAGCATGTCGTCGTAGATGTCGGGTTTGCAGCCGGCGGCTTTGGGGTGGCCGCCGCCGTTGACCTGTTCGGCGACTTCGTGACACCGTTTGAAGTTCTCGGTGCCGCGAATCGACGCGCTGCCTGCGGGTTTGACG
>CAZOQK010000218.1:0-3934 GCA_964581735.1 uncultured Halobacteriales archaeon | reverse complement strand
CGGTAACGACATCGCGGATAATGAGTTCGTCGGCGCGCTTGACGCGCTCGATTTCGGCGGCGGTCTCTTCGACGCTCATGTTCCGGTGAATAACGCCCAGCCCACCCTGGCGGGCCATCGCAATCGCCATGTCGCTTTCGGTGACGGTGTCCATCGCTGCCGAGAGTACCGGAACGTTCACCCGCACACTCGCCGAGACGCGCGAGGTGGTGTTTGCCTCGTCCGGTTCGACGTGGCTCTCCTTGGGTCGCAGGAGTACGTCGTCGAATGTCAGCGCCTCCGGTACGTGGAGTTTCTCCGAGAAGGGCTCTGAATGGTTCGCCATGTAAGCCGTCGTCGGGGCCTAATAAAAAGGGTTGCGAGATGGATTGCCCCGCACGCAGCCGCCGCGTTCTGTCACGACAATGTATATTTCCGACCACCGATGGTCGAATCCCGACATCGGCCGTCTTACGCCACAGCAACCGTGAATTCGTCCGGTATGGTGCAGACTGCCACACAATCCTTTTATCCATATAACCAATACTTCACTGTATGTACTCCGCCAGTTCCACCAGCGGACGCAATGGCTCCGAACAGTCGCGCATCCCCGCAAGCGCGGCGAATACACGGCCGGTGGAACGTAACTTCGGCGGGGCCGGAACCGTCTCTCATCGGCGCTCCGGGCAACACTCTCACCCACTGGCCACGGGAGACGGCCACCCCTGACCGATGAGTAGTTCCGAACACCCGGTTGCGCTCTCCTTGGAGCGACAGGCCGGCGGTGCGACGAAACTACTGGTCATCGTGATGTGCCTCCCGTTGATAGACGGCCTGTTCCCCGCACTCGTCCTCGCGGGCGCGCTCGACAGCGTCACCGGCATTCTTGAAGTCGGCCTGCTCGTGTTCGGCGGCAGCGCAATGGTCGCGGTCATCCTCGCGGAGATGGATGGCACACCGCGGGAACAGGCCCGGATCGTGCTTGCCGTCGGCAGCATCGTGGTTGTACTGGCCGTCGTCGAGGCGGCACTGGCGCCGACGCTGGCTGGGTTGCTTGACCTCGCCGTCTTCGAACGGTTTGCCGGCGTCGTCATCCTCGCCGTTGCCGCCTCAACGGCCAGTGCACGCATCGGGGAGTTCCTCCCCCGTCCGGCAGTCGTCGTCGGGCTCGGGCTGGTCGCGAGCGTCGACCCTGCCAGAGCCTCGCTGGTCGTTGACGCCCGGCCCGAACTGATGGCTCGCGCCGCGGCGGCCGCAGGCGTCGGCGTCGGCTTCGCGCTCGTCGTCGCGCTCGTGAGTCCGTGGCTCCGCAACGCGGTCGACCTGGACCGGTTTCGCTTCGGGAGCGCCGTCGCACTCGGCGTGCTCGCGTTTTCGATTTACGGCCTGATCCCCGGCGACGCACCGCTTGCCCTGGCCGTGCTCGTCGTAACGGCCATCTTCGCGTTCGACCCTGGTCGCGCTCGCAGGCGCGACTGGGAGTACGAACCGGACAATATCGACATCACGGCGGCGCTGTCGAACGGCGGGAACACCAACACCCAGCCCATCGAGGAGCGCGTCGACAGCGCAGAAATCTCGGACCACGAGGACGAACGGCTCCCCTGGCTCTGAGCGGAAACGAACTTTTAGGATGAACCGTCCCGCATCTGTGGTCATGGCAGAAAACCGCGTGGTGCAGGGCCGGATGGTCACACCCAAGCGTCTTGCCGCACTCATCGAAGGCGAAGACGTGATGGACGCAGAACCCATTGAGGACGCCGATCGGGAGTGTCCCGACTGTGGCGAGAACGTACTGGAAGTCGGGTACATGCCCTCGGCGATGGAGTTCGTCACGGGCTGGAAATGCCAGGAGTGTGACTGGCAGGACAGCGACCGCGAGTAATCGAAATCCCTTTAGGCGGATTCGCCCAACGGAGGAGTGCGGGCTCGTGGCCTAGTCCGGGAAGGCGGCTGACTCCAGAGGCTACGCGCCTGGGACGAGACTCCAGCTGATATACTGAGCGGCCCGGCTGATCACCGGCCGTGTTGATGACCCTCTGGAGTTCCGAGGCGCAACCGGAGATATCAGCCGATCGGGGGTTCAAATCCCTCCGAGCCCATACACTGATGTCACGAACATTCTCGTGAGCGACAGCGAGACGAAGCGAAGCGGGATTCGAACTAAGCGAACGGAGCAAAGCGGAGTGACCGTGGTTCAAATCCCTTCAACAGAGCATTCGAAACCAGACAGCGCCGTCGCTCACAGACAGTGAATCGGGCCTGTGTCATCACGACAGGCCCTAAGTTGGCAGTCGTTCTGGACTATCCTTAGTCCCGGACCGCCGCGCGGACACGATATCCGCACTCGGTGGTGAGATACGCCCGGATATAAATGACAGTATCTCGCCCGGGACGTGCATCTTCGGCTCTGGCAACGGCAGTACCGTTTTCGGGACGCGAATCCAACAGTGAGTATGCCACGGACCGCAGTCATCGCTGGCGTCGGCCCCGGCCTCGGTGAATCACTCGCCCGAAAGTTCGCCAGCAAAGGGTGTCGCGTCGCCCTCCTTGCACGCTCGACAGAGTACATCGAAGAGCTCGCGTCCGACCTCCCGGACCCCGGTGACGGGCTCGCGGTGCCGACGGACCTCACAGACACTGAGCAGATTCGAGAAGGGTTCAGCGCAGTCCGAGCGGCGTTTGGCCCAGTGGATATCCTCATCAACCACGCCAGCGCGGCATCGTGGAGCGGACTGCTGGAGTCGAGCGTTGAGGAGTTCGAGCGCGCGTGGGCAGTCAACGGTCGCGGCGCGTTCGTCTGCTCGCAGGAAGCCGTCGGCGACATGGTCGATGGTGATGGCGGAACGGTCATCTTCACCGGTGCGACCTCAGCGGTGCGGAGCCGTGGCGGTGCTATCGGGTTTACCGCGGCGAAGTTCGCGGCCCGCGGGATGGCCATGGACATCGCACAGGAGTACGGTCCGGAGGGAGTCCACGCAGCACACGTCGTTATCGACGGACAGATAGACGGGCCACGGACCCGGGAACGGGCGCCGGACCGTCCGGACGACACATTCCTCGACCCCGACGAGATGGCCGAGACGTACTGGCATCTCGTCGAACAGGACGAGAGCAGCACACAGCCGTTCGAGGTCCACATCACGAACGGGCCACAACACTCGGAGTTCATCTGACCGCTCGGGAGCCGGGTCGCCGGTGCCGTTACACTCAACGCAGTGCAACGAACCCCGGGCGGAGTCGACACGGCTCCGGAGTGATCCTCGCTTTTCGGGATATCCCGAATTGGTCGAGTCTCGCTGCATAGTACCGGTACCAACCGGCCCCAGTCGGTCCGTGGCCCGCTCGCAGGCAGGGAGCAGCGCTTGGAGACTACCCGCCGTATTTCGGCGTACGGCGGCCCCGCCGACCCGGAGTCGACAGGATTGAATACGGAGTCAGCGAACACACGCATATGAACGAATCGACCGGAAGACGTGCAGCGGAAACGTTCGTCGAGCGTGTCGAGGAAAAACTGGGGTACGACGTGGATTACGCGCCGGAACTGGGTGATGACCTCGGGTGGTTCTGCCTGGAACTCGACCTCGTGGCCCAAGGCGAGGAGTTCGTCGGTGATGTCGATTTCGAACTCTCCGAGTCACACATTCAGGTCCTCTATGCTGAAATCACCGTTGGGCTCGACGAGATAGAACGGCGGGAGATTCTCAACGCCATCGGAGAGCGCCTCATCGCGGCCGAAGACGAGGAGACGTACCGCTACGACCCACAGGAGGCGGAGTTCGAATCGCTGCTAGAAGATTTACGTGCTATCCATCGGGACGTTTTCGAAGACGAGTGACCACGATTGGGTCCTCCCTCGATGGCGGACTCTTCGGCCCGAGACGACGTGCGATGGACCGACCGAACGTGACAGCTCGGGGTCGAAGTTGGATGATCAATGCGTGCGGTCTGAGAC
>CAZOQK010000217.1:0-4009 GCA_964581735.1 uncultured Halobacteriales archaeon | reverse complement strand
AGACTGGACCGCCTCTCGGTCGAGGGGGTCGCCCGCTCGCTGCGCTACCAGTACGGCGACGCCCGGGGCGTCTACGTCCCCTCAGTCAACGACGCCGACTGGACCGTTGAGGTCGAGGACCAGCCCGACGAGCGCCCCTACATCACCGGCGCCATCGTCCGTGGGCTGGACATGGGCGACGACGCATTGGCGTCGCTCATCCAACTGCAAGAGAAGCTCCACGCGACGATGGGGCGCAAGCGCGCGAAAGGCGCCATCGGTGTCCACGACCTGACGATGCTGAAAGGCGCCCCCGCCACCGACGAGGGCCGGGCCAACAAGTCGGTCACTTACACCAGCGTCGACCCCGATGAGGAGTCGTTCGTCCCGCTTGAATCTAACGCCGAAATGACGCCCGCCGAGGTGCTGGAAACGCACCCGACCGGCCAGACCTACGCGGACCTCGTCGACTCCTTTGACCGCTACCCGGCCATCTTCGACGGCATCGGCCTCTTCTCGTTCCCGCCGGTCATCAACGGCAGCCGGACCGAGGTCGACACCGGGTCGCGGGACCTCTTCGTCGAGATGACCGGCACTGACCAGTGGACCATCGACCACATGCTCTCGATTGCCTGCTATGCCCTCTCGGCACGCGGCGGGCAGATAGAGCGCGTCGACATTGAGTATGTAGAGGACACCGGCGGCGAGTACGCCGGACACACCCTCTCCCGGCCGGACTTTGCGGTCAAGACAAAGACCGTCACTCACGAGCGCATCGAGTCCATCCTCGGTGTCTCCCTGTCGGGCGAGGATGTCCTTGACTGTGCCGAACGCGCCGGCCTCGACGCAGCGGCCGACGAGGATGGCGACAGGATCACCTACGAGGTGGAGATTCCACCGTACCGCGTGGACGTGCTCCACCCGCTGGACATCATCGACGACATCGGGCGGGCCTACGGCTTCAACGGACTCGACCCGGAATACCCCGATGTGTCCACTGTCGGTGGCCGTCACGAGCGCTCCCGACTGGAAGACGCCGCCCGCGATGCGCTGGTGGGACTCGGCTTTGAGGACCTACTGAACTTCAACATGACAAACAAGGCCGAGAATTTCACTCGCCTCGGTCTCGAGACGGCCCAGGCTGACGCGAGTGGCCCGGTCGGCGGGGCGGTGCCGGTCACCATCATGGAGCCGTACAGCGAGGACTACACCATCCTCCGGACGTGGGCACTGCCGTCCCTGCTGATGGTCTTGGAGAACAACACTCACCGCGCGTACCCACAGGACCTCGCCGAAATCGGGCTGGCGGCGCGCGTTGAGGAGAGTCAGGAAAACGGCGTCGCCGAGCGCCGCACGGTCGCGGGCGTGCTCGCGCGCACGGATGCCTCCTACGAGGATGCAAAGGCCCGCCTGCAAGCGATTGCCGACTCCTTCGGGAAGACCTTAGAAACCCCGCCAACCGACCACCCGAGCTTCCTTGACGGCCGGACGGCAGAAACCGTCCTCGACGGCGAATCCGTGGGTGTCCTCGGCGAGATTCACCCGGAAGTGCTGGTCGACCACGATCTGGCGTTGCCGGTTGCGGCGTTTGAGTTCCGGCTGGACGAGTTGGCCGACTGAGAAGCGCCCGCTTGCGACGACCTGCTCGGCTACAGGTCCGCACCGACCGCGTCCTCGACGCTGTCGAAGCCGTCGCGGTCGAGCAGATCGAGCAGGCTGCGGTTGATGTCACGGGCGATGGAGGGGCCCTGATACACGAGTCCGGTGTACAGCTGGACGAGACTCGCCCCGGCCCGAATCTTCCTGTAGGCGCCCTTCGCGGTTGAGACGCCACCAACTCCGACGACGGGCACGTCGGTGCGCTCGGCGACGAAGCGGACCAGCTCCGTCGCGTCGCCCTCAACCGGGTTCCCCGAGAGGCCACCCTCCTCAGTCCGGTTCGGGGAGCGAAGCGACGCCGGCCGTTCCGTCGTCGTGTTCGTCGCCACCACCCCGTCGAGGTCGAACTCCGAGACGATATCCAGGGCATCCTCGACTGCGGGTTCCGGAAGGTCTGGGGAGAGTTTCACGAGCAATGGGCTCGCGCCCGCCTCGGTGAGCGTTCCGAAGATATCGGCCATCGACTCGCGGTTCTGGAGTTCCTCGAAGCCCTGTGAGTTCGGACAGGAGACGTTGACGACGAAAAAGTCCGCGCCCTCGGCGACGCGCTCGTAGGTGTGGCGGTAGTCCGCTGGGGCGTCCTTGGGGGCGACGTGTTCGGACTTTGCGATGTTGACACCGACAGGTACCTCGACGCGTGTCCGGAGGAGTCGCCGCCCGACCACGTCCGCGCCGTCGTTGTTCAGGCCCATCCGGTTGATGAGGCCCTCGTCCTCGGGGAGTCGGAACATCCGTGGTTTGGGGTTGCCCGCCTGTGGCTCGGCGGTGACGCCACCCACCTCGACGAAGCCAAAGCCCAATGACTGCAGCGCCTGCGGGAGTTCGGCGTTTTTATCAAAGCCCGCCGCGACACCGACCGGGGTGGGGAACCCCTGACCGAAGGCGCTGGTCCGAAGACGGTCGTCTTCGACGGCGTAGCGACGCCCGAGTAGGGCGGTGAGCGGCGTCGCCTGGCTCGCCCAAAGCAGTGTGTGCACGGCGGTGTGTGCCCGTTCGGGTGGGAGGCGGAACAACAGCGGCTTGAGGAAATCGTAGAGGGTCATAGCGGGGCGATGGGTCCGCTCAGAACTCGTGTTCGACATCGTCGGCATCCGCTTTCTGGATGATTATTTTGTCCTCGCGCACGCGAACGAACACCTCGTCGCCGATTTCCATCCCTGCAACGGCGAGTTCGTCCTCGTGGAGGTTGATATGGACGTTGTGGTAGTCGCCGTCTTCGTCTTTTGCGCCACTCGGGCTGAGCTTCTTCTTTCGAACCATCGCACTAACCTACACCATGGTTCACCCCAGGATACACTTAAGTCTACCGCGCTGTCTGTCCGGTGTCCTGCGGTAGCACAGGGGTCTGAGAGTGCGCGCGCGAGGGGTTCTATGGTGTCGCCTCCCCGGATTTTCGCCCCCTGTGGCCCCTCGACGCGGTGGCAGTTATAAGTACACCGCCCCACGGCGGCCGGATTTGGGGGTATATTTATAATGCGCCATGTGCTGAACTCACATGGAGCGGTAAAACCATGGCACGAGACAGTGATAAGCGCAATTTCGCGCTCCGGACAGAAGATGGCGAAGAAACGAGTGTGTTCTCTGGCGGGACGCCCCGACAGGCCGCACTGAAAGCGGCGCGGCGACTCGACCCCGCACCGTCCGAAGATGCAGCGGACCCGACGCAGCTCCAGTTGCGCGAGAAGGGGACGCACAAGGTCCATGTCTACGAGGGTTGGGCTTGGGAAGAGCAGGCGCCCGATGACAAACCCGACTGGATGCCCGACGAGATCACGAAGGGCAACGTCTCCAAACAGGGTGTCAAACACCTCGACGAGATTTAGTCGCAAATATCCGGGTTTCTTTTGCACACGCCGCCGAGTGACGGCAGCGGCGTGTGTGTGTGTGCTCGTCCAGTTCCCCACGTCTCTCCTGTCCGGTCCAGACACTCTATAGCACAGCGGCGACAGATTCCCAGTCTTCTGGCAACGTTCTTGTTATTCCGGTCCATGTAATCGCATGACGAGGCCCGGTTCCTTCGACGGGTTTAAGTTATTCCTGCCACTCAGTCGTAGTACGAAGCGGCGCGATGCCCGAAACGGTCGGGCGACGGTCACTGTTCGATGCCCTTAAGTACAACAGGGCATTTCGAATAGAATACAAACGTCCCGACGCCGGCCGAATCCGGTGACGGGCAATCCGACGCCCTTAAGTGTAACAGGGTGTTCCGGATTGATGTGACGGAGGCCAGGTCGGAGCAACCGACCCGTGCCGACTCGGACCGGTGCCAACACGAAGGGTTTATACCTTTCACTGGCATACAATCTGGTCCGAAGGAAATGAGGATTCCACCCCTGCGGTCCGCCGTATAGATGGGATCTGATGTTAGCCC
>CAZOQK010000216.1:0-4093 GCA_964581735.1 uncultured Halobacteriales archaeon | reverse complement strand
TGTGTCGTCGGCGGCGACCCCGTCGGCACCGGCGACGAACGCTCGCTGCGCATCGAGTACCGCCCCATCCCCTCCCAGCCCACGGTTCGGGACGTGGTGGGGATGCAGGCGCTCACCGCGGGTCTCGTCCGCGGGCTGGTCGCCGCCGACCACCCGCTTACAGACCTGGCGTGGACCGACGCCGAGCGCTCCTTCTACAATGCCGTCGAAGACGGGCTGGACGCCGAGCTGGCGTGGGTCGACGCGGACGGCGAACACACGACAGACAGCGACACCGCCGTCGCCGAAGTGTTCGAGTACGCCCGCCGTGGCCTCCACGACTCCGGTATCGAGGCGGCCGACATCGACCACTATCTCGACCCCATCGAGACACGCTGGGAGCATGGGACAACCCCGAGTACGTGGAAGAAAGCCCGCGTCCGCGAGGGACTCGACGGGGGACTCGACCTCCCGACGGCCATCGCGGGGATGCAACAGGAGTACAACCGCCGGAGTCGCCAGTCGTCGTCCTTCGCGGAGTGGGTGTAGTACCGAACGGTAGTGTGGTCCAGGGTGGGGTAGATACTGCCATTGGGTCAACATATAAATGAAGGGCCTCGGCGCTGCCAGGCGGTGGAGTATGGCAACGTCCCCACCGGCGACGGACACGGACGAGCGCGTAGCACACTGGGCGGACCTGGGCGAGGCGGCGGCGCGGCTCGGCGAGACGATGGCGGCGTTCAACGCGAGCGTGGAGGAACTCGACGCGGCGTTTGCCGACCTGGAGGCTACAACCGATGGATCCGAATCCCAGCACGAACAGTCCCCAGCAACACTTGCTGAGACCGAACGACCAGCAGACGCCGGTGCTGACGACTGAGCGGGCGATATTGCGGTACAAGTTAGAGATTCGGTACTACATTTTGAGTGTGATACAAGCCAGTTACAACTCCTTGAAATACTAACACGTGTGCCCAGCGATTATATCCCTGCCGAGGATTCGACCGACAGCGCCGAGTGTTGGGCCGAACTCCGGACCGCAGTACAGCGGCTGGAAGCGTCGATGACCGAGTTTCAGGACGCCGTGACCGGCCTCGACGACGCTTTTGCAAGCGTCGACTCCTCCGTCGAGCGGACGACGCCGACGGCCCTGGCAGCCAACGCCTCACAGAGCGAATCGGCCGCGGGAGACTGACGGCTGTCAGTTTGGGGTCACACCAGTCCCCGACTCGACGGCCTCGAGGTTGACGCGACTGTTGGGCATTGCCACGCCGTCGTAGGGGTCCGACGCCAGCAGGAGTGCCCCGTCAAGATCAGCGAACTCGACCAGCGGCGCGAGGTGACAGGCCCCCGCGATGGCGGCGTTCGAGGCGACCATACAGCCGAGCATCACCTCGAGGGCGTGGGCGTGTGCAGCCGCAATCTGCTCGATGGCGGCGTGGAGGCCCCCGCTCTTTTCGAGTTTCGTAACGACGATATCGACGGCGTCGGCGACGCGTGGCACGTCACTCGCGGTGACACAGGATTCGTCGGCGGCGACCGGGAGCGCGCCGTCCTCCCGGACTGCCCGCAGGCCGTCGATATTGTCCGCCGAGACCGGCTGCTCGACGAACTCGACGCCCTGCTCGGCGAGCCACCGACTTGCCCGGATGGTGTCGGCCGGCTCCCACGCGCCGTTCGCGTCTACCCGCAGCCGCGCCTCGGGCGCGCCCTCGCGCACTGCCCGGACCCGCGCCCGGTCGTCATCCGTCCCGACCTTCAGTTTGAGAATCGGATAGCCGGCCTCGCGGGCCGCGACGGCCTTCTCCGCCATCCGTTCGGGTGTGTCGATACCGACGGTGTAGGAGGTCGGCGGCGTGGCGTCGGGGTCTAACCCCAACCGCCGGTAGAGCGGTTCTGCCTGCCGGGTGGCGGCGAGGTCCGCGAGCGCAACCGAAACGGCGGCACGGGCGGCAGGCGTGTCCGGGAAGGACTCGCGAAGGCGCCGCTCAACGCGCTGCTGGGCGTGGGGGTCGTTCACGTCTTCGACAGCCACAAGCAGGTCCGGGAGCGCCGCGAGCGCGTCGCCCGTCGTCTCGCTGTAGTACTCGGTGGGCGCGGCCGCGCCGACGCCGACGTTCCCGGCGTCGTCGGCGATGCATACGAGGACGTTCTCGGCGGTTTCGGTCGTCCCCCGTGAGATGCCAAGGGGCTTGGCGAGTGGCAGTTCCAGCCGTTCGAATTCGGTCGAGAGCGTCACAGCAAGTCATCGAAGGGCCCGGCCTTGCTCGCCTCCAGCCGCTCGAACTGTGGCAGGGAGAGGTCCACCGCCGCCGCCCGAAGGTTCTCCTCTAGCTGGTCGACGGTGCGCGCGCCGACGATGGGCGCGGTGACATCGGGATGGTGCAACTGGTATGCGAGCGCCGTCTGTGCGGGGGTCGCACCGACTTCCGCGGCGACTGCTTCCAACTCTTCGAGGGCGTCAAAGTTCTCTGGCGTGAGATACCGATCCTCCCACCCATCCGTGTCCGAGGCTGTCGAATCGTCGGGCAGGTCGCCGTCACGCTGGTACTTCCCGGTGAGAAATCCCTGTGCGAGGGGACTCCACGGGACGACGCCGATGTCTTCGGTGCAGCAGAACTCGAGGTACTCGCCCTCGATTTCCCGGTTGACGAGGTTGTAGCGGGGTTGTGTGGCGGTAAACGGCTCCCAGCCGTAGCGCTCGGCGATGTCGTTGGCACGGGTAATCTTCCAGGCGTTGGGGGCCAGTGTCGACGCACCCAGATAGTTCACTTTCCCGTCCTGCACGAAGCCATCAAGCGTGCGCATGAGTTCGCGGGCGGGCGTGTCGTCGTCCCAGCGGTGGATGTAGAGCAAGTCGACGTAGTCGGTGCCCAGGCGATCGAGAATCAGGTCGATCTGTCGCCGGAGGTGTTTCCGGCTCAACCCGGTGCCGTTGGGGTCCTGGTCACGGGTCGGGAAGTAGATCTTCGATGCGATGACGAACTCCTCGCGGTCGCGCTCGTCGAGCCAGTCGCCGATCCAGCGCTCGCTCGCCCCCTCGCCATAGACATCGGCGGTGTCGATAAAGCGCCCGCCGTGGGCGTCGTAGGTGTCGAGCAAGTCGTGGGCGGTTTCCTCGTCGATTTCGAGGGTGCCCGCAGCGGTCTTCCGACCGAAGCGCCACGTGCCAAAGGAGATCTCGCTGACCCGCAGCCCGGTGTGTCCCAGCGAAACGGTGTCGAGGTCCATACCTGACAGACGGGCGGCGCGAACAGAAACGTTGGGGTCAGGCGTCGTCAGCCGCTTGCTCCGCCTCGTCGTCGCGCTCGATTTCGAAATCGTCAATCGTCCTGCCCTTCCGGACCATCTTCTCGGCGACGACGAACTTCTCCATCCGGCTCAGCGTCTCCCAGTCCAGGTCCTCCGGTGGCTTCTCCTCGAATTCAGTGTACTGTTGGTAGATGCCCTCCTGGACGAACCGCCCGAACTCCTCGCAGGCCTCGCAGGTGACCTTGATATGTGAGACGTTGTATCCGCGGTCGACGGTCGCCTCCAGGCAACTCAGACAGCGGTAGGTGCGGGTCACCACGGTCGGACAGCCCCCAGCGATAGTGCCCTCACGCGAACAGGTCCTCTGTCGCTTCGAGCGCTTCGACCAGCTTGTCGACCTCTTTTTCCGTGTTGTAGATGTAGAACGACGCACGCGCCGAGGCGGCGGTACCGAGTTTGTCGTGCAGCGGCTGGGTGCAGTGGTCGCCCGCCCGAACCGCGACGGCGAACTCGTTTAGGATTTCACTGGTGTCGTGGGCGTGGATAGCATCAAGGTTGAATGCGACGAGCGCGCTCCGGTCGTCGCCCGCCGGGCCGAGAATCTGGATGTCATCGAAGGATTCGGTGAGCCGGTCGTACGCGTACTCGGCGAGGTGCTGGCCGTGTGCATAGACGTTCTCCATGCCGATGTCGTCCAAGTAGTCACAGGCCTCGGCAAGCGCGATGCCCTGCGCGATGACGGGCGTTCCGGCCTCGAACTTCCAGGGGAGTTCGTTCCACGTTGCGTCTTCGAAGGTTACTTTCCGAATCATTTCGCCGCCGTAGAGGTACGGCTGCATCCCGTTGAGGACGTGCTCTTTTC
>CAZOQK010000215.1:0-4094 GCA_964581735.1 uncultured Halobacteriales archaeon | reverse complement strand
CGACGCGGGCGATGCCGTCACCCTGCTTGCCGATGTCCTCGATTTCGACGTAGCGGATTTCCCCCGCCTCGACCGGTGGCTGGGGCTCCGACGGCGGAACGTCCGTCTCGTCTTCCTCGACGGGTTCGGCGTCGGCCATCTCCGCGGCGATGAGTGCCACCCGATACGTTTCCTCGGGATCGATTGAGCCGGTTTCGATTTCGCGTTTGGGGACTTCGATAACGTACTTGTCCTCGTCCGAGGTAACAGTCGCGCTGAACAGACAGAGGAGTTTATTCGAGATTTCCAAGGTAATGAGACCTCCACCGCTTCAGAAGGATTCCACCCTCAAAATAGTGTGTGTAAACAAGGGCGGTCCCTACAGCGGCGTGCCATCGGGCCGTTTCGCACCCTCCGAATCGTGGACGACCACCTCGCCGCTGTCGGGCGCTGCTGGCTCGTAGCTGTCCCGAACGGCGATTGCTTCCTCCAGTTCCCGGACGGCACGCTCCTTGAGCGCCGCCGCGAGGTCTTTGGCCTCCTCCCGCGGGATGTCCCGGCCCAAGCCCTCACACTCGTGAGCGCGGACCATTCCTTCCTCATCGACCGCTTCACCCATCGGCTGGCTCGTGCCACCGAGTGCGACGCTGAACGGATATGTCTGACAAACCAGCGGGCGGTCCGCGTGAACGGTGCAGGCACCCTCAGTACCGTCGCCCGTCTCCTGTTCCTCGTAGAACGTGCAGTCGCCACAGTCGTCGGTCTGGAGCGCCCACTCAAAGGTCTCGCCTTCCTGGCCCTCGTCGCCCTCGGTGAGGCCGTACGGCATCGGCCGGGCCACATCGCGGAAATCGTAGTCACCGTCCTCCTCTATCGCCCGAATCTCGCCGGGGAAGACGGTCGCCGTGTGTGGGTCAGCGTCGTCCCCCTGATCCCGGTCACTCCCACTGTTGCCATAGCCGGCTTCGGCCTTACAGCAGGCCCCACAGCGGGTACACTCGAAGCCGATTGACTCGATAGCGTCGGCGAGGCTGGCAGTCGAGAGGTCGCGAGCGCGTTCGAGTTCCGATTCCAGGCTTTCCACGCCTGGGGATTGGTGAGCAACGGCAAAAGGCCGTCGGCGGCACTCAGGCTGGACGGGCCCGCTCGCCGTCCCAGCGGACGCGGCCCTCGACTGCCAGCTTTTCCAGATGTGCCACAACGGTCGCGCGGGCGAGGTCACGAACCGCCGAAACGTCCTTTTGATAGGCCGCGTCGACGACCTCGTCGGGCGTGACGGCACCGTCCCGGACAGCCGCGGTGACGGCCCGCTCACGGGCGTAGCGGTGCTCGATAAGCCGCCGACACGTCGCTCGCGGGTCGTCGATGACGGGGCCGTGACCGGGATAGAGGGTGTCGGGTGCGCGGGCGCGGACTCGCCGGAGCGAGGAGAGATACGCCCGCATGTCGCCCTCGGGCGCGCCGACGACGACCGACCCCTCGGCGACGGCGAGGTCGCCGCTGACGTACCCGTCGCCGGTGTCGAAGGTGAGGTGTTCGGGGGCGTGCCCCGGGGTGTCAAGAACGGAGACACCATCGGCGACAGGAAGAGCACCACCAGGTGAGAACGTTCGGTCGGGGTCAATGCCGGTGGCGTCCGCGAACGCGGCGGCGCGTCCGGCGCGGGCCCAGACGGTGAGGTCAAACTCGCGGGCACAGGCGGCGACAGCGCCGACGTGGTCGGGGTGGTGGTGGGTGACTGTGACGTGAGCCACGTCCCTGGAGTCGATGGCGGTCGCGAGGTCGTCGGTCAGCGTGGCCGGGTCGACGAGCAGAGTGTCGTCACTGCCGAGGAGGTAAGCGTTCGTCCGACCGGTCGGGGCACGTGTCTCTGCGGGTGTGGGTATCCGTTGTGTGGTCACGCTGCCAGTGCGTATACCTGTTTGCGCGCATCGTGGAAACTGTACCGGGATTCGACGAGGTTCTCCTCTTCAAGCCGGTTCAGCGCGTACCGCACCGTGCGGTCGGGCAGGCGGGACTCATCGGCGAGCTGGCCCTGCGAGAGCGGGGATTCGGTCTCCAGTACCTTCGCGACGAGTTTCGCGCTCGGCGGAAGTTCACGAAGACGGCGTTCGAACTCTGCTGGTGCGAGTTCATTGCTGTTATCGCCTGTTTTTGTACTCATACATTCAATTCCAGAGCGAATACTGTTAAAAGCTTTCTACAAGGTCGGCTAAAGAATACCCATTGTTACGTCTGTTTAACCATCCTAATACTGCGGCAGCCGTGGGATCGGCCTGGGGGGTCGGCGGGGTGGCATCGGGTCACGGGAGAGTCAATACCATTTTATCCCCCGGGAAGCGAAACCGAATTAGCGTGAAAGGACAGGAGTGGTACCAGGCCGACGATGTCGCGGAGGCCTACGAGGACAAGCGCTTTTCCCGCGGTGGGCGACTTATCGACGACCGGGAGAAAGACGCCGTGTTGGACGCGTTGGGTCCCGTCGAAGACAAGGAGATTCTGGAGATCGCCTGCGGGACCGGCCGGTTTACCGCGATGCTGGCCGACGAAGGGGCGGACGTCGTCGGGCTGGACATCTCCGGGCCGATGTTGCAGCAGGGTCGTGACAAAGCTATCCAGTTAGGTGTCGACGGCCACATGGAACTGATGCGCGGGGACGCGGGCCGGCTCCCCTTTCCTGACAATCACTTCGATGCGGTTCTGGCGATGCGGTTTTTCCACCTCGCGGACACGCCGCGTGACTTCCTCACGGAGATGCGGCGCGTGTCGTCGGACCAGGTGTTTTTCGACACGTTCAACCGCTTCTCGACGCGGTCGCTGTACAACTGGGCGCTGCCGATGGGGTCGCGCCTGTACTCCGGGACGGAAGTCGCGCGGCTACTCCGGGACACGAATCTGGAACTCGAAAGCGCCGAACACGACTGGCTTTTTCCGTACGGCTTCTACCGGCAGGTGCCAAGCAGCGTCGCCAACGCCTTTCGACAGGTCGACACGCTGGTCGGCAGCAGCTACGTCGGCGACCGCTTGGCCTCAGTCTCCTACTGGGACGCTCGCGTCTGAGCCGGCCCGCGGCTTTTTTACCCTTCGAGCGCGCTACCGGAGGGTATGGACATCTCGGTAGTCGTCCCGACGCTTAACGCCCGCGACGAACTGGCGGGCTGTCTGGACGTACTTGCCGAGTCCGTCCCCGACGCCGAACTGGTCGTCGTCAACGGCCCCTCGGCCGACGGCACGACAGGAATGGTCAGGAAACGCGGTGGCATCGATGTCCTCGTGGAGGTGGCCGACCGGAACCTGGATGCCGCACGCAACGCCGGTATCAACCACACAACCGGCGACGCCGTCGCGCTCGTCAGCCAGCTACTCACGGTTACCGAGGGGTGGCACGAAGCACTCCTTGCTGGCCTGGACAGCGACGACGCGGTGACTGGGCCGACTCACACACAACTCGCCGCCGGTGTCGAGACTGAACACAAGGAAGAACGGACTATCGCGGGCCGCACCGTGACGTATCTCAACGGCGGTAACGTTGCGTTCCGCAGGGAGGCACTCGACGAACTCGACGGGTTCGACGAGTATCTCGATACCGGGGGCACGCGGGACATGGCCCACCGGTTGGCCGCACTCGGGTTTTCGATCGCCTGGGACGACGACATGTGCGTCCGTCGCGATGTGGGGGCCGATGGTGGCGAGGCCGAAACCGACTGGGGCCGGAAATACCGCTCGCTGGCCTACCGGATGGTGAAAAACTACGGCTTGCGACCGACGGTCGTCCGGCGGGTGCTCGGCCACGCCGGGTCTGACGCGCTCGCCGACCTCCGGGCGGTCCTGCGTGGGGACGGGCGACCGTCCCGGTGGCTCGGGACCGGTCGTGAGGTGTTGCGGAACACGGCCGGTGGAACCAAGGACGGACTCATCGCGCGCCGACTCGACAGGACAGACCGGCGCAACCCCCGCGGGCGCTCCTCGCGGGCTGACCGTCCGGTCACCGTCTACGACTGGCGGTGAACTACCCCTGCCTATGCTGCCGTTGGCGGCTCCTTGAGGCAGGGGCTTCCTGGTTCCACGACGCGCTTTGCAGGAACAACCGCAGTTCCCGTAGGGAGCGCAGTCTC
>CAZOQK010000214.1:0-4131 GCA_964581735.1 uncultured Halobacteriales archaeon | reverse complement strand
GTGAGGGCGAGACCGACCTGGTCTACCCGGCAGGAGCGGTCACGCCCGACGCCGTTGCCCGGATGCGCAACGACGCCGGCGGCCTGGTCTGTGTCGCCGTCTCCGATGGCGTCGCTGACGCCTTCGACCTGCCCTTCGTCCAGGACATGCTCGACCACCCCGCGGCGGCCGACCACGACCTCGCGTACGACGACCGCTCGTCGTTTTCGCTGACGGTCAACCATCGTGACACCGGCACCGGCATCACCGATGACGACCGCGCGCTGACGATTACAGCACTGGCCGAGGCTGCTGCCGACCCCGCGGCGACGGACTTCGCCGGCACCTTCCGCGCACCCGGCCACGTCCACGTCCTGCGCGGGGCCCCGGACCTGCTCGCGGAGCGCGAGGGACACACCGAACTCGGCTTGGCGCTTGCGGCCGCCGCGGACCTGCCACCCGCCGTGGTCGTCTGCGAGATGCTTGACGACGAGTCCGGTCGTGCGCTCCCGCCTGCGGCCGCCAAAGCCTACGCCCGGCGCGCCGACATCCCCTATGTCGAGGGCGCAGCGCTGGTCGAGCGGTTCACGTAACGACTTTTTTATTCACGAAGGAAACAGTCGGGACAGCCGACCGGCACCCGGTTTCGAGGGCGGTGAGACGTCCGGTCCCGGCTTACGAGAGCCGGTAGCGGATGGCGCTGGTCTCGTCAAGGAGGCCTAAGTGGTCGGTGTAGAAATAGTCGTTTTCAGCGCCGTAGAGATACGGGCTGAAGACGTTACAGCCGTAGAGTGGGTCATAGAGCCCACGCATCGTATAGTAGTCAACGTTGCCGGGTGTCTCCGTCGGGAGGTTGATTTCATACAGCGGGTGGCCGGGCACCGAGAAGCACTGAATCGCGATGAACTGACAGGCCTCACCAGCACCGAGCACGCCGCTGTAGTCGGCGCCAAGGGTCGTGTCGTAACAGCCGGGACAGACACAGACGCCGTGGTTGGCACCGCCCATGCCGACGAACCTGCGAATCCAGCTGAAGCGGCCGTACTCCTCGAGCCAGTAGCGAACGCCGGTGACACCGAGGCTGTGCTGGACGATGTCGACTTCGCCCGCACCAGTCTCCGCCAGCGCGTTCTGGACGAAATCGTCCAGCTGGCGTTTCATCTCGTCGTGGTCGCTGCCGCCTTCGCGGAACGTAATCGAGTACACATCCTCGCCGCCCCAGCCGTTGTTGAGCAGCTCTTCGGCGGCGTCGAGGAAGTTACAGGCGTCGCCCTGGTTCCCGTGGACGAACACGACCGGCGTCCGGCTGCGGCCGCCGCTGCCCCAGACTTCCTTGGCGCGCCAGCCACCGTAGTCGCCACCGCTGTTCCACGGCAGGTAGTTGTCGTTCGTCCGGCCAATGCCACAGTTGTCGCCGATGGCGCTTGCCTGGCCGGTTGCGGCCGCCCCACCAGCGGCGACGGCCAGCCCCGTTGCGCCCGCCTTCCGGAGGAACGCACGCCGGTCCTGACTCGTCTTCTCCTCGCTCTCACCGCGGAGTCGTGAAACGAAGTTGCTTATTCGGCTTTTGAGGCCCGTCTGACTCCGGTCTACTGTCGATGTAGTCTGATTGTTGCTTGTTGCCATGGTTGCACCCCACACGAGGGTAACTCACGTATACCACGCTTTCCATTTAGTTGTACGTGGTAAGTTTATTCTGTCTCCCGGAAGCATTCCAAACTCCGGAACAGTTCCCGTTGGAGAGACCCGAAAACGGCAGTAACGCCACTCTCCGCAGTGAACGAGAGATACCCTTGACGGAATTAATTCCTGGCGACGAATATCTCGCCGGGTTCGAGGTCGCCTATCGGCGGGTCGGACTCACCGTCCTCGATGCGCTCGATGGCCGAGGCGGCGACCGCCGCGAACTCAAGATCGTATTCGTCTTCGTGTGCCCGGATGTCGTCGAGTGCGTCCTCGGCACGGAGGATGCCGAGCGCGTAGCAGGCGTCCCGGCGCACGATTTTGTCCGAGTCCGTCAGGCGTTTGCGGAGTTCCGCGACCGCTGGCCCGATGTCGATGTCCGCACGCCCGAGTTCGGCGAGGATGCGGACGGCACCACGGCGCGTCTTGCTGTGGCCGGCGTCGACCAGTTCCATCAGGCGTGGAATCGCGGCTTCGAGCGCTCCCGGGTCGGCCTTCGCCACGTCGACGAGCGTCTCCAGGGTGTGCTCGCGCGTGTACGAATCCTCGTCCTCGAGCAGGCCGAGTAGCGCCCCGGTCGCCTCCCCGACGAGCCCCGGGTTGTCGGCTGAGAGGGTCGCGAGCGTCCGCACGGCATACTTTCGCACGTCGGCATCGTTGTCCCGGAGCCGGGCGGTCAACCGCTCGATGACCGGGTCCGGGTGAGTGGTACCCAGCTCCGAGAGCGCCTGAATCGCGCTCCCTGCCTCGTGTTTGTCGCCGCCAAAGAGGTCGATGGTGGTGTCGACGGCCTTGCTCAGGCGCGGGTCGTCGCTGTCGAGCAGGGTCGCGAGCATCCGTGCGACGCGTTTGGAACCCGGCTGGTCTTCCTTGCCCAGCCGCGCCATCAGCGCCTCGACCGGCGGCGCCGAGAACGCGTCGATGCCGGCCTCGACCAGGCGTTTGAGGACCATGATGACACCACCCCGAACGTCGTCGTTGTCGTCGGCGAGATAGCCGGCGATGCGGTCACCGTGAGGGGCCAGCCCCTCGGTGTCGGCCTGTGCGTACTGGACGAGTCCCCGCGCGCCCAGTTCCCGCGCGTCGGCGACATCGGTCTCCTCGTCGACATCGTCAGCCGTGGCGTCGAGCCGGTCGAAAATCGACTCCACATCGACCGCGTCGGACTGGTCCGAGCACTGCCGGAGGAACTCCCGGTCATCATCGTCGAGTGATACGCCCTGCCCACCGCTGCCGTGTTCGGCCATCAGTAGCGGAGAATACAGAGCCCACAGTAAATATTTGGTGTGTGTTGTCAGTTCGCTCATCTGAGGTCCGAAAGCACCCTCCCGGTCTTCTCCAGCAGTCCTACGTATCCCGCCGACAGCGCGACGTTCTCGGCACCGTCGAGAGACGAGTGGACCCGGACTCCGGAACGGTGCTCATCCCGGCATGGCCATACCGTGGCACTACCCGCGGGCAACTGGACCGTCAAGACTCTTAACGATGGGCACAGACTGTAGCATATGAGACTCGACGAGACAGACGGCACGGACAGGCAGGCGAGCGCGCACAGTCGCTGTCGGGGTGGGCGCCGATGAGCGAGCGCCCGGAGATGTACGAGGGCGTCGACACCGTCTGGCTGGACGGCGACTTCGTCGACTTCGAGGACGCACAGGTCCACGTGCTCACGCACGGCCTCCACTACGGCACCGGCGTCTTCGAGGGCGTGCGCTGTTACGACACCGCCGACGGCCCCGCTATCTTCCGCTGGGAGGAACACTTAGACCGGTTCTACGAATCCGCAAAACCCTACGACATGGAGATTCCGTTCGACCCCGAGGAGATTACCGAGGCCACGCTCGACCTCATCCGCCGGGAGAAACTCGACTCCTGTTATATCCGCCCGGTCGCCTTCTACGGCTACGGCCCGCTAGGACTGAACCCCAGTGAGTCGCCAGTCACCACCGCTATCGCCGCCTGGCCATGGGGTGCCTATCTCGGTGAGGAAGCCCTCGAAGACGGCGTTGATGTCGCTATCTCCTCGTGGCGAAAGCACGCCTCCAGCCAGATTCCCACGAACGCAAAAACGACCGGGGCGTATGTCAACAGCGTCCTCGCCAACTTGGAGGTGACGGGCAACGGCTACACCGAGGCTATCGTCCTCAACAAGGAGGGCAACGTCGCCGAGGGCCCCGGCGAGAACATCTTCCTCGTCCGCGACGGCGAAATCTACACGACAGGCCTCGCCGAGAGTATCCTCGACGGCATCACGCGACGGTCGGCGATTCGACTCGCCGAAGACCTCGGCTACACGGTCCACGACGACGCGACTATCTCCCGTGGCGAACTCTACACCGCCGACGAACTGTTCTTCACCGGGACAGCCGCGGAAGTGACCCCAATCAAATCCGTCGACGACAAGGAAATTGGCTCCGGGACGAAAGGCCCGGTGACCGACGAACTCCAGACGAAGTTCTTCGAGGTTGT
>CAZOQK010000213.1:0-4240 GCA_964581735.1 uncultured Halobacteriales archaeon | reverse complement strand
TCACACTCCCGGTTGAGCGCGACAATCCCACCGAAGGCGCTCATCGGGTCCGTCGAGAGCGCGCGGTCGTACGCCTCGGCGATGGAGTCTGCGGTCGCACACCCGGCGGGGTTGGTGTGTTTGATGACCGCTGCGGCCGGTTCGTCGAACTCCTTGATGAGACTGAGTGCGCCGTCGGCGTCGTTGTAATTGTTGTAGGAGAGCCCCTTCGCGCCCTCATTCAATTGGGGCGCGTGGACGACGCTGGCTTCGTCAACAGTGTAGTCGGCATACAGCGCGGCGTCCTGGTGGGGGTTCTCCCCGTAGCGCAGGTCCGCCATGCGGTCGTGGCTGGCGACCCGACGGGCTGGGAATTCGCCGCCGTTGTCGCCCTCGACGTGGACGACGTTTGCGTCGTAATCGACCGCGACGCGGTCCTCCGCGAAGTATTGGATGGCACGCGGGTAGGCCTTGAACTCACCCTTGTAGAGCACGCGCTCTTGCAGGTCCTCTTCGGTGTCGCCCTCGTAGACAGGGATGTGTTCCTGTGTAACGACGGGTCCAGCGTCGACTTTGGATTCGACGACGTTGCCCGCCTCGTCAGTGGCGTCGGTGACGACGTGGACGGTACACCCAGTAACAGAAACGCCAGCGTCGAGTGCGTCGCCCCAGGCGTCCATCCCGGGGAAGGCGGGCAGGAGTGCAGGGTGGACGTTCAGCGTCGTCGGCGCCTCCTTGAGGAACGTATCCGAGAGGATACGCATGTAGCCATCGAGCGTGACGGCGTCGAAATCGTAGCCGTCGAGCGCGTCCAGGACGCGTCGTTCGTGGTCCTTCCGGGACTCGTCGTCGCCCCGGACCACGGTTTCGGTTGGAATCCCGCGTTTCTGTGCTTTCTCGACGACGGGTGCATCCTCGGCGTTGGTGAGCACGACGGCGAACGCCGCGCCGCCCGGGGCGCGGTCGGCGATGTTCATGAGGTTTCGGCCGCGGTTCGAAGCCATGCCGGCGAGTTTCATGCGTGAGTGCGGGGCGGGTGGGCGCAAAGGCGTTGCGAATCCGCGGTCACTCGGCCGGGAGCCAGAGCGCGTACAGAATCGAGAGGAGTCAAAGCAGTGTCACTGCCACCCGTTTCAGTCGCGGCCGGGACACCTCGGTGTGGTGGCCACAGGCTTCGTCCGCGCTTCGGGTAAATCACACGTCCGGAGGTCCTCCAACTGCCAATAGACGGTCGGTTCCGAGACACCACAGCGCTCGCTCAGCGCAGTCGCGGAGGTCGGTTCGACACTCGTCGCAGTGAGAACCGTGCGTGCAGTCTCGTCCTCGATGGCACAATCCTCACTCACGAACGAGTTGTGGCCGTGGGGATATCAAAGAGGTACCGGAGCTTCGGCCGATGGTGTCTACAGTGGCAGCTTTTAGCCCACCCATCCCGAACGCAGAGGTATGTCTGACGACGAGTGGGGGACTGACGACAGGTGGACAACCGAGCCGACCGAATTCGACGGCGTCGACGGGGGCTCGGCCACTCCCGAAACGACCGACGAGGACCAACCGGACGCCGACACCGCCCGGAGTCCGGAAAATGACTCCGGACCCGGCCCTGCGGGGCAGTGGGACCCGGTCCAGCGCGCCCTCGGGGGGAGTACCGACCTCTACGACGTGGCGACGTGGGACGCCCGCTCCAAACTCGATGCGTTTGCCGTCGGCCTGACCGGCACGCTCCGTAACGTCCGCAAGTGGTCGCTCATCTCGCTGGCGGCGCTGCTCTTTCTCGCTCAATCGGCAGTCATCGTTCTCTTCGTGGTTGAGGAACCCATCCTCGGCGCGCTCGGTGCCATCTCGGTCGTGCCGGCACTCGCCCTGACCGCGTACTTCTGGTTTGAAGACCCCACGCGGCGGGAACCGCTCGAACCGATGGCGATTACGTTCCTGTTGAGTATCCTCTTTGCCAGTTTCGCCGCCCTCGTCAACACCGCTCTGTTCCCCGCGTTTGGAGTCATTCCCTTCGTTGGCCTCCCGCTCTTTTTTTTCCTCGTCGTTGCACCCATCGAGGAGACGGTCAAGTGGGCCTCTATCCGCGTTCACGCCTACAAGGACGAGCGGTTCGACGCGGTCATCGACGGTGTCGTTTACGGCGCACTCGCCGGGCTGGGCTTTGTGGCCATCGAAAACTTCGTCTACATCATCAACATCTACTCGGCGGCCCCCGCCGGCGTCGGCACGCAACTCCAGTCGGCCACGGAGACGGCCTACGTCCGGGCCTTCGTCGGTCCGGGCCACGTCATCTACTCCGCGTTCGCGGGCTACTATCTCGGCCTCGCGAAATTCAACCCCGACAACCGCGGCCCAATCGTGGTCAAGGGGCTGCTCATCGCCGTGTTCATCCACGCACTCTACAACACGCTGGTGAGCACGCTCCCGCTGACGACGACTACGCTCGCCGCGCTCCTGCTCGTCTACGTTGGCTTCTGGCTGGGCGTCCTCTACCGGAAAGTCTCCCGGTACAAGAAACACTACCGGCAGGCACAGGTAGAGAGTGACTCGAGCACCCCCTCTCCCGACAGCGACGAGTGGTAAGCGGCCGTGACCCTGTGCCAGTTACCCGGTGTCGTTGACATATTTCGCCCGGAGTTGTTGACGCTGACGCTCCGAGAGCGGTTCACTGAACAATTGTACTTCATCGAACTCCCCGCTGAACTTGGAGTCGCCGATGACGAAATCGGACGCACCCGACTGCTCGGTTGGGAATGAAATCTGTTTGCAGTCGGACTTACCCTGATGAAACGAACAGGCTGTGGTCGGGCCACCCGCTTCGTTTGTCACCGTGACCAGCGTCCAGCTATCGCTCCCGTAACGCTCTTCGGTCGGAACGGTGGTGATCTGGTCGCCGAAAAAGCCGTTTCCAGCGACCAGTCGGAACCGTTCGTTCTGTCCGCTTGTTGCAGTAATGATCTGACCACCTTCCCACCCGATGACCGCTGTCTGGAGGTAGTTTTGATCGGACGTTCTGCCTGGGTCCCCCTGTGACCGAACGAGAAACGAGAGCGTGTAGCTCTCGTACTCGGGCACGTCCTCGAACCGAACGCCCGACGGTTCGTTGTTCGCCCGGTACAGCACCTGCGTAGCTGTCCCGTGTTTCCCCGGGGTGTGGCGGACGGTACCGCTCACATCGACGGACACCTCCTGTCCCCCGATTGTTGCCGTTCCGTCCTGAAGTGGTACTTCATCGAGGGACAGGCGGCCAGCGAATTCGGTCCGGCGCTCGATAGTGACAGACCGCAACAGTGCCTGACGGTTCCCTGCCTCGTTGAGCGCGATGAACCTGAATACGTCACCTTTCGTGCCGTAGTACGGGACTGTGGTCCCAGCAGCCGACGACATCGTCCCAACAGGACGGCCGTTTCTCGTTACCAACAGCGGTGTTGTGGTTTGGCTGGCCGTGATACTCGCCTTGATACCACTATCCGTCGAACGAATATCCAACGACGCCTGCTCGACGGGGTCGTTCAAATTCTCGAGAACAGCTGACCCTGCGACTGCGACGGTCGTGACCAGAACAACAGTTACGGCGACAAGTAAGACGTTTGCGACAACTGGGGTCACGCTTCGCTCGTCAAGCACCCAGCCCGACATGCATTAAAATCCTCACAAGTCATAAAAAAGATTGCGCTCGCCTCCGTCACCGCTACCGAGCATACAGTCAGTCTCATGTATTTTCACCACAACCGGGAGGTCACGTCGACGCGCGGCCGATATGCTGTGTCTAAACACAACCCCCGGCGCGACCTCGGGAGATGAAAAACCGAGCCCCTGCCTGGAGGGGTCGAACCGGGGAGACCGGCAGGCTTTTTCGCCGGAGCCGTGGAGTGGGGGGTATGACCTCTCGTCCCCCGCAACAGGCAGTGTCGCCGCTGGATGGCCGCTACGCCCGCTACACTGAGCCCCTGGTCGAGTACGCCAGCGAACAGGCGCTCATGCGTGCCCGTGTGCGCGTCGAAGTCGAGTATCTCATCGCCCTTGCTGACCTTGGCGCGACGCCGCTTGAAATCGACGAGGACCAGCAGGCCACTCTCGAAACCCTCTATGAATGGTTCGATGAGGAGGACGCCGGGATAGTCAAACAGCTCGAAACCGAAGGCTACGGCGAGTATTCGGCCACGAACCACGACGTGAAAGCCGTCGAGTACTTCGTCCGCGAGGGCCTGCCCGAGGACATAGACGCTGCCCAGTGGATTCACTTCGGGCTCACCAGCGAGGA
>CAZOQK010000212.1:0-4249 GCA_964581735.1 uncultured Halobacteriales archaeon | reverse complement strand
GTCGACCAGCTGTGCGAGCGCGCCGACGACGCCGAACTTCTCGTCCTCGTCGGTGGTGTCCTCGATGGAGAGAGTGGGTTTCTCGAACCCAGTGGAGGCGACGTGGTCGCGGAAGTCCTCCGCGAAGCGTTCGTTGGTGGAGACGTAGACATCCTCGATGCGGTCGTCGGCTTCGAGTTGCGAGAGGATCGTGTCGATAACGGTCGTCTCGCCGACCGGGAGGAGCATCTTCGGACGGTGTCGGGTGACCGGCCACAGGCGGGTCGCATATCCGCCAGCGAGTACGACTGTTTTCATACCCCGAACGTCCGGTGGGGTCGGTAAATCCCTTTTCATCCCGTTCTCGCCGCCGTCCGGACCGCAGGCACGGGAACGGGAACGTCTCTCGCAGGAGGCGGCAGCGAAACCATGATAATGACCCCGGAAGTATCCACAGTATGCGTGAGGCGAGTCGGACGACGCGAGAACGGATTGTGGACCGCCTGCGTGAGACTGCACTGCCCCCCGGGACGCTCGCCCGGGAGTTCGAGATTCAGACGACGACCGCCTTAGAGCACGTCCAGCACATCGCTCGGTCCCTCAACGGGACCGGCGAGCAGCTGCTGGTCGCCCCGCCCGAATGTAACGAGTGTGGCTTCACCGACTTCGACGACCTCGTGAACCGGCCGAGCCGCTGCCCCGACTGCAAAAGCGAGGGGGTCTCCGAGCCGGTGTTCCGGGTGGAGTGACTCAGTTCCCCGAAAACCCAATGCGGCCACGCGAGGAAAGGTCGTGTTCGCCCGACGGCCCGGTCTGCTCAAAGTCGTAGACATCGTCGGTCAGATAGACGACGCCGTCCGCGACGGTTACGTCGACTTCCTCGATAGTCGCCCCCTCGCAGGGGCCGTGGGTGCAATGCCCCGAGTCCCGTTCGAAGGTCGCGCCGTGTTTCGTACAGACGAGTTCGTCGTTGCGGATCTCCGCGCCGCTTCCCGAATCGAAGCGGACATCCGTCCAGTGGGGACAGTAGTTTTTCAGCGCAACGACGCCGTCTGTGAGTTGCAGCAGGATTGCCTCTTCGAGGTCGAACCCGTCGCGCACGGTAAAGAGGAAGGAACTGTCGTCGGGAATCCGCTCGACGGCCACGATACGGCTGTCCTCGTCCATGTACATACTGGTTGTAACGCGAGGCGCTTGAACGGTGTGGTTTCAGTAATGCTCGCGCTCGACGCGCTCGTCGAACAGTTTGCCGAGCAGCCGGGTCATCGGCCCCACCTCGAACGCAACGCCGTCGACGGCGGTGACCGGCCGGACCTCCCACGTCGTGTTCGTGATGAAGGCCTCGTCGGCCTCGCGCAAGTCGGGGATCGAGTACTGGCCCGTCTCGACGGGCAGCCCCTCCGAGCGAGCGATGTCCAGCACGACGCCGCGGGTGACCCCCGGCAACAGGTCGCCGTCGGTCCCGGGCGTCTTCAGCGTCCCGCCATCAACGAAGAAGACGTTGCTCGTCGCCCCCTCCATCAGGTACCCCTCCACGTCGGCCATGAGTGCCTCGTCGGCGTCGCTTCCACGGAGTTCAAGACGCGCGAGGATGCCGTTGAGGTAGTTGTGGGTCTTGACGTCCGCGGGCACCGACTGTGAGGGGACGCGGCGGGTCTCGACGGTACGTAGCGTTGCCGGGTCCGTCCACACGTCCTCGCCGTCGGTGCCGCCACGCGGGAGTTCCGAGGCGACGACCGTAATCGTGGGGTCGACGGGCGAGGCGGGCGTGAGTTTTCCTTCCTGGACGCCCCGGGTCATCGAGAGGCGGGCGTACGCATCGTCGAACCCGTTGGCCGCGGCGGTATCGAGGACGCGCTCGTGAAGATCCTCGACCGGCGGCATCGCCTCGTCGAAGTCGAGCGTTCGCAGCGAGCGGGCGAAGCGTTCGGCGTGGCCCTCGAACTCGAAGACATCGCCGCCGTAGACTCGTAACGTCTCGAAGGCGGCGTCGCCGTACATAAAGCCGCGGTCGCGGATGTTCACCGTCGCCTCCGATGCTGGCACGAGTCTGCCGTCGACGTGGTAGGTCAGCTCTGTCATCGAGTACAGTCACCTACGGAAGTCAGGGTCAAAACCACGGCGGACGCCGGCGAGTTTGGTTTGAGGTCACTGTTCGTGTGGCCGTTCAAGTCGGTCGACAACCCGGTCGAGGATGTCGAAGCAGACACCGAGGTAGTGTGTACCCGATAGTGGTGAGGCTTCCACCGTATCCGAAGCATCGGGCGGTGGATGGAACTGCGCACATGATTCGCCGGGTTTCGGGCGTCTAATCCAACAACACTGCCAGACACCGCCGCTCCGCGTTTCGACGTAATGAACGGTGTAGTCGTCGCCATCGAACCACCGAACGTCGAGCCGTGCCGGGTCGACCGGGGGTAGATACTGGTCGTCGTCAAGTCGGACGGCGAGCGAGTGCGGCGGCATCGTATCCGGATGGAACTCCTAAGGACCCGACAGGCGGGGGTGTCTCGGCACGCTGTGTGGGCGCCCGAAGCGTCGCAATCTCAAGCGGTCCGCCCGGACCTTCCACAGTCACGCGCACACACCGCTGTCGGAGCGGTTCCCCGCCCGCTCGATTGCCCGTCGAAGGAGTCTGATACCGCGTCTCGTGGTTCGCCACTCGCTCGGGTCTGCCCAGCGGTCCTGCACCGCACTGTGGTCGTCAGCCGCGGGGTCGGCAGTCGAGACGGCATCGGGGCCAGGCGTCCCGTACTGTTCCTGGAACGCTTCGTCTTCCGCCATAACGTCCTCGGTACGTGTTCTGAGGTCGTCAGTCGAGCGCTCACAAGCCAGCGACTCGACCCGTTTCTACCCGAACTACGAGTGGTTGCGCCGGTAGCCGACCGGGCGACCCTCACGTTGCCGGGCGATTCCCATCTCGGTGAGCTGTTCGAGTGCGTCACGGGCCGCAGTCTCCGAACAGTCCGCGCAGTCAGCGACCGTCACAACGTTCCTGAACTCTTTGGTCCCCGCGAGGGTATCGTGGACCCGCTGGAACGTCGTTCGGTTCTCCGACCAGGGGTCGTTCGCGTCGCTCATGCGTCGTGTCCGGCCGAGCAGAGTGTGTATGTTTGCCGCGGGTCACATATCCGTCTCATTGCTGTCCGCCGACAGGAGCAGTCCGTGCACCTGCGAGGAAGTTCGCCACCAGCCGTTTGCCAGCGTCGGTCAGGATGCTCTCGGGGTGGAACTGGACACCGACGTGTGGCCGCCGGCGGTGGCGAACGCCCATCACGACGGCGGGTTCGGTGTCGTCGCCATCGGTCCAGGCCGTCTCCGAGAGGTCGCCGGGCAGGTCGGCGCGCTCGACGGCCAGCGAGTGGTACCGGCCCACCTCGATTTCGTCGGGGAGCCCATCGAAGATGCCCGCGCCGTCGTGGGCAATGCTTGAGGGTTTCCCGTGGACGACGGCCTCGGCGTGGCCCACCGCACCACCGTTGGCGGCACACAGCGCCTGATGGCCCAGACAGACACCCAGCGTCGGATACGACCGGTCGGCGAAGATGGCCATCGAGACCCCCGCGTCCTCGGGCGTGCCCGGCCCCGGCGAGACGACGATCGCGTCGGGGTCGACACCGTCGATACCGTCGAGGGAAATTTCGTCGTTGCGCCGGACGATAACCTCCCTCTCGCCGTCGGTGTCGAGCCACTCGTCCCCGGTGACGATTTCGCCGATATACTGGACGAGGTTGTAGGCAAAGGAGTCGTAGTTGTCAACGACGAGGACCTTCATCGTTCCACCGTGAGAGTCGCCTGTTTTCCGAGCGCCGCGTCGATGGCGTTGATGAGCGCCCGGCCCTTGTCCAGCGTCTCGGCGTACTCCTGTTCGGGCTCGGAGTCGTGGACGATGCCCGCGCCCACGCGGAGATGGTACTCCTCGGCGTAGCGCACGAGCGTCCGGATGACGATGTTCAGCGTGGCGCGGCCGTCGAACCCGAAGATCCCGATAGAGCCGGTGTAGGGCCCCCGCCGCGTTGTCTCCACCTCGTCGATTATCTCCATCGTCCGGGGTTTCGGTGCGCCGGTGATGGTGCCGCCGGGGAACACCGCCCCAACCAGGTCGGCGAGTCCGGGGTCCGAGCGAAGTTCACCCTCGACCAGCGAGACGAGGTGCATCACCTCCGAGTAACGGTCGACCCGGCGGTACTCGGTCACATCGACGGTTCCGAACCGACAGACCTTCCCGAGGTCGTTTCGCTCCAGGTCGACCAGCATCGCGTGTTCGGCC
>CAZOQK010000211.1:0-4274 GCA_964581735.1 uncultured Halobacteriales archaeon | reverse complement strand
CTTCCGTGCCGCTGCTCGCGAAGGTCCACGGTGAGGACGACACCTCGATCGGGACGATGATTTCCCTGGAGCCCGAGCAGGCCGAGGAGCTCGCCGAGCTGCTGCTCGAGTGCGCGTCTGGCGCGCGGCAGAATCGGAGATGGGACGAATGACGCCGAGGACCCTCGAGAGAGACGGTCAGCATCGACGCGACCCCTAGACCGCCGGAATCCGTTGAACGTCGCGCAGGACCAACTTCCTTAGCTCGCGAGGACTGCGACAGCGAGCACCTCGACAGCGCGGCCAACGCGGTGGACCGGAGCCTCATACTGCTCGGGGACCTGTTGACGCTCGCACGCGAAGGCGAGAAAGCAGTGACACCGAACCAGTGAATCTGGTGGAGATGTGCGGCGGGTGCTGGCAGAACGTCGAGATGGCCGACGCGACGCTCCACATCGAGACCGACCAGTGGATTCGGGCCGACCCAAGCCGGCTCAAGCAGTTCCTCGAGAACCTGATAGGGAACGCGATCGAACACGGTGGCGAGGAGGCGACCGTGACGGTCGGTGAACTGGCCGACGGCTTCTATATCGCCGACGACGGCCCCCACATCCCGGAGGAAGAGCGCGAGCGGGTGTTTGAGACCGGATACTCGACCGACGACGACGGGACCGGCTTCGGCCTCAATATCGTACAGGAGATCGCCACCGCACACGGGTGGGAGGTCAGCGTGACAGACAGCGAGGGCGGTGGCGCACGGTTCGAAATCACCAGTGTTGATATCCACGAGTGACTGATACGCGCGTTACATACAGCACTTTTCGACAGCTATGGCTGGGATTTTTATTGATAGAACTGAAGCCCACACGACACCAGAGTCGACAGGCCACTCAGCAGCCGCCGTCGAAAGCGTTGGGGGCCCGGAGGTCTGCGGCCACGCCCGCCCCTTCGAGGTGGAGGGCGTCGAGGCGGGCGGACCCCAACTCGCCCGCGAGTTCGAGTACCTGTAGCTCCTCGGTCCCCTGTCCGGTGAGATAGACGGTGTTGCCGACGACCTCGAGGTCGTGGGCGTTGATGTTCTGCTCGAAGCGGTGTACCGCCGCCGAGGTGGGCTCGGTCGGGTCGCTCACGTCGAAGGCCTCGATGGTGTCCTCGGCGCCGGCGAGCAGGTAGTCGCCAGCGAGCGCGAGACCGTCAGGCTCGCGGGCGGCGACCGCGCAGTCGGCGAGGTGTTCCATCGCCGCCAGGTCGGTTGCGTCGACGGCGGTGACGGTGTGGCCGTAGTTGTTGGCGACGAAGACGTAGGGGTTCCGGACGACGACCCGGTTTGCGCCGTCCATCGCCGCGGCGGTCACGGTCGAGGATGCCGACCACTCCCTGGGGTCAAGGAGGGCGTTCTCGGCCGTGTCGATGGCGCGGATGGCACCCAGCTGTGGCGTCGTCCCCTGCATCTGGTTCGGGACGACCAGGTGGTCGCGGACGACGGCGACGTCGTGGGGGGAGTTCAGCCCCGCGCCCTCGAGTGCGTCGTACCGGCCCACGACCGACAGCGACGGCAGGTCCGCGATGTCGACGGCGTGGACGTAGCCGCCCTTGCAGGCACAGAACAGGGTGTCCCGCCACCGGGCGAACCCGTTGATGCGAGTGAGCCCCTCGTCGGTGGCCGTGTCGAGCACCACGGGGTCGGTCGAGGCCGAGCAGTCGACGGTGTGGACGCCCGCGTCGTCGGCGACCAGCGCGTAGTTGCCCACCGGGAGCACGGTCTGTGCGTTCTCGAAGTCGTCGAGGGAGCCCAGCACCCGGGGCTCGGTGGCGCGGACGTCCACGACGGCGAACGTGCCACCCTTGCCGGGGGCGTAGGCGAGACCGTCCTGGTACTCGATGTCGTGGGGTTCGAGGAGCGCGTCGGTGTCCCTGACCGCGGCGACCGATGTGAACTCGACTGTCATACCGGGCCAGCGGCGGGAGCCGTAATAAGCGTGTGGGAAGGCGGTCGGGGGGCGAGGGAACGGAGCATCAAGGCTTTTGCCGGCCACCCCCCTCGCCCCGCGTATGCAAACCGACATCGGGCCCGCCGACCTGGACCTGTTCTGGGGCGACCTCCATAAGCACATGACCGGCCCAGGTGCCGACCGCGAGCGCCTGGACGACGTGCTCGCGGACGCCCGCGCCCACCTCGACGTGGCGGCGGTGCTGTGCTACCCGTTCAAGTGGTTCCGGAAGGGCCGCGAGCGGGGCATCCGCGAGGAGACGGTCGGGGACCGCCCCGAGTACGGCGAGTGGTGGGCCGACGTGCGGGCGGCCGCGGCCCAGAACAACGAGCCCGGCGCGTTCGTCACCTTCCCCGCGTTCGAGTGGCACGGCGGCCGCCGGGAGTGGGGCGACCACAACGTCCTCTTCCGCGAGGGCGGCGACCTCCCGCTCTCGGACGCCGACGACTTGGCCGAGCTGTACGCCACGCTCCGGGACGCGCCCAGCGAGGCGATGGCCATCCCCCACCACACGGGCTACCAGGTCGGCGAGCGGGGCAAGGACTGGGCGGCCTTCGACCTCAAGCTGTCGCCGGTGATGGAGGTGTACTCGGGGCACGGCTCCAGCGAAGGCGTTGACACGCCCGTGGGGATGGACGACAACCCGGACATGGGGCCCCGGACCACCGGGGGCACCTACCAGGACGCGCTCGCCCGCGGGTGCCGGGTCGGCGTCGTCGGCTCCAACGACGGCCCCGGCACGCCCGGCTCGTGGGACAACGGCGTCGCCGGCATCTGGGCCACCGAGCTCAGCCGCGAGGCCGTCTGGACGGCCCTCCGAGAGCGGCGGACCTACGCGAGCACGGGCGACCGCATCGCGCTCTGGTTCGATGTCGACGGGCACCCGATGGGGGCGAGCGCACCCGCCGCGGCCGCTGGGGGGACCGCGCGGGTCGCCGTCGACTGTCCGCGCCGCCTCGACCGGGTCGCGCTCGTCCACGGCGGGTCGCCGGTCGCGGTACGGGACCACGTCGGCACCGCCGGCGAAAGCGACCGTCGGCGCGTGCTCGTCGAGATGGGGTGGGGGCCGACGACGGAGTACGGCGACTTCTCGACGACGCGCATGGAGTGGAGTGGCACCGTCGGCGTCGACGGCGGCGCCATACGGGGGGTCGCCCCCCGGTTCGCTGGCGCGGGCAACCGCTACCACCGCCGGGGCGGCGACTGCGAGTTCGAGCTGACGACCGTCCGGGGCGACGCCGAGGGGAGCGTCCTGCCCGAGGCGGTGTACAGCGCCGAGACCCAGGGGCTCGTCCTCGCGGTCGAGGGGGGCGAGCGCCTTCGAATCGACCTTGACGACGGCCCGGAGGTAGTGGCGCCGATAGGCGCGGAGGCGCGGGTCGCCGCGCTCACCGAGGAGTCGGCACACCGCATCGAGGACGAGTTCGACCTCCCTCCCGAGGAGATCGAGAACCGCGACGTGGTCTATCACAACGCCAGGAAGGTGAAGGTGCATCCGGCCTACCCGGTCGCGGCCTGCCGTGCCGAGGTGAGCTTCGAGGAACTCCCGAGCGGCGACGGAGCGGACGCCTACTACGCCCGGGTCCGCCAGGTCGACGGCCAGTTCGCCTGGTCGTCGCCGGTGTTCGTCGGCGGGGAGCCCCGAGGGCAACGTTGAATACGGGGACGGTTCGTAGTAGGGTATGCCCGACAGACCGAACGTACTCGTTCTGATGAGCGACGAGCACAACCCGCGATTCCAGGGACGCCGCGGCGAGGAACCCGTCGAGACGCCTGCCATCGACGGCCTCGCGGCCGGCGGCGTCGACTTCGAGAACGCCTACTGCCCCTCTCCCGTCTGTGGCCCCTCGCGGCAGTGCATGCTCGCCGGCCGGCAGATGCCCGAGTGCGGGGCCTGGGACAACGGCGCGGTGATGGACGCGGACGACACCCTCCCAGGGACGCTCGCGGACGCGGGCTACCGGACCTGCCTCGTCGGGAAGATGCACTTTAACGGCGACCGGCAGTTCAACGGGTTCCAGGAGCGGCCGTACGGCGACCTCACCGGCCACGGCGTCCAGCAGCCCAGCCACCAGCCCGAACCGCTCCACCCCGACGTGCTCGACGTCCAGCCCCGCCGGCAGGGCATCGAGACGGGCACCCGCATCCCCGGCGCGGGCGTCACCGCAATCCCCGAGAGCCTCCTCCAGGAGCACGTCGTCCTCCGGGAGACACTCGCCTGGCTCCGCGAGCACGGCGACGACGACCCGTGGTTCCTCACGGCTTCGTTCTCCCGGCCCCACTTCCCGCTGACCGCCCCCCGCC
>CAZOQK010000210.1:0-4293 GCA_964581735.1 uncultured Halobacteriales archaeon | reverse complement strand
GATAAACGGCTCCGTGTACTGCATCCCGAGGTAGGTGTTCACGTCGAACCCCCGGTCGACAAGTGCGTCTTCGAGGGCGCCGACCTGGCCCTGAGCCTGCGCGTTCAGCGGCGACCCGCCGATGTCCTCGTACTCCTCGATGAGACCGGGGGCGCGGCGCTCAGCGAGTTTGCGCGAGCGCTTGCGGGCGGCCTCTTTGGAGTCGTACTCCTCCAGGTCGGCGTTGGCCATGAAGATGCGTTCGAGGTAGTCGACGACTGCCTCACGGTTCGGTTCCGACGGCTCGCCGAAGTTCAGTAGAACAACCCCTGTGGTCATACAAGAGTGTTGGGCCATAGCGTAGAAAAGGTGTCGCTTGCGGTGGTCGGCCGGCTCTCAGCGGCCGCCGGGGTACCGCAGTGCCCCGCTTAGGACCGCCAGTAAGCGCTTGTCAGCAGGACGAACACGGGGATGATCTCGAGTCGTCCGACCCACATCAGAAACACCATCAACAGCCGCGAGGTGGCCGGAAAGGCCAGGTAGTTGTTCATCGGGCCCACGACGCCGACGCCCGGCCCAACGTTCCCGAGTGTGGCCGCGACGGCGGACATCCCCTCGAAGGCGGAGATACTGGTCCCGAGGCGCGCGGCATCGAGCAACACCAGCCCCGACCCGACGAAGAAGATGACCACGTACAGCAGTCCAAAGGCGTAGATGCCACGCAGTGCCCGCTCGTCGAGTGGATTCCCCCCGAGTCGGACCGGCGAGATCGCGGCCGGGTGGACGGTGGTAAACAGCTCGCGCTTGAGGGATTTCAGGATGACCAGTGTCCGGACCATCTTGATAGCGCCGCCGGTCGACCCGGCGGAACCGCCAAGGAACATCAGGAAGACGAGCATGAACTGTGCGACCGGACTCCAGGTGTTGAAATCCATGCTCGCGTACCCGGTCGTCGTTACGATGGAGACGACCTGGAAGGCACCGTGGCGGAGTGCGTCTTCGGACTCCCCGCCGAGTGGCGCCACCTGGCTCGGTAGTTCCGAAAGACCGGCCTCCAGACCGCCGTAGAGAAGGCCGGCAACGATGGCCGTAAACGCCGCGAGCACACCGGTGTAAAACCGGAACTCGCTGTCCGCGAAGACGCCACGGACATTGCCGTTGAGCGCCTTCCAGAACAGCGCGAAGTTGGTCCCTGCCGCGACCATGAACGGGATGAGTACCCACTGGACGGCCGCCGAAAAGGCCTCGATGGAGCGAGCTTCCGGCGAGAACCCGCCCGTCGGCATCGTCGTCAGCGGATGGGCAACGGCGTTGTACAGCCCCATGTTCGGCGCCAGCCCCGCCAGATGTAGGCCATAGAGGACGAGAAACTCTAGAAGGGTAACCGCGAGATAGATGAGCCAGAGGGCCCGCGCCGTCTCGGCGATGCGGGGGGTGAGTTTCTCGATACCCGGGCCCGGCGCTTCGGCGTCCATCAACTGTGCGCCACCGACCGACAACTCCGGCAGGATGGCGACCGCGAGGACGACGATACCCATCCCACCGAGCCACTGACTGAGTTGCCGCCACAGCAAGAGTGCGTGCGAGTGGGTGTCGAAACTAATGTTTCCCATCACCGTCGCGCCGGTCGTCGTGAAGCCACTCATACTCTCGAAAAGGGCGTTGACCGGGTTGGCGAGTGTCGAGCCACTTGCCATTCCCGCAAACAGGTACGGAAGCATGCCGATGATGGCGACGGCCAGCCACGTGAGCGCGACCATCAGAAACCCCTCACGGGGGCCAATATCCGGGTCCGGCCGGATGCGCTCGATGCCCACCCCGAGAACGGCAGTGATGGCGACGACCGGCAGGAAGGTTGTGATACCATCGCCGTAGTAGACGGCGACGAGCAGTGGCAGGCAGAGCGGGACGGCGAGGTACTTCAGGACAGAGCCCACTAAACTGACGCTCGCACGCCAGTCGACTCTGACCGTCATCGTCAGAGGTCCATCGTCGCCTCGTCGACGACGCGTGCGTCGACGAACACGACGACGTTGTCACCCTCCTCGACGATGGTGTTCCCGCGCGGGATAATGAAATCGTCATTGCGGGTGATGGCGCCGATGACGACGCCATCCGGGAGGTCCTGGACCGACTCCTCGATCGGGCGCCCATGGAGGACGCTCTCGTCGTCGACACCGATTTCGATGACCTCCGCGCGGTCGTTCTCGATGAGCGAGACGTTCTCCGCCCGACGTTCCCGGGTAAAGCGGGTAATCTCTTCGGCGGTCGCCCCACGCGGGTTGATGGCCACGTCGACACCGACGGCCTCGAAGAGGTCGACGTACTCGGACTCGTCGACGATGGCGACGGCGCGGTCTGCCCCCAGGCGCTTTGTCAACAGCGACGTCAGCAGGTTCCGCTCGTGGCGACGGAGCGCGGTGACGACCGTGTCGACATCGTCGACGTGTTCACGTTCGAGGAAATCCCGGTCGGTGCCGTCGTGTTCGAGGACGGTGGTGTTCGGGAGCGCCTCGGCGAGTTCACGCGCCCGGTCGTGATCGGTCTCGACCAGGCGGGGCGTCAGCCCCTGTTCTTCCAACAGCCGGGCGACCTGATAGCCGGTTTCGGTCCCGCCGACGATGAGAACGTCGTCGGCTTCGCCGGCGTGTGGCGACACCTCCGACGCGAGGGCGTGGACGCTCTCCTGTGAGCCGATGACGACGACTTCGTCCCCGGCACGGATGGTCGTCTGACCGGTCGGAATGACCACCTCGTCGGGGCGGAGGATTGCGGCGAAGGTGAGCGACTCGAAGCGGTCGGCTTCCTGAATCGTCTGGCCGGCCAGCGGGCTGTCCTCGGGGATGTCGAACTCCGCCATCTGGACGCGGCCACCCGCGAAGGTGTCGACATCGCGTGCGGAAGGGAGCCCGATGACGCGCACGACGGTCTTGGCCGTCAACAGCGTCGTCCCGACCATGAAATCGACGCCGAGGGCGCCCTCCGAGCGCTGCCAGGTGTCGAGATACTTCGTCCCCTTGACGCGGGCGATGGTGAAGGGGTCACCCAGGATCTCGGCCGTCCCGCAGGTGATGATGTTGGTCTCGTCGTCGTCGGTACTCGCGATGAGGATGTCAGCCTCGCTGATGTCCGTCTTCTGGAGCGTCGAGAGCGAGGCACCATCGCCCTCGATGGCCAGCGCGTCGATGTTGTATGTGACCGCCTCGACACGGTCGGGGTCGATATCCACGACGACCACATCGTGTGAATCCGCGAGACTCTTCGCGATGGACGAGCCGACCTCGCCGGCACCGACAATGACTATTCGCACGGCTCACCCTCCGCTGTTGTCATACCTCACCGGTTTCTGCCCCCTGCGTAAGTGGGTTACTATTCCTGTCACTGCCGACAAATCACCAAGCTAGCGGCCGCTCGCCGGACGTGAATATTAAGACGCTTCCTGCACAGATACGGGTATGAACCCGCCCGCCCCCACGCCAGCAGCCAACGCCAAACGAACAGTACATCCCGGTTCCAGGCTCAGTAGATGAGCGGACTGTTCGACCACGTTCTCGTTCCCGTCGCCGACCCCGATGACGCACGCGCGACCTGTCGGGCGGTCCGGGGCCGCCTCACCGGCCCGGCCGTGCTCGTCCACGTCATCGAGAAGGCAGGCGGCGCCGTCGACAAAGCCAGCGTCGAGCAGCGTAAAGAACACGCCAAAGAGATATTCGACGCCGCCAACGCCGTCTTCAGCGACGACGTCCCCGTCGAGACACAGATTCGCTACGGGACGGATGTCTCCGAGACGATTTTCGAGGCTGCCGCCGACAAGGACGCCTCCGCTATCGTCATCACGCCACGCGGCGGGAGCCGCTGGGTGCGCCTGCTCACCGGCGACGTGGCGCTTGACCTCGTGACCGAAACCGACAGGCCCGTCGTCGTGTTGCCGGACGTGACGACGGCTGATGGAACGGCACCGGCCGAGGAGGATGAGCAGACGTGAGCGGCGAGGACGCCGAACTCGCGAAGGACCTCGGTCCACTCGCCGCCCTGACGATTGGTGTCGGGACGATGATCGGCGCGGGCATCTTCGTCCTGCCGGGCGAGGCGATTCTCCGCTCGGGGTCACTCGCCTCGGTTGCCTTCCTACTCGGTGGCGTCATCGCGATGTTCACCGCGCTGTCGGCGAGTGAACTCGGGACCGCGATGCCCAAATCCGGCGGTGCTTACTACTACGTCAATCACGCGCTCGGGCCGCTCTTTGGCTCTGTCGCCGGGTGGGCCAACTGGCTCGGCCTGGCCTTTGCCAGTGCCTTTTATATGGTTGGCTTT
>CAZOQK010000209.1:0-4324 GCA_964581735.1 uncultured Halobacteriales archaeon | reverse complement strand
GCGGCCCGCACAACTGCGGGGAGTGTGACGACCGCGTCCAGCGCGCCATCAAGGATTTCGACCTGCGACAGGACCCGTCGGTCTTCGAGCAGGTGTCCTGTGACTGCCAGCGGACCTACGAACACGTCCGCGAGCGCGAGCGGAGCTACTCGATGCCGCTGACGCGGTAGTCGTCGGTCGGGCCCTCGCGCACGTCGAGTCGTGCCTCGGCGGCCGTCTCGGCGTCGCGCCACCAGACCAGTTCGAACTGGATGCTCTCTTTGGTCTGCGTGTCACCCTCCGACCAGTCGGACTCGCCTTCGAGTCTGAACGTCACCGGTTCGGTCGGGTCGAGCCGCACCAGTCGGTCGCCAAGGTCCACCGTGACCGTCCCGTCGACTTCGAGTTGGTCGGCGAAGTCACGAAGCGTCGTCGCAATCTCCGAGCGCGTCCGTCACACTTCGGCCTCGAGTTCTCCCATAGCCCCTACAGTGGCCTCGGCGGTATAGTGGCCGTCTACCGTTTATCCCTAAGTGGTTCCTACGAACGGCGTAGCGAGTCCCTACCCGAGCGTGCTGACTGTCGCTATCGGCAAGACGTGCCGTGAGAACAGTTTACACCCACTCGCTGTCCTGCACTTTCACTTTCACTCCGGTAGGCCGGGGTATTAGTGACCCCCGTCCGTACAGGCAGGTAGGGCTGGGAGCCCACGTCGCCGCTTACACGCCCGGCGACGAGTGTCACACGCTCCGGCCCTTGTTCTCCTTTCCCCTGTCTTCGTGAGTTGCAGCATTGTTCAATCAGGAGACTGGCTGCCAGAGACAGCAAGAAAGTCCCATCTTGTAGCTGGACCGGTCGGTCTGTGCGGGTGGGACTGAAAGGGGCGTTCACGGCGCGCGAGGCGGTTTCACCGCCTCGACAGTCGCGGCGCGTCGCGCCGCGCAGCCGCCGTGAGCTCGGGAGAGCTTTGCTCTCCCGGTGACCTGTTTGTTGAAGACGGACGATGTAAGCACGCGAGCATCGCGAGCGCGCGCAACGAGATCCCCGCGAGGGAACCGAGCGGGAAGCAGCGAGACGAGCGCAAGCGAGTCTCGCCAACCCCCCGAGTCAAACGGGTCGGGGCTTTCTTGCTGTTCTAGACCGCTCTGTTATAAAATAATCATCTGAGCTACCGCTGGAGCTTGCCGAGCCACTTCCCGAGACGACCGGCGCTGCCGGTGACGACGCGGTCGGAGTTGAAGACGTACACCGCCAGGCCGATGGCCGCGACTGCGAAGACGGCCTCGTAGGCGATGCCGAGATAGACGAAGGTTGGGTCCCCGAACATCAACTGCTTTGGCGCGATGACGGGGTGGGTAAACGGAATCGCAAAGAGCAGTACCTGGAGTGGAAGCGAGAGCGTCGAGAAGTCGGTGAACATCGTCGCGAAAGCGGGTCCGATAGCCAGTATCGACAGCGGAAAGAGGAGGATCTGTGCGCCCTGTCGGTCCCCGGCGAAGATACCGAGCACGAGCGCCAGCGCCAGCGCGCCGACGACGGCGAAGAAGATGGCAACGCCGACGATGGCGTAATCGGCAAGCCCGAGCGCGAAGGCGTCGGGGAGACCACTCCCTGCCCCGCCGGTGATGCCCGACTGATACTCCCGGAGGGCGACGGTCATCACCCCTGCCGCGAGCAGGCCGATAGCCGCGCTCCCAACCAGTTTCGCCGCGACGATGGTGCGCCGCGGGACTGGCATCGTCAGCAGGGTTTCGAGGGTCTTGTTCTCCTTTTCCATCCCCATCGAGTTGATGACCATCTGGCCGGAGAAGATGATGACCAGCATGATGATGACCGGGATGAAAATGAACTGCGAGGTGAAGGCCCCGCCGAGCACGCCCGGCGACTGATTGATTCGGGTGCCTTTCACGTCGGTCGTGTATGAGGTTTCGACGGGCGCGAGTTGCTGTGGAGTGGCGCCGGTCGCGTTGAGCGTGATTTGCGTCTCGGCGGTCTGGAGGACACTCTCTACCTGTCCGGTCGACGCGATGCCGCCGAGGCTCACGCCGTCGACGACAGTGTAGAGTTCGACCTGGCCGGTCGCGTTCCCGGTTTCGATGCGTTCGGTGAAGTTCTCCGGTATCACGACGACCGCTGTGCCGCCCTGGTCGACCGTCTCGTTGAGTGCGGCGTTGGGGTCGGTACCGTCACCCCGGTAAACCACCTCACCGCTCTCGTTGAACGTCGCTTCGACCAGGTCGCCGTACGTGCCGTCGTCGTTGTTGACGATGCCGACCTCCGGCGGCTGGGAGGTGGCGTCGTTGATACCGCCAAAGCCCTGCCCCAGCGCGATGAAGATGATGGGCACGAAGAGAATAGGGAGGATGTACTGCGGGCGGAGCAGTTCGCGCATCTCCTTCCAGACGAGTCTGAGAAAGTGGTTCATGCTGTTGCCTCCAGGAAGGCGTCTTCTAAGTTCTCGGTGCCGTAGTCGCTGACCAGTTCCGTGGGCGTGCCCACGTCGACGATTCGACCCTCGTTGAGCAGTCCGACCCGGTCACAGAGATACTCGACCTCGAGCATGTTGTGCGATGAGAGGATGACGCTCCGGTCCGCGCCCGGATACTCCTTGATTGTGTCCCGAATCTGGCGGGCGTTGCGCACGTCCAGCCCCGAGGTGGGTTCGTCCAGGATTGCCACTCGGGGTTCGGTCATCAGCCCTGCCGCCAACAGGAGTTTCCGTGTCATCCCCTTTGAGTACTCGCTGGTTTTGCTGTCGATGCGCTCGTCCAAATCCGCGATGTCGACCCCCGTCTCTATCATCGCCGCGGGGTCGTCGGCATAGAACGAGGCGATGAAATCCAGGTACTGTCGCCCGGTGAAATTCTCGTAGGCACCGGCCTCCTCGGGGACGTACCGGAGCGCCGCGCGGGCGTCGTTGGGGGACGCTTCGATGTCCGCGCCACAGACGGTGACGCTGCCGTCGTCGGCGCCCAGCAACGTCGACATGATGCGAAGCGTCGTGGATTTCCCGGCGCCGTTCGGGCCGACGAGGCCGAATATCTCACCGCGCTGTACCTCGAATGTCACGCCGTCGAGTGCCTGTACGTCGCCGTACCGTTTGTGGAGGTCCTCGACAGCGACTGTGAGGTCTGCCATGCCTATCAGTCGTTGTGTGTGGCTTTTTCTTAAAAATAGACGCGCGGTTTCCGACTCGGAAAATCCGGTTGCAGGAACTGCAACCCCGGGGTTTAGCCCTCAAACCCGCGGAGGACTGCCTGGCCGTCAGTGGCTGCCACGTCCGGTAGGGAGACGCGCTCGGGGTGGGGCATCAACACGCCGACGTGGTCGTGCTCGCCGAGGATGCCCGCGACGTTGTGTTTCGAGCCGTTCGGGTTCGCGTCGTCGGTCGGTTCACCCGCGGCGTCGCAGTACCGGAACAGGATGCGGTCCTCGTCCGCGAGTCGGTCGAGTTCCTCGTCGCCGATTTCGAACCGACCCTCGCCGTGGGCGATGGGAAACTCGACGACCTCCCCGTCCTCGTACCCGCTGGTAAAGGGCGTCTCTGCGTTCTCGACGCGGAGATGGACGTGTTCACACTGGAAGCGCGCGCTCCGGTTCGTGGTGAAGGCACCCGGGGTCAGCGCGGATTCACAGCCGATCTGTGCGCCGTTGCAAATACCCAGGACAGGGGTGCCGTCCTCTGCGGCGTCACGGACCTCAGACATAATCGGCGAACGGGCGGCCATTGCCCCGGCACGGAGGTAGTCACCGTAAGAGAACCCACCGGGGACGACGACGCCGGTGGTGTCGGCGGGTAGCCCGTCCTCGTACCAGACGAGTTCGGCGTTGATGCCGAGGCGTTCGAGCGCCTGCACGGTGTCACGGTCGCAGTTCGAGCCGCCAAACTGCAGGACGGATACCGTCATTGCTCTGTAACGCCGACCTCGTAGTCGTGGATGGTCGGATTAGCGAGCAGGCGCTCGGTCATCTCCTCGGCGCGTTCGCGGGCGTCGTCAGCGCTCGCCGCATTGAGGTCAAGTTCGAACTGGTCGGCCGAGCGGAGGTCCTCAAGTTCGAAGCCGAGTCGTTCGAGGGAGTGCTGTGTCGTCTCGGCTTCGGGGTCAAGCACCCCGTGTTTGAGCCGGACGGTGACGGTGGCGGTGTAGGCAGTCATCGGTCGAGACACGGACGGCGCGGGCGAAAACGCTTGTGATCGTGGGCGCGTCTTGCGAGCGGACCACCCGTTGCGCCCCTCTCCCGTGGGATACTGTCCCGAACTGACCTGTGTGCTGATACGTGTGATCGAGTTTGACCTCCTCCTCCGCGTGAACGCGGAGGAATCCCACCACGGGATTTCAGGCCG
>CAZOQK010000208.1:0-4350 GCA_964581735.1 uncultured Halobacteriales archaeon | reverse complement strand
ACTCGGGTTAGGACCGTGGCAGGGTCCTGTGATACCACTACACCACCAGCGCGCAAATCGCGTTTGTACAAAGGCGCGATGGGAATTAAAAGCGTTCCGAATCTCCGGGGCTCCAGGCCCACGTCACGCAGTGCCCACTCTGTGCCCGCTTGCGGTTCAAGCCACCGATACCGCTGATTTGAACGGTCAAAGCCCTATGTGCCGTGAGTGGCACACCGTCTCGTGTAGTACGTCATCATGCTGTTGATGGACCCAATCAAGGGAACGCCGGGCGCCGACGGGTGGGAACAAGGATTCAACTACCACTGTCGGGATTGTAGCGCGGAGTTCGAGTCGGCGGAGTCGAGTCACTCGAACGTCGAGTATCCGGTGTGTAGCGCGGCGGGCACACGCTCGATAACGAGACTCTAGCTCGGGAGGAGTCGGTCGTCGAACTCCGCCTCGGTTTTCATCGTTCCAGTTCGGCTTCGAGTTGTTCGATGCGGCGCTGCAGTTCGGCAAAGCGGCTGCTGTCTTTGAGTTCTGCCGGCGTCTTCTCGATTTCCAAAATGTTCTTTTTCACTAACTTCGAGCTGAGTTCCCGGTATTTGACCCCGTACTCATTGAGCGCGAGCAGTCGCTCAACGGTCTCCTCGAGTGTCTCGGGGCGAACCGGCTTGGTCAGGTAATCGTCAAAGTCCATGTCGATGACATCGAAGTCGGGGTTGACGGCGGTCACCATCGCCACGCGGCAGTCGATGCTGTGGGAGTCGATTCTGCCGGGGACCCGGTCGCCGGAGATATCGGGCATCCGGCGGTCGAGCAGGACGACATCGACAGTGTCGTCAAGCCCCGAGAGTGCCCCGCCACCGTTCTCGGCGCGTTCGACAGTGTAAGGGCTAGTGAGCACACTCTCGAAGCAGTCACCGAGTTGGTCCTCAACGACCGGAACCGTCGCGTGTGCATCGGCACCGCCACCCATACACCGGAGTTGTGGAAGCGTTATGATAACTGTGGGGGACGGTCCGTGGTGGTATTTATTTTAACAGGGTTGCAGATTCAGACATCAAGAAAGCCACGGCTGGCTACGCCACCGTCAGACTCGCGATGCTCGTCTGACGAGGTCTCGCTCACTGCGTTCGCGAGACTCCCGCGCCTCGTTGCGCTCCAGTAGGTGCTTACGTCGTCCTCAGAAATCGGAGATTTCTGATGGGCTGCGGAAGAACTTCGCTCTTCCGAACGGCGGGGTTCGCGTAGCCAACCGCCCCTTACAGTCCCGCCCGCGTAGACTGACCAATCCAGCTATAGGGTGGGACTGAAAGGGGCAGGCGTCTGGACGACGGCGCGGGAAGCAAGGACCGCAACGTAGTGAGGACCGCAGCGACCACACCGAGTCAAGCGAGGTGCGACCACCGGGAGTACCTCGGTGACGAACGGCGAAGAACGTGAGCCGTGAGTCCAAACGCTCGGGGCTTTCTTGCTGGTCACAGTGGTGATTCCGGTCGCTCTATCTTGATTAAACACTACTGGTCCGTGGACCCAGGTGATTAGGAGGGGCCGTCCGTAGGGCCAGCCATGACCGCGAGTGGCTTTCTGACCGTCTCGCCGCGGGTCGAGGGCAGCATGGCACCGGAAATCGCAAAGGCAGTCGACGCCCTGGAGGCGTTCGACGTGCGCTACGAGACAACGGCCATGGGCACGCTGCTGGAGGCCGAGGACGCGGCCACGCTTTTTGCGGCCGCACAGGGCGCCCACAAAGCCGTTGACGGGGACCGTGTGGTCACGTTCCTGAAAATCGACGACAAGCGCGCGACCGACGACCCGATGGACGCGAAGGTCGATGCCGTCGAGGAACATCTGGGGAGGGAGCCACGGGGTGGGCGCGACGGTGACGAGTGACCCGCGGGTTCTTAAGTGAGCCCGGGCGAAAAGCGGGGTATGGAGAGTCTCAATCGGATGGCCACGGAACTCGTCGACGAGGCCATCGACTTCGCTGATGAACTCACTATCGATGTCTACGGGCTGGAGGGCGACGCCGCTGTCCTCGATTTCGGCGTCAACGTTCCCGGTGCCGTCGAAGCGGGCCTGCTGCTCGCGGAAATCCAGACGGCCGGGCTGGCGACGGTCCAGACACGGATGGACACTGTCGGTGGCGCGCCGACACCACACGTCGAACTCTCGACCGACCACCCGGCGCTTGGCCTGCTCTGTGCTGGTAAGGCCGGTTGGGAGCTCTCGACCGGGGATTTTGAAGGGCTGGGCAGTGGCCCCGCTCGTGCGCTGGTCGCCGAGGAGGATGTCTTCGCGCGGGTCGGCTACGAGGACGACTTCGACTTTGCCGTGCTCGCCGTCGAGAGTGAGACGCTGCCCGACGAGGCCGTTGGGGCGGCGGTCGCCGAACGCGCTGGCGTCCCCGAAAGCGGCGTCTTCCTGCCGACGTTCGCGACCGCCTCCATCACGGGTAGCGTGGTCGCCGCCGCCCGTGCGGCCGAACTCGCGACCTTCCGCCTGACGGAATTGGGTTATGACCCGCTGGAGATTCTCTCCGTGAGCGGGTCGGCCCCGGTCGCGCCCGTCGCCGACGACGAGGGGACGGCAATGGCCCGGACGACGGACGCGCTGGCCTACGGCGGGCGGGCCCATCTGACCGTCGAGGAGCCGTTCGACCGCTTCGAGGAAATGGCGTCGACGGCCGCCGCCGAATACGGGACGCCCTGTGCGGACATCTTCGGCGACGCCGACTGGGAGTTCGACGCACTGCCTGTCGACATCTTCGCGCCGGCACAGGTGACAATCGACATCATCGGCGGCGATACCTACGTCGTCGGCGGGACAAGCGAGGACATCCTCGCGGAGAGTTTCTACTGAGATGCGCATCAAGATCGTTCCAGAACCGGCCGGCCGCGACCTACTGACCGAGGTTCACGGAGCACTGCCGCTCGTCCCAGGCAGCGTTGAGGACTGCTGTACCCGGATTCGTGACCGGACGACGGTTCCCTCCCGCGACGCGGCCCGCGAGTGGCTCACGTTCGCTGAGGCGCTTGGCCTCGCGAGCGAAACCGACCGCGGCTTTTATCGGGTCCGTGACCCCCCTGCGGGGGACAAACTTCGTACTTCTTTCGCCAAGGGCGTCTTCCCGGTCTCCGAGGTACTCGCGGTGCTGGCTGGCGCGGACGAGGCGCTGGACGCTGCGGCGGTCTTCGACGCAGTCCGTGAGGAGGTCCCACGGTGGGAGCGCTCCCGGCACGCCGACTGGGAGGGCGAGTGGGAGGACCGCCTCGGCCGCGTCCTCGAATGGTGTGTCGCGTTCGGCCTGGCCGAGCGGGCAACCGGGGGCTACCGCGATACCTGAACGGCGGACTTTTTGAGGTCGAGTGGCAACAACTCCCCGATGGAGTCGTCCGTAGACGCGGTGCTGTTCGATATCGACAACACGCTCTGTTCGTACCGGCGCACCAGCGGCGACATCCTCCCGCTGGCGTTCGATTCGGTCGGCGTGGACCCCTTCTTTGCCGCCGAGGAGTACGTCGACCGCTACAGCGAGTTCGCCGACGACAGCGACGGCATCTGCGACCTCCGTGAGCGGTGTTTCGCCACGTTCGCCCGCGAGCGCGGCCACGACCCCGACACCGGCCGGGCGGTCGCCCGTGCCTTTGCCGCCGAGCGCGACCACACCAACGTCGAGTACTGCCCCGGCGCACGCGAGACGCTCTCGACACTCGACGGCGAGGTGGCACTGGCGGCGGTCACGAACGGCGCACCGGAGATGCAGTCGGCCAAACTCAACGGGCTGGGACTGGGGGATTTTTTCGAGACGGTCGTCTACGCGGGCTACGACACCCCGTCGAAGCCGGCCGCAGAGCCGTTCCACCTTGCGGTCGATGCGCTCAATGTGACCCCCGAACGGACGCTCCACATCGGCGATTCCCTCTCGTCGGACATCGCCGGCGGCCACCGCGCTGGCGTCCAGACCGCCTGGGTCCACGGCAGGGGTGCCGAACCCGCAGTGGACCCGGACCCGACACCCGACTACGCCTTCTCGACAGTCGGTGACCTGTGCCGACGCTGGGAGCACTGACTCCGCGGGGCCGCGTTATTCGACGCCGGTGACATCGGTCACGCGGCCGACGCCCTTCGAGCGACCCTCGCGGAAGACGAACTGCTGGCCTTCCTCGACGAGATACGGCCTGAACTTGAACTGGACCCGCGCAGTGCCCGAATCGCCGGGGAGCAGTTGGCCGCCCTCCGGGTAGAACGCGGCAGCCTCGCTCACAGTCTCTAGATGGACCACTGGTTCGTAGCCCGACCCGATTCTGGTCGGATGGTTCAGGACCATCACCTCGGCCTCGAACTCCCGGACCGGGTCGGGGT
>CAZOQK010000207.1:0-4355 GCA_964581735.1 uncultured Halobacteriales archaeon | reverse complement strand
CCACGGCTCCGCGCCGAAATACGCCGGCCAGGACAAGGTCAACCCGACGGCGATGATTCTCTCCGGCGTTCTCATGTACGAGTACATGGGCTGGGGTGACGCCGCACAGCTTATCAAAGACGCCGTTGAGGAAACCATCTCCTCGAAGCAGGTTACCTACGACCTCGAACGCCAGATCGAAGGCGGCGAGAAGCTCGCAACCAGCGAGTACGCCGACGCTGTGGTCGGGAACATCGAAGAGCTCGCGTAGAGACGGCCTCTGAGCGCGTCACGCCCGTTACTCGTTTTCACGCCCCAATTAGCCGTCTGTCGGCACCCACGCCGGGCGCTGCACGGTCGTCGCGCCGACGTTACGCAGGTCATGGCGAATCGTGACTGTCACGGTCTCTGTGCCGTATATAGCGCTGTACCGCACCGCCAGTGACCGGACCAGTCCGGAGTCGTCGACGACCAGTCGGACCCGCTCGTCGACCGGCGTGCCCGTCGAAATCGGAATCACCGAGTCGCTGTCGAGGTCGATATCGCGACTCAGGAGAACGGCGTCGTCGCCGGCGGTCCGCACCTGGTAGGTGTCGGCAGAGAGCGACCGGTTCACGAGATCAGTGCCGTAGCCGTAGGGTTCGAGGTCGTCGCCGAGGCGCTCGGTGACGGTCGTGCGGCCGTTCGAGAGATTGGTCCGGGCCCACCGGCCGTCGGCGTCGCTCCAGAGCGTTCCGCTGTCGAGGACGGCGCTGAACTCCGCGGACTGGCCGATGCTGAGATACTCGAGGGTGGTCCCGGGTGTGACCAGTCGCGTGCGGTCGAACTCGAGGGCGCCGTTGCCGTCGCTGTCGGTGACGGTCACGGACCGCTGGACGGTGTAGGAGGTGTTGGCCCGCAGGCGGGCGTTGGCGGCACGCAGGCGGTCGGTGTCGATCCTGGCTTTGGTGCCGTTCCGGTCGACCTCGGGGACGCCGGGGACGATTTCCGGTCCGGAGCCGCCGGGCGTGGTAGTCGGCGTCTGGGACCCGCCGAAGACGCCGTTACAGCCAGCAGTCAGGGCTACGAGGGCGATGCAGGCGGCCGCAAAACCATGGCGCTCCATCGGTTTGAGGTACGGGCTGTAGGGTCTTAGTTCGGCAGGTCAGTCCATCCAGTCGGGGTCGGTACGGGGCGGGCTGAAGATGTCGATGCCGTCGATGGGGGTGTCCGCGCGGTTTTCCGCGCCGTGGACCTGCCGGGGATACAGTAGGATTCACCGGGGCTAATCACGCGCTCCTCGCCGTCGGCGGTGAATGTGAAGGTGCCGTCGACTCCATACCGGCATGATGGTCGGTGCCGTGGTACGTGTTCTCACTTTCGTCACGGTGGTGTTCAGTCCAACAGTAATGCACAGTCAGGACAGCAAGAAAGCCCCGACTGGCTACGCCACCGTCAGACTCGCAGTGCTTGTCTGAGGAGGAGCTTGAAAATCGAATATTTTCCGCATGAGGAGACGGCAAAGCCGTCTCGAACCAGTTCGTTCGCTTCGTCTGTGGCGCGCTCAGGTGCGCGGCATAACCTGTGAGACCTTCGGCCTCGCTTTGCCCACGAAACTCCCGCGACTCCCTGCGCTCCAGTGGGTGCTTGCATCGTCGGGGGTCGTGTAGCCAATCACCGGGAGAGCAAAGCTCTCCTGAGCTCACGGCAGCTGCGCGGCGCGACGCGCCGCGGCTGCCGAGGCGGTGAAACCCCCTCGCGCGCTGTGAATGCCCCCTTCAGTCCCACCCGCACAGACTGACCGGCCAATCTACAGGGTGGGACTGAGCAAACGCGAAGCGTTTGCGAGGGGCAAAAGACGAACGAACTGCGTCTGACGGTGGCAGAGCGGAGTGGGGCTTTCTTGTTTCCCGAATCGGCTGCCCAGCTGGAGTAAACACGACCTCTCTGAGTGGCACATGATATAGTACTGTCCGGCCCATACCTCCGGACATGGCCACGGTGTACGCGGTACTCGACGACCGACTGCTGACGGTCCGGGATTCGGACGGCTGGACCGCGACCGAGCACCTCACCGGTCGGTCCTTCGAGTGTGTCGCGGCCGCGCCCAGCGCGCCAGACCGCGTGTTCGCGGGCACCGTCGACGTGGGGCTGCTCCGCAGCACCGACGGCGGCACGCGGTGGGAGTCGGTCGGGGACTTCCCGGACCGCGTGACCGCCGTCACGGTCAGTCCCCACGACCCCGCCGACGTGTGGGTGGGGACCGAACCCAGCGCCGTCTATCGGTCACGCGACGCTGGCAAGACGTTCGAGCATCTCGACGGGCTGACCGACCTCCCCGGGAGCGACCGCTGGTCGTTCCCGCCCCGGCCCGACACCCATCACGTCTGCTGGCTCGCGCTCGACCCACACGACCCGGCCCACGTCTACGTCGCCATCGAGGCTGGTGCGTTCGTTCGGTCGTTCGACGGCGGGGAGACCTGGGAGCCACACCCCGACGGCGGCCGACGGGACAACCACACGCTGGCGACCCACCCCGACGCGCCCTGTCGGGTCTACACCGCCGCCGGTGACGGCTACGCCGTCTCGACCGACTGCGGGGGGACGTGGGCCTACCCACAGGACGGGTTAGAGCACCGCTACGTCTGGGGGCTGGCGGTCGACCCCGGCGACCCCGAGCGGGTCGTCGTCTCGGCCGCAAGCGGGGCCTACAGCGCACACACCCCCGCCAGCGCCAGCGCCTCTGTCTACCGGAGAGAACACGACGACAGCACGTGGCAGGTGGCGATGGACGGGCTGCCCGACGCCCGCGGGACGGTCCGGGCAGTGCTCGCGACCGGTGGCCCCGGGGAGTTCTACGCGCTGACGAACCGCGGGCTGTTCAGGAGCGAGGACGGCGCTCACTCCTGGCACGAACTCGACATCGCGTGGCCCGAGACCTACACCGACCAGGTAGGGCGTGGCCTCGCAGTCGTGTAACGAGGCTCGCGCGCCTCGCTCACTACCCTCGCTGTGGTGCTTTCCGGGAGAGCACGCTCTCCCGTCGTTCGGCTCACCGTCAGCGTGCTCCCCGGTGCGGAGTGCCCCTTTCAGTCCCACCCACGTAGGCCGGCCGGTCAAATTACAGGGTGAGACTGAGCAAACGCGGAGCGTTTGCGAGGGGCAAAAGACGAACGAACTGCGTCTCTTGGGACTGAAAGGGGCCGCAGTCTGGAGGATGGCGGACGACACAAGCAGGGCAAGAGCGAAGCCCTCGCTGGCCGTGCGGGCGACTCGTGGGTCGCCCGGAAAACACTGACGAACGCAGCGAGTGAAGCACACAGCGAGCCCCCCGACTCCAGATTACGGGGGCTTTCTTGCTGTCTTGAATCACTTGAATAAGTAAACACCGCTGGCTGTGCCGTCCCTTCAGTCCTCGTCGTCGCTGTCGTCGGTCACGTCTATCTGGACCGGGTCGTCGGACTCGGTGGTGTCGTGATCGGCGGGAGCCTCGGCCCGTTCGCCGTGGCCGTTATCGTTCCCGCCCAGCAGTTTCGAGCGGATGTCGTTGGCGACGTTCTCGACCTGTTTTCGGACGGTACTGACCTCGTCCTCGAAGGCCTCGACGTTGCGGTCGACGTAGTGGACGCGCTCAACTGGGATGCGCCGCACCAGGTCGTTGCCCGCCTCGTCCTCGTCGCGTTTCAGCAGCCAGTGGTCCTGGAAGTACGCGATGTGTTTGTTCTGGACCGACTCCTCGACGGTTCCATCCTCGGGGTGGTCATACACTATCGTCGCCGTTCCGAGGTCGCTCTCTGCCATACATGGAACTGTGATCTGAACGTGTATGGGCTTTCTGTTGCCCGCTGTGCCGGTCGAACGGACTGGCCCGTCAGTCGGTCCCTCTGAGACCGACCAACACCAGCCCGAACTGGGCCAGCGACCCGAGGACCGCGAGCATCGCGAGCAACAGCTCCTCTGTGACCCCGGCGGCCGTCACCAGCGCCGCCCCGACGGTGGCCGTCTGGACGACCAGCGCGATGCGGTGGACGTACCGGACAACGATACCGGTGAGGATGGACCCGACGAGAACCGCCAGATAGACCCACAGGTCGGTCCCGTCCGTAGTCGAAACCCACAAGCGCGCGCCCGCAGAACCCAAAGCAATGTCCGTATTGGAGCGGTACGAACCGCTCGTCGACGACTTCGAGGCGTTCATGGCCGCCTGTGAGCGTCCGCTGCCCGCCGTCGTCCGGGTCAACACCATCCGGACGACGACCGAGCGCGCAATCGAGGCGCTGGCCGACGCAGGCATCGCCACAGAACGGGTCGACTGGCACGACGACCTGCTCGCCCTGCCCGACGACCAGCCCGGCGCGAACTGGCCGTACGTCCACGGCTGGCTCCACGGCCAGGAG
>CAZOQK010000206.1:0-4411 GCA_964581735.1 uncultured Halobacteriales archaeon | reverse complement strand
GGTCGCCGCCGGCAAGGTCGCACAGGCGAGTCTCCACGGCGCGCGCATCCTCGAAGTCGACGGCAACTTCGACACCTGTCTGGACATCGTTCAGGACCTCGCGATGCGCGGGGAGGCGTACCTGCTGAACTCGCTGAACCCCTTCCGATTGGAGGGGCAGAAGACCATCGGACTGGAGATACTGGAGCAGTTCCGCGACGAGGAGGGGCAGTTCCCGGACCGCATCGCCCTGCCGGTGGGCAACGCGGGCAACACCGCGGCGCTGTACAAGTGCTTCCGCGAACTCGTCCAGGCCGGTGCGATGGACGAGTCGGAGATGCCGAAACTCACCGGTGTCCAGGCGGCGAACTCGGCGCCGATGGTCGAGGCAATCGACGAGGGCTGGGACCATATCGAGCGGTGGGAGGAGGTCGAGACCCGCGCGACGGCCATCCGTATCGGCAACCCCGTCAACGCGCCAAAGGCCCTGCCCGGCATCCGGGCGACCGGCGGGACCGCAGTCGCCGTCTCCGACGAGAAGATTACCGAGGCTCAGCGCGATCTCGCAGGCGAGGGCGTGGGCGTCGAGCCCGCCTCCGCCGCGTCTATCGCTGGCGTGCGGAAACTCCGCGAACAGGGCCGCATCGACGCCGACGAGGAGGTCGTCTGCCTGACGACGGGCCACCTCCTCAAAGACCCCGACGCCGCCGCAAGGGCTGGGGCCGACCCCGAACCCGTCGGGGGCGACACCGAGGCCGTGCTGGACCATCTCGGCTCTTGAGCTGAGGACCCGTCACCGCCGGTCCCGTCTCGACTGCAGTTTTCCGGATGGAACCGTTTCGCCAGCCCCGGCCACCTAAATCCTGCGCGGGTGTGTAGCGTGTAGTCACATCCGGCGTCGTATTATACGGATCCGGGCCCTGCATTCATGTATGTCAAAGTGTCCAGACTGCGAGACGACGGAGACGAAGCGGTTCGAAATCATCGACCCGAGCGAACTCGAACAGGAGACGTACTGTCTCACCTGCGAGACCGGCGAGGATGTCTCCGAGCGGCGGGCGAGATAGCGGGGCGATTGACACGTTCGACGGGCGGCAGCGTCTCACTCCGGCTCATCGACATCGGCTTCAGCGTCGGCCTCATCCGCAGCGTCGTCCGTGTTCTCGCCGGTCATCCCGCCACGAGAGGGGTGGTCCATCGCGGGGGAGCCCCACTTGGCGACGAAATCGAGAATCCGGTCTGTGAGTCCCATTATTGACCGGTAGGAGTTCCACCGAAAAGTAGCTACTGTCGAGGTTACTCGCCGTTATCGAGCGAGATGTACTTCGTTTCGATGATGCGTTCGTCGGCCTGGAGCTGGTCGAGCACGGCTTTCGGGACGGGGTCGTCAAGATTATAGACCGACAGGGCCTCGCCGCCGAAGGTTTCGCGGCCGTTGAACATGCCCGCGATGTTGCGGTTGTGCTCGCCCAGGACCGACCCGATAAAGCCGATGACACCGGGCACGTCGTCGTTGCGGGCAACGAGCATGTGGCCGTGGGGAACGGCGTCGACGCGGTAGCCGTCGATGCGGACGATACGCGGGTCCTCACCGGCGAACTGGGTGCCACAGACCGAAATCTCGTGGTCGCCGTTGGAGACGGTGACGGTCACGAGTGACTGGAAGTCTTCGGACTGGTGGGATTTGGACTCAACCACGTCGATGCCCCGCTCTTCGGCAACCTGGGGGGCGTTGACGGCGTTGACCTGCCACTCCAACGGTTCGAAGACGCCCTTCAGGGCGCTGGCAGTGACGAGGTCGATGTCCTCCTCGGCGATGTCACCGGCGTACTCGACGCCGACGTTCTCGACGCGGTCGTCGAACAGCTGGACCGCGATTTTGCCAGCGGTGTCGGCGAGGCCGATGTAGGGCTGAATCTTCGGGAAGGCGGCCTCGTCGACAGAAGGGGCGTTCAGGGCGTTGATGACCGGTTCACCCGCGAAGGCGGCGACGATTTGCTCGGCGGTGGAGGTAGCGACGTTCTCCTGTGCGGCCTCGGTCGAGGCCCCGAGGTGGGGCGTGACGATGACATCCTCGGCATCCAGCAGCGGGTTGTCCGGGGAGACCGGTTCGTCGGCGAAGACATCAACCGCGGCACCCTTGAGGGCGCCGTCGGCGACGGCCTCGGCGAGTGCGGGCTCGTCGACGATGCCGCCGCGAGCACAGTTGATGACGTAGCCGTTTTCAAGTCGGGCGAGTTTCTCCTCGTCGATCATGTTTGCCGTCTCGTCGGTCAGGGGCGTGTGGATGGTGAGGAAGTCCGCCCGGTCGAGACAGTCGTCGAGGTCGTCGACGAGTTCAGCGCCCAGTTGGGCGGCGCGGTCCTCGCTGATGTAGGGGTCGAAGGCGACGAGGTCCATCCCGACGCTGCCCAGGCGTTTGGCGACTTCCTGGCCGACGCGGCCGAAGCCGACCACACCGAGGGTCTTGTTGTTGACTTCCGTGCCGAGGAAATCGCCCTTGGCCCACTCGCCATCAGTGAGACGGTTGTGTGCCTGTGGAATCGAGCGGGCGGTCGCGAAGGTCATCGCGACGGTGTGTTCGGCGGCGGCACGTACGTTGCCCTCGGGGGCGTTGGCGACGATGACGCCGTGTTCAGTGGCGGCGTCGATGTCGATGTTGTCCACGCCGATACCGGCACGGCCGACGATGACGAGGTCGGGTGCGGCCGCGAAAACCTCCTCGGTGACCTCGGTGCCCGAGCGGACGATGAGTCCGTTGGCGTCGGCGACAGCGTCCAGAAGCGCCTGGCCGGAGACATCGTAGGCTGTCTCTACCTTGTGACCGGCATCCCGGAGCACCTGGATGCCAGCGTCGGCGATTGGGTCGGTAACGAGTACCTTCATACACGCCGCAAGTCAGGGGGCGGGCATAACGCTTGTTTTCTCGGCGCGGCCGCTCGCGGGGCTGACTCGTGAGTTCTCCGGAGGTTTGGCTGTGTCAATGCGGCCCACACCAGCCACTCTTGAGCGAGCGGACGAGGGGAAAAGTACCGGATTATCGCCAGGCAGGGAGCGACGCCGCCTCGTTAAGAGGCAGTGTTACGAACGCGTCGTCGCGGCTGATGTCGGCGAGGATGAAGGTGTCTGTAGGGCCTTCCTCAACCGATGCCATGACCTCTGCGTCCGTTCCCACCGCCATCGGGGCAACCGTATCCGGCTCCATGTGTGAGAACATGTAACAACCATATATAAACCCACCGAAACGCACCAGCGATAATCGCCCGAAAGCTCGCCCCTGTCGCATGACGTGTGTCGGACAGACGTCATTCGTGTTGAACGAGTGGGTGCCCCGTCGGGCCGCCGGGGTGGTGTTTGCTTTGGCAATCGAGTGGTGAGAACAGCAAGAAAGCCCCCGCAGTCTGGAGGAAGGCGCGGGACGTAAGGCGCGAGGCGCTACGCGCCGTGAGGACCGTGGTTCGAAAGAGCGGAGCTCTTTGGTCACGCCGGAAGGGCTGTGCTCTTCCGTAGCTCGCGGAGCTTCGCTCCGCTCACCCCTGAAGATCTTCGATTTTCTGCAACAGCGAGTCGCGGGAGTTTCATGAGCAGGGCGAGACCGAAGGTCTCGCTGGCCATGCGGCGCGCTCAACTGCGCGCCGCAGACGGAGCGAACGAACTGGTTCGAGACGGCTTTGCCGTCTCCTCATGCGGGAGATCTTTGATTTCCCAGCACCTCCTCAGACGAACACTGCGGGTCTGACGGTGGCGTAGCCAGCCGGGGCGTTCTTGCTGTCCACATTGGTCCACGAACGCAGAATTTCCTAAACACTACCGCCGCCGGCCCCCGAAAGTGTAAGGACTTAGTGGGTGGGGCGAGGAGTACGGGGCAGTATGAACGTCGCAGATGTCATGACGCCCCGCGAGGAGGTCGTCACGGTCGAGATTCCGGGTACGCGTGACGATGTCCTCGAGTATCTCCAGGACCGTGCGTTCTCTTCGGTGCCGGTCATCAAGATGACCGACGACAGGGAAATCTACCGTGGTATCGTCTCCAGGGACGCGCTCATCGAACGGCCGGACGAGGACCAGCTCGCGCTGCTGGCCGAGGACGTGCCGACGACCGAAAGTGACACCCCCCTCGGAGCGGTCGCCGAGCTGATGCATACCGAACACGCCCGCCGCGTCCCGGTCGTCGACGGCGATACCCTCGAGGGTATCGTCACGATTACCGACATCGTCCACGCCGTCGCGAGCGGCGACCTCGACGGCGAGACGACCGTCGACGGGCTCGCACGGCGGGATATCAACACCACCTACGAAGGGACGCCGATGCCCGTCGCCGAGCGGGAACTGCACTACGCCCAGGTGCCGTACGCCGTCGTGCTGGACGAGGACGGCGGTATGACAGGGATGCTCACGGAAGTCGACATCCTTGAGGAGGCACGCGTCGTTG
>CAZOQK010000205.1:0-4492 GCA_964581735.1 uncultured Halobacteriales archaeon | reverse complement strand
ATACCCGCGAGGTGCGAGACGACGATGAAGATGGTGCCCAGTTGGATCAGCAGAATCGGGAGGTTGAGCAGTGGCTTCACACGCTCGCTTTGTACACCGAGTGTTGCGACAGTTTTCTCGGAGAGTGACCGTAACCACCCGCTCTTGTATGCGTTCAGAAACAGAAACATCGGGTTGTTGTTCCGCACGTAGTAGACCGGGCCGTGCCGGAGCTTCTCCGCGCCCGGATAGACATAGTGTGCGGCGTACGCACAGAGCAAGAGGAACGTGACCATGAACGGTTCTATCTCGAAAACCAGCGCGGCGACGACAAACCCTGAGAGTACGAACAGCATCGAGTGAGGGAGTGACGAGTGCGTTTCGTTGAATTTCCCAAACGGAGGATACTGGAACTGCTCAGTGATGACGCGGTGAACGAACAGAAAGAGAGGGATAAAAAGCGGCGAAAGAACCGACAGCACACCCAACCCGAGGAGACTCCCCCGTTCGACGGGGTGCCAGCGGTCGAAGTAGAAATTTCTCTCGTAGAGCGCCTCCGACCACGCGAAGACGGCAACCGAGGCAGTCCCGATAGCGAACGCGACGATGCCGAAGTCACTCCATCGAACCGGGTCAAACACCAGATGCAGGAGGACGATTCCCGAAAACAGCGAGAGTGTCCCGACGACAACGTGGTCGGAACGGGCCGTCAGTATGGGCGAGAACGCAAAGTACGCGTCCTCCTCGAACCGCGTCGCCATTGAAAGCATGAACCGCATCGGAACCACGACCAACGCCGCCACGACAATCGGAAACAAGTCCGGTTCGACGCGAGTCAAGATACCGACAGCGAGAAAGAAAACGAGCGAATACGCCACCAGTACCTGTTTATCGCGCACTATCCGCAGAATCGCTTGCGTGTCTGAGAGGACAACTCGATAGATGGACCTAAACACGGTAGTTACTTTCCGGGTTTCTACCGAGGTGATAAAATATTTTTTATTTTTGCTAGGTGTGGTCGTGACGCCTCGTAGGCAGACACGCCAGGCTGTCCAAAAAGTGACGCGAGAGCCCACAGCACATCATCCAAAGTTATCACATTCGAATACTGGACCGACTTCACGAAAGCGGTAATTGCGGTTGCCGACCAGAGCCGTTCCTCCAAAATCGTCTCTCCGAGCATCTCGTGACTCTTGGCGAGCGTCTCCTTTCGGATGTCGGGATATTCGCTGTAGAGGTTGTCGTACTCGTGGACCAACTGGATACGGGTACGTCGGTTGAGAATCGACGAGGCGATTCCCCCGCCCAACGACCGATGGACCAGTGCCTCGTCAATGTAATCGAACTCGGTCATTGTACACAGTTCCAACTGCAGGGCGATATCTGTGGCTGCAGGATACTCCACGAGTGGAAATATCTTCTCCAACAGTTGTCGTCTAGTGAGCATCGTCGTTGTCTGGCAGCGATACATCTGGTGTCGAAGGACCGGTTCAACGACAGTACCCCGGTTGCCATCTGGTGGCAGTCGTTTTTCTCCCTCGTCATTGACTATGCCACAGTAGATGCATCCGACTGTCGAATCGGCTTCGAGACGCTGCACTTGCCGCCGAATCTTCTGCTTGAATAGCCAATCGTCGTCGTCGTGAAACTGTACGTACTTGCCGGACGCCCGTTCCATTCCCGTGTTCCACCCGGCAATTTGCCCGCGGTTCGTCTGGTGTGCGATGTACTCCGCAGCGTCGTACTCCGCGACAATTTTCTCCGCGTGTTGCTCCCCCGAGTCATCGACGACGAGCAATTCAATCTCAGGATACTCCTGGTCAAGAACGTACTCTATCGCTCGCCGCAACTCATCAGTCCGAAAGTACGTGGTGATAATTACAGAAACGAGAGGCGTATCGTCCATTGGGCCGTGCCAGAATATGGGCGAGTCATCTCTATAAGCGTTTGGAGGTGGTGTCACAACCAACCACGAATCAGGGGGTTTGGAAAACAGGTAAGTGCAGCGCCATCCAACCACGGCTAATCGTGAACATCCTCTACTACCTCAGCGCGTTCCCGAAGCTTTCGGAGAGTTTTATCCTCAACGAAGTTTACGAACTCGACAGGCGGGGCCACAGCGTGGTGGTCTGTGCCTGCAGACAAACCGATGAGTCGGTCGTCCACGAGGAGTACGAGCAACTCGAGATTCCCGTTCATTACATCGACAATCCAACCAAAGGAGACCTGCCCGAGTTGCTTTCGAGAGTGGCAATCTCGCAACGCGTCCTTTCGGGAACAGGTTACGACGCATCTCTCAAAGACCGGATAGCGAGACTCATCCAGGCGCGATGGTGTGTCGGCATGCTCAATGCGCTTGACTGGGAGCCCGACCACGTTCACAGCCACTTTGCAAGCAAAAAGCGGTTCACCGCCAGACACGTCGCGGACTACTACGGAGCGTCGTTCACGCTGACGACACACGCCTACGACCTCTACAAGGACCCAGTCGGTGCGTCCACCGGTGACCTCCTGCGAGCGGCGGACCGGGTCGTCACCATCTCCGAGTACAACCGCCGGTACATCCGCGAGCGGTTCACCGACGAGACGCCAGTCGACATCGTTCGTGCGGGCATCCGTCCGGAGAAGTTCGAACCGACCGCTGGGTGTGTTCCGGGCCGCGTCTTCACCGTCTCGCGGTTCGTCGAAAAGAAGGGGCTACGCTACGCGCTGGAGGCCGTTGCACTCGCCGCCCAGCAGGTCGATATCGAGTACCACATCGTCGGGTCCGGCGACCTCGAAGCGGACCTCCGAGAGCGCGTCGATAGCCTCGGCCTCAACGACTGCGTCTCCTTTCTCGACAACGTCTCCGACGAGCGACTCGTCACCGAGTTCGACGAGGCGTGTTGCTTCCTGCTTCCGTGTGTCGTCGCCGAGTCGGGTGACCGCGACGGCATTCCTGTTGCGCTGATGGAGGCGATGGCGATGGAGACACCGCCGGTGACGACCACCGTCTCGGGCATCCCGGAACTGGTCGACCACGAGACCAGCGGCCTGCTGACCGAACCGCGCGACCCGGGGGCGACTGCCGACGCGCTGGTGCGGCTACTCGAAGATGACGACCTCCGGACGGCCTACGGGGCCCGGGCACGCGAGAACGTCACCGAGGAGTTCAACATCACCCACGAGGCCGCAAAACTCGAAGCGACCTTCGAGGCCGCACGGGAGCCACGACACAGATGAGATCTTCGAGGAACGGAGCGGTCACAGCTCCGTCGCCAGTTCCTCGGCGGCCCGTCGCACCGCCTCGGTGCTCTCGTGGGTCGGCTCCCACCCCCGGTCTGTGAGTCGTTCGACCGCGAGGCGCATCTTTGGCACGTCGCCAGTCCATCCCCTGTCGCCGCCCGTGTACTCGAACCCGGGGTCGACATCGAGTACGTCGGCGACGACGGCTGCCACCTCGTCGACGGAGGTGGTCGTGCGCGTTCCGATGTTGTAGGTGTGAAGCGGGTCGCTCGACTCGGACGCTGCAGTCTCCTCGACGAGAAACCGCATCGCGTCCACACAGTCTGTGACGTGGAGGAACGATTTCTCCTGTCGGCCGTCGCCGAGAATGGTCAGCGAATCCGGGTCCGCACGCAGTTTTTCGATGAAGTCCGGAATAACGGCCCCACGGAGTCGCGGCCCGACAACGTTCGCAAAGCGGAACGTCCAGCACGCCATACCGTAGGAGTGAGCGTAGGTGGAGACGAGTCCCTCCTCGCCGAGTTTGCTCGCGCCGTAGACGCTGATGGGTTCCAGTGGCGCGTGGTCCTCCGGTGTCGGTCGCGCGGCCTCGCCGTAGACGGTCGACGAGGAGGCAAAGACAAAGCGCTCGACACCAGCGTCACGGCACGCCGTCAGAAGGTTGTGTGTCATCGCCGTGTTCTCGGCGAACTGCCGGCGCGGTTCGTCGTCGTTTGCGTCACTCCGGGCGGCAAGATGAAAAACGACATCGAAACCTCCATCGACCACCCCCTCGGCAGCGTCGGGGTCCGTGAGGTCGGCCTCGTGAACGTCTGCGTCCCCAGGAACCCACGCCCGTCGTCCGGTCGAGAAGTCGTCGGCGACGACCACCTCGGCATCCGCCGCCAGCAACGCCTCGGCGAGGTGCGACCCCACGAATCCCGCGCCGCCGGTCGCCAGCACCCGCGCCTCGGAGAGGTCCATATAGTGGAGTGCAGACCCCCGGACAAAGGGCGTTCCGGTCTACCTCCGGGAGTCTCCGAGTTGCGTGAAGGCTCTCTGTGGCAGTGGAACAAGTAGTTGTACACACAGACGAAAAGACACAGATACACAGATGGGAAGCAAGACAATCAGTCTCAGAGAGGAAACATACGACCGTCTGGAGCGCGCCAAGGGAGACGACGAGAGTTTCAGCGACGTTATCGACCGCCTGCTGAGGACCGACGACCAGCCACTGGAGGGCATCGTCGGACTCCTGAGCGACGAGGAGGCCGCACGACTCCGCGAGCACTCCCGGGAGTTCCGGGCC
>CAZOQK010000204.1:0-4509 GCA_964581735.1 uncultured Halobacteriales archaeon | reverse complement strand
AGCGCGTCCTTGGTAAGGACGAGACCCCGGATTCAAATTCCGGCCTAGGCTTTCTGCGACGAACGGACGTGAGGAGCGAAAGCTAAACCCGGATTTGAAACCCTGGAAGACGAACGCTGTGAGTCTTCCTCCGGTTCAAATTCCGGCGTAGGCTTTTCTCACGACTCTCCGACGGAGGAGCGTCAGCGACGACGGGGTGTGTAGTGTGAGAGCCGACAGCCGGGAGTCACTCGGGGTCGTTGTTTGCTCCTGCCTGGCTATGGCGGCTCCGGAGCCGGTGGGTCGGTGTGAATTCCTCGGCAGCGTCTAGATGTGAGACGACCTGGTGAGCGCGCAGCCGGGGGTGGTGACGGAGGGGGCTAGCACACCGCCGGCAGCGGCGGAACTGCGATTGGTTCAGCGTATAACAGTCCTCACAGAGACGCAACGGCGACTTGCCGTCCCACTGTGGGAGCACACCTGTGGAGACGGCCCCCGCTTCAAGGAGGTCGAACATCGCCATATGCTGCTGCCGACGGGTCTGGGGCCGGGTGAAAAATCCCTTGAGCCGCTCGGCAAGCAGCTCACGCCAGATTCTGAGCACTTCAATTATACGTTCGGGATACCCCCTGAAAAGGGCTGTGCGGGGGCGCCGGGTGGTGTTTACTTTAGCAACGGGACAGTTTATCACAATAAGAAGGCCCCCGCAGCCTGGAGTCGGTGCGGTCGCTGTCTCCGGAAATCAGAGACTTTCTGCGACAGCGAGGCGCGGGAGCGGAGCGAACTGGGGCTTTCTTGCTGCTCTCGTGACCGCAGTTTGCAGAACCCGCTTGATTAAACACTACTGGGCGCCGGCCCGTCGTCAACACCGCCGACACACGGCGTGGCGCCCGCCCACACCACCAGGTCGGTGCGGTGCCCTGCAGCGCACCCGGTGACGGCGCGCGAACGCGGACTATGAGTACTGAAGTGCGACGACACGCCCGTCGCCGTACCGGACTAGCACCTCGTCGCTGCCATCGTCGTCGGTATCGACAAGCGTCGGGAACGTGTAGATGGGTACCGAGCGCTCGTAGCGGGCCAGTTCCGACCCGTTGCCAGGGTCAAGAACGCTCACACTGCCCGCGCGGGTCACCGCGACGGTCTCCCCGCTGTCGTCGCCGTCGACATCACCGACAACCGGCGGGGAGACAACGGATTCCTCGCCGGTCGACACCGTCGTTGACCAGCGTTGCTCGCCCGTTTTGGCGTCCAGTGCCAGGGTCTTGCCGTTCGAGCGCCCGACGAACAGTGTCGGACCGGCGCCGGTGTCCGCCACTGTGCGGATGCGAGCACTCCCACGGAACTCGCGTGTCCACTCGGGCTCGCCCGTCCCGCCGTCGACTGCCGTGAGCGTGCCGCGGTCGCTGACGAACAGTTCGAGCGCGGCGTCACTGTCGGCTTGCCCGACCGCGGCGTAGACGGCACCATCCGAGCGCACCCACTCGCGGTCGCCGTCGGGCGCGAGCACGACCAGTCCGCTTTTGCTCGGGAAGACGACCTCTCTCGTATCGTCGGCGTCCACGTCACGGACGAACGGGCGGTCCCAGACGGACGCGCTACCGTCGACGGCGGTGCTCAGATTGAGCCGCCAGGCGACGCTGCCGTTGGCGGTGACGGCGACCGCGTCGCCGTTGATATCGCTGGTGAATAGTTCAGTTCCGGGAGCGGGCAGGATATCGGCGGCCGTCGGGCGGCCGTAGCCGTACGAGGAGAGCGGGACACGGAACTGCTCGTCCCCGCTGCGGGCGTCGAAGACGACGAGGGCGTTCTCGGTCGTCGAGGCGGCGACCTCCAGTGTTCCGTCGCCGTCGATGTCCGCGATTTCGGGTTCGGTCAGCGCGTGGGTGAAACAGTCCTCGGCGGGGACGCCGTTCTCCCAGAGTGACGACCCGTTCTCGGGGCCAAGCCGGACGAGCGCGCAGGTGGTGTCGGCCATCTCGACGCCGCTGCCGCCGAGTTCGGCCACCGGCGCGACCACCACATCACCGTCCGGACCGACGCCGACAGCGTGGTGGTTGAACTGCGTCTCGCGAGCGGTGTCGCTCGTCCACGTTTCGCCGAGTTGGCCGCCAGAAGACGTGAATCCAAGGCCGTAGATGACGACGGCGCCGAGAGCGACGGATACGACCACGAGCACGGCAGCCGTCACTGTGCGCATACCCAATCCTTCGCGGCAGGTCCTAAAAGCGTGTCTCTCACGCGCGGACGTTCGAGAGCCAAACCAGACGTGACTTTGCTGGGGACGGCAACTTTCCGGATGATGATGGGTCGCCGCGGTATCCGAGTGGGTGCCGGACTGGTCGCACTGGCGACGGTGCCGGGTGTCGCGAGCGCACACGAAGTTGCGGGGTCACGCTTCGAATCGCCGCTCCCTCTTGTGTGGCTGTTCGTCGGCGCCGGCATCACCGTTGCGCTGACAGCGCTCTGGCTTGGGGTCACCGAGCGGACTCGGCCACCTGATGAGGACGGTCGCCGGCTGGTCACGCTCCCGGCCAAGGTCACAACACCACTCAGATACGGGCTTGGAGCCGCCTTTCTCGCTGGCGTGCTCGCCGCACTCCGCGCGGGTGTTACCGGCCGACAGGTGGCCGCTGAGAACGTGGCGACGCTGTTCGTCTGGCCGGTCTGGTTTCGCGGGCTGGCGTTGCTCGCCCTACTCGTCGGGACGGTCTGGCCGGCGCTGTCGCCGTGGCGGGCGCTGTATCGCGGCCTCGTGCGGCTGGAGGGTGGGGAAATCGCGCTGGTTGGCTCGTACCCGTCGTGGCTCGGCTCCTGGCCTGCCTTCGTGGGGTTCATTGCCCTCCTCGGCATCGTGGAGAACCTGACGGTCATTCCGCGCTCGCCGCGGCTGACGACCGTCATCGTCGCCGCGTACGCGCTCGCGATGGTGCTGGGCGGTATCTGCTATGGGCGCGCGTGGTTCGAACGGGCGGACCCGCTGGGGGTGCTCTATGGGCTCTTTGGCCGTGTGGCCAGCCTCACGCTCGGACGGAACGAGACTGGGGACTACACTGTCCGTGCCCGAACGCCGTGGGCCGGCAGTCTCACCCCCGTCGGGGATACGTCACTGGTCGTGTTCGTCGTCGCTGCCGTCTACACTGTCAGTTTCGACGGCTTTACCAACACCAGACTGTTCCAGCGCGTGCTCTTCGGGACGCGTGACCTGCTGGGGACCGGGCCGGGGACGAGCATGGCGCTGTACGCGCTCGGTCTCACTGGCTTCGTCGCCGCGTTCGCTGGTGGCGTGTGGGCCGTCGAGCGCCTGGGTGCGAGGGCAGACCGGGATGTGAGGGGCGCCCTGGCGTGGTTCGCGCCGACGGTTCTCCCGATTGCGGCGGCCTACGAGGTGGCCCATAACTATCCGTACGTCCTGCGCAATCTCGCGGACGTACTCGCGCTGACAGTTGGGGATCCGGGGTCGATTACGCTGCTGGGCTGGCTCTCCTTGCCGGTGTTCTGGGCCTCGCAGGTTATACTCGTCGTCGTCGGGCACCTCGTCGCTGTCGTCGCTGCCCACTACGTTGCCGTGTCCCGCTATGACTCCCCCGCCGCCGCACGCCGGGGCCACCTCCCGCTCGTCGTGGTGATGGTCGGGTATACCGTGCTCTCACTGTGGATAATCAGCCAGCCTGTGGTTTCGGGGTAAGCGGCGTTGCCGGCAGTACGTGTCTCACGTCCGGCGGTGACCACCAGAGGGGAACACTTTCACCCCGGCTACGGAACTTTTTATACCAGTGGGCGCGAAACAGCGTATGTCTCCCACTGAAAACACGCGGAGACAGTGAACACCAATGACTGAGACAGATTTGCGTACCCACGCAGAAGAGATACACGGCCAGTTTTCCGACCGACTCGATTTGACCGTCGAAGAGGTCCACGAGCGACTCGAAACGCTCGTCGACGAGTACAAAGTCCCCGTCAGCGAGGCGCGCCGCAGTGTCACCAACACCTACCTCGACGACGCGGGGATGGAGCGTGACGACCTGATGGGTGGCGGGGGCAACGAGCAGAAGGATATCGCGGGTATCGATGCCGCCGAGGAGTGGATTGACGTCACCGCGAAGGTCGTCGAACTCTGGGACGCCACCAGCGACGCCGTCGCACAGGTTGGCCTGCTCGGCGACGAAACCGGGACGGTGAAGTTCACCAAGTGGTCCAAATCCGACCTCTCGGCCCTCGAAGAAGGCACCGTCTACAACCTTCGGAATGTCGTCACTGACGAGTACCAGGGCCGGTTTTCGGTCAAACTCAACCGGACGACGACCATCGAGGAGTTAGAGGAGGACATCGAAGTCGGCGACGACGCCGTCGAGGTCGAGGGCGCGCTCGTCGACATCCAATCCGGGTCGGGCCTAATCAAGCGCTGTCCCAAGGAGGACTGTACGCGCGTTCTTCAGAACGGCCGGTGTAACGAGCACGGCGAGGTCGACGGCGAGTTCGACCTCCGCATCAAGGGCGTCCTCGACGACGGCAAGGATGTCCACGAGG
>CAZOQK010000203.1:0-4526 GCA_964581735.1 uncultured Halobacteriales archaeon | reverse complement strand
TTGATAATCTCGATCGCGTCGAAGGGGCATTTCTCGACACAGATACCACAGGACTCGCCGAGGCAGATCTCCTCGGAAATCCAGACCTGGTTGTCGGTCCCCTGGAACGGTTCGCCCTCCTCGAAGCGTTCCTCGCGGGTGATGATACACTCCTTGCCCGTTCGATTGGGCGGGCAGAAGTTCGCACACTCGTAGCTACAGCGGTCGGGCTGACAGCGGTCCAGATCGACGACTGCGATACTATCGTCCGCCATTATTTGAGTGCGCCGGTGGTCAGGAGGATGCCCCAGGTGATAAACCAGAGGACGAACGTCATGAACGTGATATAGAGGTGGTCTTTCGTGGAGAAGTCAGACGTATCGACGCCGAACAGTTTGAGCAGCGGTAGCTGGACGAGGATGGCCCCGCCGAGAAACATCAGCCCGATGGTGTCCTCGGGGCCGCTGGCGACGAGCGTCGCCCCCACGCCAGCGAGCATCCCCAGTACCGTGGCGACGGTGGTGACGGTCAGCCCGCGGAGGTGGGGGCTGAGTCCGTTACCCGTTTCTGTTGCCATACCCGTTCGTGGATGACGTGGCCTAAAAAGGAGTTCGTTCGACGGGTACCGACGAGCGATTTATTTCCCGTCGGTTGGTCCACGATACCAATGGGAGACGACGGGGCGGGTGACGACGACACCGAGACTGCCGCTGATGGGACGACTGCTACAGAGTCGGCGGGTGGGAGTACCGCGCCGTTTCTCTTTTTGCTGGGGTTGCTCGGTTTCGTCGCGTCGCTGGTCGCCTTTGCCGCGGACCTCGTGACCGGCCACGACATCCTCCAGAGCCTCGCGGTCAACGTCGGGAGCGTCGCAGTGCTGGTGTTCTGGGCGGCCCGGGACACGCTGACTGACCCCGATTCGAGCGTCGATTCGACGGGCGGAGCGGTCGGGACGGGCCTGCTGTTGCTCGGCCTCTATCTCGTCGTCGGGGCGGCCGTCGTCGGCGTGACGAGTCTCGTCCACGACCGGTTTTCGGTGGTGCCGTGGGCCGTCGGCGTTGGCCTCGCGCTCGTGGTCGTCGGGTTTCTCGTGTTGCCCCGCGAGCGGATTCTGTCCGGCACGGACGAGCCAGCGGAGTCCGAGACGGACACGGAATCCGAGGGCTGAGCCCCCGCCGGTCCAATCCCTCAATCTTTATACAGCCGGGAGCCCCATCATGAATCGATGACAGATTCCGACGGGGAAGATATTGCAGACCTTCCGCCGAGCGCGAAGCTCGTCTACAAGGTTCTCGAATACGACGGGCCGCTGACCCAGAAGGGCATCGTCGAGGAGTCGATGCTGTCGGCCCGGACGGTCCGGTACGCTCTCGAACGTCTCGACGAAGTCGGCGTCATCGAGGAGGACGTCTACTTCGCCGACGCCCGACAGAACCTCTATGAGATTACCGGAGAGGCCGCCGAAGCAGAGGCTGCCGTCTCGGACTGACCGTGATTTCGGGGGTCATCGGGGCCCACGACAGCCAGTCGTGACACGGCGTCACGAACCTCCCGCGTCTCCCTTCTGTGGTTTGTCCACCTGTCTTCGGGCAGCCGACACGTCCCGATAGCGGTGCTGTTGCTCCCGAGCGCGGGCTTCCCGGCCCGGACGGCGACCTGCTGGCACGCAGATAGTTCAGGAGCAACGCGTCAGTCTACGGTGACACCGGGCTGTGGCGCCACGCGGCGGGCGAGACGTGGGTGCCGGCTGCCGAACTGCCCGAGAAGGTGTTCAACAGCGGGTGCTGGGCCGGCGTCTGTAACTCGCGTGCACCCGCTGCCACGCGGCCCCGAGAACGTCCGGCTGGTCGTCCGGTTCCTCGCCGGGTAGTGCTGGTTTTAACCGTCTGCGAACCCAATAACAGGTGATGAGTACCGGGACGGGCGGCCGGATTCCCGATGTCTTCGACGAACTCGAAATCGGAATCACGCTCCACGACCCCGAAACGGGCGAGATTCTAGACGTGAACAGCCGTCTCGAGCGATTGTACGGCTACACCACCGAACAACTCCGGGAGATGTCGGTTGCTGACTACAGTGCCGACGACGAGGCATACTCACAAGACGAGGCCGCTCGTCGAATCCGGGCCGCGGCCAAAGGTGAGCCACAGACCTTCGAGTGGCACGTCAAAACGGCAGCTGGCGAGCGTATCTGGGTCCGTGTCCGGCTAAACCGGGCCACCATCGACGGGGAGGCATTCGTCGTCGCGGAGATCCGCGATGTCACTGCCCAAAAAGAGCGCGAACGGGAACTCGAGCGGCAAAACGAGCGTCTAGACCGCTTTGCCAGCATGGTTAGTCACGACCTGCGGAACCCGCTGCAGGTGGCCAAAGAACGGCTCGCGGTGGTCCGCGAACAGCAGGAGAGCCCACACTTCGAGAACATCGCCAGGGCCCACGAGCGCATGGAGACCATCGTCAAGGAGACGCTCACACTCGCCCGGCAGGGCGAAACAATCGACGAGATGGAGTCACTCGACCTCGCGGCAGCAGTCAAGGAGTGGTGGGCGACGTTCGACGCCGACACCGTGACCCTCAACGTCGGAGACGCCCCGACGGTCCGGTGTGACGTGAGTCGGCTCCGGCACGTCTTCGAGAACCTCTTCCGGAACATTCAGGACCACTGTGGCGAGGGCGTGACTGTCACCGTCGGCGGCCTCCCCAACGGGTTCTACGTCGCCGACGACGGCCCCGGCATCCCCGCCGGGCGCCGCGAGGAGGTCTTCAAGGCCGGTCACACGACCGGCGAGGGCAACACCGGCTTCGGCCTGGCTATCGTCTCCGAGGTCGTCGACGCCCATGGGTGGGATATCGATGTGGCCGACAGCGAGGCCGGCGGCGCCCGCTTCGAGGTGACCGGCGTCACGCTGGCCGAGTGACTCACTCCGTCAGGTCGGTTATCCGGCTGTCTGTGGCCATCGCCGCCGGAAAGCCGAGCGTCGGAATCCCCAGAACGGCCACGTGCCGGAGCGTCTCCGGGTCGATGGCTTCCTTTAGCCCACGGCGAACATGTGAGTGGACCGCCCCCTCGGACTGGGCACCTACTGCGAGTGCGAGTTTCACTAACCGCTTCGTCTCGCCGTCTATTGATCCCGCCGTGGCGGCGGCCGCGCGCAGGCCCGAGTAGGCGTTCCAGACCTCGGGATACTCCTCTGTGAAGCGTCCGGCGGTGGCGGGCAGTCCGTCGGTGTCGTCGATTTCGTCGGCCACGCGGGTGTTGACCGCCGAGTGACAACAGTCCGCTGGCGAACGGCGAACACGGGAGAACGGGGAGGTCCGGTCAGACGCGTCGATGACCGAACGCAGGAGCGCAGCGAGGTCGGCAGGGCCGCCGGTAACGCGGTTGTCGATTTCGCCGTCACGGTTCTGGTCTTCCGGAATCCATATCCGGCCGTCGTCGTCCCCACCGCTGTCGGCGCCGATTTCAGTCGAGTCGTAGGGCATCGGGTGGGTACTGTTGTCGGCATCGTTAGGCGGCGAGTCCGCGCCGACGACGCGGATGCCGGCGTCGCCCTCGGTGGGCGTCGCGTCGGAGGAGCCGTCTGTGATGGTCGTGCCCGCGTCGCCGGCGGCAGTAGCGCCGCCGACGGCGACGAGCAACAGTGCAGAGACCGTCAGGAGCGGGAGTAGCGTCCGTCGCATTGCATCCACACCTACATCGCCCGATAAAACGAGCGGCGCAAAATCAAACGGCGATTTGAGCCGGGGTCGCTCGCAATAACGAGGCCCTCGCACACTCCGTTCGCTCGCGCCTCGCATCTCACGGGTCACTTCACTTCCCGTTCGGCATCGAGGTTCTGTCCGTCCGGTCAGAATCTCGCTTACGACGGCACGACGGTAATCGTCCGTCCGTGGTCGATTGCCGTCTCCAGCTCCTCGGCAATAGCACTCCCGCGAGAGACCTGAATCTCGCCGCCCCGCGAGACGGTCGCGGTAAAGAGATACTCGCCATCGGCCTGGACCTCCACGGTGTCGCCCTCGTGGCCCTCCATCGGGACGATAACGTGGCGGTTCGTGACTTCGGGCACGACCGTCTTGCCCTGCATGCCGGTCTGTTGGCCGTCGCCGCCCTGGCTCTTGCCGCCAGGTTTCTCGGCGAACGTGCGCACGTCGATGTCGATGCCCAGGCGGTTTTCCACGTCGGAGATGCGCCCGCCGCCCTTGCCGATGACCCCGGAGATGTCCCGTTCCTCAACCCAGACGATGGCGGTGTTCTGGTCGCGCAAATCGACCTCGACGTGGCCCTGTGCGATAGAGCGGATCTCGCGCTCGATCTCCTGTTTGGCGATGCGGTCGACGCCGGTATCGCTGCCGGGACCGCCCTCCTCCTCGCCGATGGGGACGGTGACGACCTGCCGGTTGAAGGTGTAGATTTCGTAGACGGGCTGGTCGGTCTCAAAGTCGGTGACCATGATGACTGGGCGCGCAAGGTCCTCTTCCATCAGCCCCTCGGGCACCTTGACCTCGGTGTGGACATCGTAGACGGTGTCGACCGTGCCGTCCTCGAT
>CAZOQK010000202.1:0-4527 GCA_964581735.1 uncultured Halobacteriales archaeon | reverse complement strand
GCGACGCCGCCGACGGCGCGCCGGCCTTCGGCGACCGCCGCCACTACCAGATGGACCCCGCGAACGCACGCGAGGCCACACGCGAAGTTGCCCTTGATGTCGAGCAGGGCGCGGACGTGCTGATGGTCAAGCCCGCACTCCCCTACCTCGATATCGTCGCGGGCGTGCGCGACCAGGTCGACCAGCCCGTCGCCGCCTACAACGTTTCCGGCGAGTACGCGATGTTGCACGCCGCCGCGGAGAAGGGGTGGCTCGACCTCGATTCGGTCGCCCACGAGTCGCTGCTCTCTATCAAACGCGCCGGGGCGGACCTCATCCTGACGTACTTCGCCGAGGACGTGGCCGAGCGGCTGTAGGGCGACGCGGGCCTTTTATACACGCAGTCGACGAACGGCCGGTATGCACGACCCACTTCCGACACGCCGCGGGGCGACAGTCTGTGTTCTCCTGTCCGTCGCCCTGGCCGGCTGTGCCGGCGTCCCCTTCCTGGGCGCGTCGTGTGGGCCTGGCGAGACCGAACTCGGGTCGATAGACGGGAGCGCCGAGAACGTCACCGTCGAGGGTGAGGTCACCGATGTCAGAGCGGGCGCGCTGGTTCTCGACGACGAGACCGGGACGGCGGAGGTGCTCGTCATCGACGAAAACGCCACGAGCAGTGTGGAGACCGGCGACTGTCTCCTCGTTGATGGAACCGCGAGCCAAACCGACGAGAGCGAACAGGACGTGGTGATGGTCGCCGCGAACCTCTCGACTGCGTAGTCAGTCCCGTGGCTGACTCGGGGGCGAGTGGCGCGTCTCGGCTGCCAGCGGGACCCGCGTGGCGACGACCGTCTCGCCGCCCCGGCGCTCGTAGGTGAGCCGGCCGCCGTAGCTCTCGATGACCCACTTGGCGAGCCACAGCCCCAGCCCGCTCCCGTGAGAGAGCTGTGAGAGGGGCCGCTCGTCGAAGACAGCCGCCCGCTCGTACTCGGGGATGCCCGGCCCGCCGTCGACGATGGTGACGACGGCCTCGGCGCCGGCTGTCTCGACCGCGACGTGGACGTGAGCACCCTCACCCGGTTCGCGCGCTTCTGCTGAATCCTGCCGACCGTGTGAGTCAGGGCTTGTGGAACCATGTTCCACAGCGTTTTCGACGAGTGCGTCCAGTGCGGCGCCAAGGCGGTGGTCGGCGGTCACCGCCAGCGTCGCCGGGAGGTCGGTCTCGATGGTCGCCGCCGGGAACTCGCCGCGGTAGCGCTCGGCCAGTGACTCCACGAGTTGCGCGATGTCGATGCTGCCGTACTCGACCTGTTCGGCACCGAGGAGGTCCTCGACTTTGCTGGCGGCGTTGCTGAGTTCTTCGAGGTCCTCGACCGCCGCGCGGATGCGCCGGGCCTGTGCTTGGACGGCGTCGTCGTACTCGTCGTCGATGAGCGCACTGGCGGCGGCGAGAATCTGCGTGAGGTCGTTCCGGAGGTTGTGCCGGAGGACGCGGTGGAGTACCTGGTGGTGGCGTTCGCGGCGGCGCTGGTCCGTGACATCGGTGTAGATAGCCAGCGCCCGCGGGTCGCCGTCACGCTCGAAGGGGACACTCCGGTAGAGGAACTCCCGGAGCCCGTCGGCGGTCTGCCGGGAGATGGTCGCCCAGTTGACCTCGCCGTCGGCGGTCCGGCGGTCAAACGTCGATGCCTCCCCGGAGCGGTGTTCCGGGACGATGAATTCGTTGAGCGACTCGCCGAGAAGGGCTGGCTCCTCATAGCCAAACACCTCGACGAACGCGGGGTTTATCGCCCGGACGATGGGAACCCCATCGACGATTTCGATCTCCGTCACCGCATCGCGGCTCAACTCGAACAGCCGCCCGTAGGGGTCGGTGTCACCCATCGCTCACACGGCCCGGTCCAGGCGTGCGGCGGGTTCGCCCGCCACGCCGGGGGCTTCGACGACAGTGAGACGCCGGGTCCCGCCGTCGTCGGTCACACGCAACACCTGGTCTGTGGCCCCGACGTAGAAGGCACCGAACGCGTCCTCGACCGTTTCGCCGTCGATGACGTTCAACACGGTATCGGTGTCCTCGAAGACGCTGCCGTCGTTCTCATAGCGGGCCGCACGCGCGGCCTCCTCGCCCAGCACCTCGATCTCCCCGGCGATGTTGCCGATGATGAGCAGTGGGGCGTCCCGCCGCCGCCGGTCGGTCTCGCGGTTGACCTCGCCCAGCGACCGGGCCTGGAGGTCGAAGACGTTCGGGCCACGCCCCCAGGTGTCGAAGGCGTCGAGGACGAACAGGCGGTCCTCGCCGAGTGCGGCGTCGAGCGAGTCGGCGGTCCCCTCGAACGCTGCCGCCAGCGTCTCCTGGGTCAGCGTCGGCGTCGGGGTCAGCGACACCGCCCGGCTGTCACCGAGTGCCGCAACGACGACCTGCGAGAGCACGTCGTCGACGGGGGTGCCATCCGATTCGAGGACGCTCTGTCCGCCCTCGACGAGGCCGCCACAGTGGTCGTCGATGACACCGAGGCCGGTCGGGACGGTCCGGTTGCCCTCGGTGTGTCCGGCCCCGCCGAGGGCGTCCTCGACCTCCCGAAGCATCGCCGTCTGCTCGCCGCGCGCGTCGCGGATTTCGCTGATACTGCCCTCGATACCGCTCGCGCGGTCTGCGACCTGCTCGGAACGGGCGGCGATGGTCTCGCTCGAATCCGCGAGGTCGTCGGTGGCCGCCGACACCGACCGGATGTCCTCGGCGGTCCGCTTGACGGTGTCGGCGACGGCGTCGAACTCGTCCATGGCGTTGGCAACGTGGTCGGCCCCGGTCTCGATTTGCTCTGTCGTCTCCTCTAACTGGGCGACCGTCTCGTCGGCCGCGGCCTGAACCTCCGCGAGTGCGTTCTCGATGGTATCGGCCTGTGCCTGGGACTCGGCGGCGAGACTCTTGATTTCGTCGGCGACGACCGCGAAGCCATCGGCCCCGCCGTCGCTCGCGCGTGCGGCCTCAATGGAGGCGTTGAGCGCCAGCATGTTCGTCTGTTCGGCGATATCGTCGATGCCGGCCAGGGCCTGCTCGATGGTGGCGATGCGGTCGTTGAGCCGCCTGATTTCGGCGGCCAGTTCCTCGCTGGTCTCCTGAACTGTCCCGACGACGCCCATCGCCTCGCTTGCGGCTGCACGGCCGTCGGCGGCCCGCTTGGCGGCGTCCTCGCTGCGCTTTGCGACCTGCTGGGAGCGTGCCGCGACCTCCTCGATGGTCGCGCTCAAATCAGAGACCTCGGTGACGACCTGTTCGATCTCACGCGCCTGTGCGCCCGCCTGGTCGTCGATAGTGACCAACTGGTCGTCGACCGTTTCCGAGGCGGTCCGGACCGCACCCACGGCGCCCGTCGCGTTTGCGATTGCACGGCCGTCGATATCCACCTGGCTCTCGCTTGCCGGGTCGCTGTACCGTTGATTCGTCATTTGCTGCACACCTTCAACGCATATTTCCAGTCGAGTGTAGTGATAGATCGTTGTATAAGACGCACAACAACTGTTATTATGTTCATACTTACCTGAAACACCTGTCCGAAGTTAAAAACAACGTGGCTGGCAAGTATTCCACGACACTCCCTGCCCGACACCGAGTGCGCGCGCCGCTCACGGTGGGGCTTAGGGCCGACGAGCGCGTTTACCGGTCGACAATTGTCCGGAAAATGGCTACCGCGACGTCCGATATCTGGACGAATTACATCCTTATACAGCTAATATTGTTCTGAATATTGGACATCGTTCCAGATAACATCTGAAATATTTGGAATACTAAAGCCAACGCTTATGTAGGTGTGTTCCGGTAGGGTACTCCGTGAGAAGAAACACGATATCGTAGGTTTCGCGAAGAAAGGTGGACAAACGAACACGCAACAACGACAACACAATACAGGTGAGACAGTCAATATGAGCAGCGTACTACTCCAGTCACAGCCGACGATCGACGCGATAAACAACATGTGGATACTGATAGTATCGTTCCTTATCTTCTTCATGCACGCTGGCTTCGCCATGCTCGAAGCCGGACAGGTGCGGTCGAAGAACGTAGCGAACCAGCTGACGAAGAACCTCCTGACCTGGGCGGTCGGGGTGTCGGTGTTTTTCCTCCTTGGGACGGGGGTCGCAAACGCCCTTTCGGGAAGTGGCTTTTCGGTTCCGTACACTATCGAGGGTGCAAGCCAGTATATCAGCTTCCTGTACGGCGCTGTCTTCGCGATGACGGCAGCGACCATCGTCTCCGGGGCGGTGGCCGGTCGTGCGAAGCTTCGCGCGTACATCACGTACACGTTCCTGCTGGCGGCGGTCATCTACCCGATGGTCATCGCCTTCACGTGGCGGGCCGGTCCGGGGCTGGTCGAACAGCTTACTGGCACGGCCTTCACTGACTTCGCGGGCGGGATGATTGTCCACGGGATGGGCGGCATCGCCGGTCTGACGGCCGCTGCGGTGCTTGGCGCCCGCATGGGGCGGTTCAACGACGACGGCTCGGTGAACGTCATCCCCGGACACTCGATGACCTTCGCCGTGCTGGGC
>CAZOQK010000201.1:0-4576 GCA_964581735.1 uncultured Halobacteriales archaeon | reverse complement strand
GTCGTACTCCTCGGCGACGTACTCCTGACCGAGGCGGGCGGCCTTCTAGTTGTTCTCGACGATTGCTTTCCCCTTGTTTTTGAACGTCTTCTCGAGGGATTCGTCGAGATTCTCGATGGGGAAATTCGACACTTCACACGCGGCCCCGAGCGCAACGACGTTGCGCATGATGGCACCGCCGGCGTCCTCAGCCAGTCCTTTCAGCGGGACATCGAGGCCGAACATTCCCTCGGGAATCTCGACGTCTTTCATCGTGGTTCGCTCGCCGTCGTAGATGATGACACTCCCCTCGTGGAGTTCATCCATGTTCTCGTCGATAGTTCGCTCCGTCAGCGCGATGAGAACGTCCAGACGGTCGACGACGCTCTCCACGCGGTCGACTGCGGTCCGTACCTTGTAGGCGGTGTAGCCGCCACGGATTCGCGATGCGAAATCCTTCGAGGTGAGGACGTGTCGTCCCGCCCGTGAGAGCGCCTGGGCGAAAATCTTACCTGTAGAGTCAATCCCATCGCCGGCTTCGCCGCCGATGGCCCAGTTTAGATCGTCGGGCATGCTACTTCGTGGGTTCCTCGGGACGGAGGAAAAGCATTGTGCATGTGGCTTACCCACCGGATTTCGCCGCCTTTGCCGGGACCGAAATCCCACTGCGAACCTCACTAACTGTCTTGGGGGTCGTTCTCATCGACCGAGAGCGAAACGCCCTTCCTCCCGCTTTCCCAGTGTGAGGTATGGACCAGACCGCTGTTCCCGTCGCCGCCGTCCACGATGTCGGCCCGGATGCAATCGCCGTCGAGTTCGAGGCGCCCGAGGGCTTTTCAGCCCGGCCCGGCCAGTTCGTCAAGCTCGTCGCCACCGTCGACGGCGAAGAAGAGCCGCGCTTCTACACCATCTCCTCGCCTGATGTCTCCGGGACCTTCGAACTCACCATCGGTATCGACCCCGAGGGTGCGGTCACACCACAACTGCGGACGCTCGCGCCCGGCGACGAGATGACCCTCTCGGGCCCCTACGGCGACGCCTACTACGAGGACGAACCCCGCGTCCTCGTGCTCGCGGGCGGCCCTGGCATCGGCCCCGCGGTTGGCATCGCCGAACGCGCCATCGCCGACGGCGGCGAGGCTGCTATCGTCTACCGCGACGACGCCCCCATCCACGAAGACCGGTTGGCCGACCTCGGGGCCCGGGGCGTCGACATCGAGATGCTAACCCCAGCCGAGACGCTGGACGACGCCGTCGCCGACGCCCTGACTGAGGACACCCAGGTCTTCATCTACGGCTTCGCTGACTTTCTGGACGACGCGACCACGGCGCTGGAAGCCGCAGGCGGTGACCCTGAAGCGGCGAAGGTCGAAAATTTCGGTTAGTATCTTTTCTCGGGTGGATGACGACACAAACCATTCGCCCGCTGGCTCGAGATAGCGGACGAACGGTCGAAACGGGGAGCTAGGCAGTCACACTGTGACACCCACACCATCCGCGTCTCCCTGTCACCAACTCACATGTTGATCGGTAGCTATTCGCTAAATATAAATCCCCTCACAGTAACGGAAATAGCTTCACAGCGCTTTCTCCGTTGGTACAATATGCGCAACGATGACCAGACAGACCGAACAGGGAGATAGGCCTGACAACGAACACGACGACGCCCCGATGCACCTCGACGGTGTAGAGGATGGGTGTGGCTGTGCGGAGGTGTGGGAACACCTCTCGGAGCAGCGCGAACCGAACACTTGATTACCACCACCCGGAAAAATTGCAGTCTCAGATAGCAGCTGTCATGCTTTCCCAGAGTCGTCGGTAGCGCGCTGGGGTTCCACAACGACGAGACGGCGAAACTGTCCCGGAGCAGGTCGGAGGGTGACAGCTAGTCGTGTCCAGCGAATACGCCTTCACCTTCCGTCCACGGCGACTCGCCAGCGTCGTCGGTGTCGGTTTTGTAAGTGCCGTGGGCCGTGGCGACGTGGGAGTTCTCGCCGTCTTCAGCGTAGATTTCGACGCGGGCGACACCGAGGCTGTCACCGGTGCGGAGAACGTGTGCTTCCGCGCGGAGGTCGTCTGTCGCGGGCGCGAGATAATCGATTCGGAGGTCGATAGTCGGCGTAACAGCACCGGACTGGGACATGACGGCCGCCGCGCCAACGGTGTCAGCGAGCGAGGAGATAACACCGCCGTGTGCCACGTCGGCGTCCCGGTTCGAGGAGTGATAGGGTTCCAGCGAGAGGCGGGCAACGGCCTCGCCACCGTCGGCGTGTTCGACTTCGATTCCGAGATGTTCGGCAAAGGGCATCCGCGTGAGCGCGGCGTGTGGACCCATTAGATGGTAATTCTCACGGGCAGGCATAAACGCGCCGGGAGCAGGTGATGCTTGCCAGGCGTGGGCGTCCGATTTATGTGGCACAGCCACAAGAACGGTGTCGTGCTCTCGTATCCCGATAGGACAGTCCTCCCGGTTGCGATAGCCACGCACGGCCTCATCGGGCTGATGCTTGGTCTCGTGCTGTTCAAGCGACCGTGAGACAGAGTCGTCGGGCTCTTTCCGGACGGCGAGTTCCTCTTTCCGGAAGCGCTCGGGTGGCCGTTCGTCCACCGCGGGCTGACACACGGGCTCCTCGTTCTGGGCGTCGTCGCGGGCGTCGCTGCCGCCGCTGACCGGCGCGTTAGCGGGGCCGTCGCGGTCGCCTACGCCTCGCGTCTGTGTCTCAACCTGACCGTCGCGCCGGGTATCCCGCTCGTCTGGCCGCTGACATCCGAGTAATTCCTGCTCGATGTGGGTATCGGCGGCACGTGCTCCCGGTCACGGCCACGCTCTGTGTCGGCTGTCTCGCTCTCGTCACCGGCCGGTCGGGATTAACACGTCGCCGGCCGTAGCCGACTGTTACGCAGTGAGTGGACAAGTTACCTGTGACAGCAACGAAGGAAACTGGCACCTCCGTGCGTTGTCAGTGCTGGACGAATTCGAGGAGAATCCCGCCGGTGTCGCGGGGGTGTAAGAAGGCTACGTCATGGCCCCACGCGCCCGGCCGCGACTCCTCGTCGATAAGCGCGATGTCCATCTCACGGGCGTTCTCCAGGGCTGTCTCGATGTCGTCGGTGGCGACGGCGAGGTGGTGGATACCCGCGCCGTTGTTCTCCAGATAGGAGATGATTGGGCCCTCGTTGTCTTGCGGTTCGAGCAGTTCGAAGTAGCCGTTGCCAAGCGAGAGGAAGACAACGGTCATCCCGTCGAAGGTCTCCTCATGAGCGACGTGGGTGTCGAACAGGTCGGTGTACAGGTCGGCGAGGGCGTCGGCGTCGTCGGTCGCAATGCCGGCGTGGTCGAAATGCATACCCATTCGTCTCAGATTCCGGGCTGGTACTCGCCGTAGACATCGCGCATCGCGTCACAGACTTCGCCGGTCGTGGCGTAGACTTTCACCGCGTCGATGATGTACGGCATCAGATTCTCCTCGCCCTGTGCGGCCTCGCGGAGTGCATCGAGCTTTGCCTCGACAGCCTGGTCGTCGCGTTCTGCCTTGACCTGCTGGAGGTTCTCTTTTTGTTTGCGCTCTTCCTCCTCGGAGACTTCCTCGATGTCGACCTCCTCCTCGTCGTCGATTTCGAACTCGTTGACGCCGACGATAATGCGCTTGCCTTCCTCCTGTTCGCGCTGGCGCTCGAAGGCGACATCCTGAATCTGGCGCTGGACCCACTGGTCCTCGATGGCCTGGCGCATCCCGCCGCGCTCGTCGATGTCCTCCAGAGTCTCGAAGGCCTCCGCTTCGAGTTCGTCGGTCAGGTTCTCGACGTAGTAACTCCCGCCCAACGGGTCGATGGTGTCTGCTGCGCCGGATTCGTGTGCGAGAATCTGCTGGGTTCGGAGGGCGGTCCGCACTGACTGTTCGGTCGGAATCGACAGGGCCTCGTCCTTGCCGTTGGTGTGGAGGCTCTGGGTGCCACCGAGTACTGCGGCGAGTGCTTGGTAGGCGACCCGAACAACGTTGTTTTCGATTTGCTGGGCGGTCAGCGTTGACCCGGCAGTCTGTGTGTGGAATTTCAGCTGTTTCGATTTGGGGTTGTCCGTGCCAAAGCGCTCCTCCATAATTTTGCCCCACATCCGCCGTGCGGCGCGGAACTTCGCGACTTCCTCGAAGATGTTGTTGTAGGAGGCAAAGAAAAAGGAGAGCTGCGGGGCGAACTCATCGACGTCCTGTCCGGCCTCGATTGCGGCTTCGACGTACTCGATGCCGTCCGCAAGGGTGAACGCGATTTCCTGGGCGGCCGTCGATCCGGCTTCGCGGATGTGATACCCCGAGATGGAAATAGTGTTGAAGTTCGGCGTCTCGTCGGCACAGAACTCGAAGATGTCCGTGATGATGCGCATCGACGGCTCGGGCGGGTAGATGTAGGTGTTGCGGGCGACGTACTCTTTGAGCACGTCGTTCTGGATTGTGCCCCGGAGTTCCTCGCGCGGGACGCCCTGTTCGTCGCCCACGGCGATGTACATCGCGAGGAGGACGGCCGCGGGCGCGTTGATCGTCATCGACGTCGACACCTCGTCGAGGGGGATGCCGTCGAACACCGTCCGCATGTCCTCGAC
>CAZOQK010000200.1:0-4580 GCA_964581735.1 uncultured Halobacteriales archaeon | reverse complement strand
GTCCTCGCCCGTGAGATTCTCATCGAGATCCGAGAGGAGCCCGTTGTCGTTCGCATAGTCGTTCACACACCGCGTCAGGGCCGTCTTGAAGCCCGTCAGGTGGGTACCGCCCTCGCGGGTGTTGATGTTGTTCGCGAAGGCATGCAGCGACCCCTGGAGTTCGTCGGTGGCCTGCATCGCCACCTCTACTTGGACCGTCCCCCCACCGATGTCTTCCTCGTCGTCGAAGTAGATGACATCCTCGTGGAGGTTTGTCTTCGTCTCGTTCAAAAACTGGACGAACTCCCGGATGCCACCCTCGTAGCGGAACGTCTGAGTGCGGTCCTCGCGGTCGTCCGAGAGGCTAATTGCGACTCCGGAGTTGAGGAAGGCGAGTTCCCGGAGTCGGGATTCGAGCGTCGAGAAGACGTAGTCGGTCGTCTCGAAGATGTCGCTGTCGGGCCAGAACTGAATCGTGGTTCCGGTCTCCTCACCTGGCTCCATATCACGGACCCGCTTGAGGTCGTACTTGGGTTCGCCGTGGTCGAAGCGTTGTTTCCAGACCGCACCATCCCGTTTGATTTTGACCTCCAGCCACTTCGAGAGCGCGTTGACGACGCTCACCCCGACGCCGTGCAGGCCACCCGAGACCTGGTAGGATTTGTTGTCGAACTTCCCGCCCGCGTGCAGGATTGTCATGATGACCTCAACGGCGGGTTTGCCGTGTTCCTCGTGGGTGTCCACGGGGATGCCCCGCCCGTCATCGCTGACGGAGACGGAGTCGTCCTCGTGGACGGTCACCTCGATAGTGTCACAGTGGCCGGCGAGTGCTTCGTCGATGGAGTTGTCCACCACCTCATAGACCAGATGGTGCAACCCGCGTGAATCGGTCGAGCCGATGTACATCGCGGGGCGCTTCCGAACGGCTTGGAGCCCTTCAAGTACCTGTATCTGGCCTGCGCCGTACTCAGTATCCTCAGACATGAAAACCTTAGAACGTAATAACAGACGGCTCGTCTTAAAACTCACGCACGCGCGAGCGCGTGACTACAACCAAAACTGTCACAAATTCTTTATAGGTGTTTCACACATATCCTGCCATGTCATCACACACACTCATGGCAGTGGGCGTGATACTCGTTGGAATCATCGTGGCAGCGTTCGGTGTACAGAAGTCACGGGATTCATGGGAGGAGCGACAGGCAGTCTCGGCAGCAAGTGCCGCCTCTGCGGGGTCGATTCAGGCTGGACAGGGGCCGGTCGAACTCCGCGGGACGGCACACACGGCCGAGCACAGTTTCACCTCGCCGCTGACCCAACAGGAGTGTGTCGCCTACCGGCTGGTGAAGCGGGAAAAACAGCGCACACACCACGACAACCAGCCCGAAATCGGCGAGGAGGGCGACGACCACCACCACGACCAACCGGACTACGAATGGCGCACTACCCGCGAGGAGGAAGCGGGCGCACCCTTCTGGGCCGACGATGGCTCCGGGCGAACGCTGGTAGACGGGGCAACTGCCGACCTCGATATGGAGCAGTCCTATGAGGTGGACAGAGACAGCGTCAGCGAGGGCGTCGGCGAGAAGGTAGTGTCACTGGTCGGCGGCGGGGACGATGACGGAAGTTATGAGATTCCCCCGGAGTACGTCGACGAGCTCCGTAGCGCCAGCAGTCACGGTGCGGTTTTCAAAGAGTGGGTTGTCCACGAGGGGGAGGAGGTGTACGTCTACGGTGAGGCGGTCTCACCCGACCAGACGCCGCTGGGAAGCGGTGTGGGTAACGGGATGGCAGACGCGATGGGGTCGGTGACCAGCGGCGATGGCGGCGGGCTGAGTCTCCTCAATGGGGTCCTCGAAGTCGGTGCCGATGCGGTATCGAACCCACAGACCCGGTACAAACCGCGTGCGATGCAGCGACTCCCGGAGCCCAACCCGCAGAATCAGGACGAATACAGCGAGAAGATGGAATCGCTCTCCGAGGAGGCACAACAGACTGCCGAGCAGGACCCCCAAAACAACCCCGAAGCGGCGCAGGACATGATGGACACGGCAACCGAGATGATGCAGCAGGCAGGTGCTGCGGCAAAAGACCAGTTGCCATCGACACCAGCGCTCGACTCGGAACGTGTCGTCGTCTCTTGGGGGAATCGCGCCCCGACGTTCGTCGTTTCCGACGGTGGCAAGAAGTCGGTTCTCCGGGACTACTCGACGGGCATCCTCCAGTACGTGGGACTCGCACTCGCCGGCGTCGTCGTCTCGGCCGGTGCCGTCGCCTGGCTACTGGGACTGATTTGAGTCAGTCCGCACGCCGGAGCCGGACCGTGGCGGCGGCGTCGAACTGGAGGTCGACATCGGAACGGCTGATAACGGAATAAATCACCCAGAGCCCGACGCCGCTGGCGTGTTCAAGCGCCGTCCCCTCCTTGTCCCGGATGGCATCGAGTCAGGACGACGACTGGCAGCGGGCTGATGGCTCCGCCCTCATCGACTCGGTCCAGACACCGCTCCAGGGTCGCGAGGCCGGTGCTCTCGGGCAGGGCCAAACCGAGGACGAGCAGGTCGTACGTCGATCCCCGCAACATCGTCACACCTGCATCGAGCGTCTCGACGTGCATCAGCGTGGGTGGCGTGAACGAACCGCCGGTCTGTGAGTTGAGATACGTCTCGATGAGCCCGGCGTCGCCTGGGTTGTCCTCGACGGGGAGGATATCGAGGGTGTCGCCTGACGGTTCCATAGCACCGGTCGTGAGTCGGCACGCTACGTTTGCGCCCCCCGATAATTAGGCACTTGGGCTGTCGGTTTTCGTTCCGCTGACGCACAACATTTAACACCCGGGTGCAGAACGTATAGCCACATGACCTCCTATCAGTCGCACCTCGGCGAGGGCGAGGGGATAGCCGAGGAGCTGGCCGAGAGCCAGCAGTCTATCTCCATCGCCGAGTTCTTCGAGAAGAACAAGCATATGCTCGGGTTCGACTCCGGCGCCCGGGCGCTCGTGACAGCGGTCAAGGAAGCCGTCGACAACGCCTTGGACGCCACCGAGGAGGCCGGTATCCTGCCGGACATCTACGTCGAAATCGAGGAAGTCGGCGACTACTACCGGCTCGTCGTCGAGGACAATGGCCCTGGTATAACGAAAGCCCAGATTCCGAAAATCTTCGGGAAGCTCCTCTATGGGTCGCGCTTTCACAAACGCGAGCAGAACCGCGGTCAGCAGGGTATCGGGATTTCGGCGGCGGTGCTGTACTCACAACTGACTTCGGGCAAGCCCGCGAAGGTCACCTCCCGCACACAGGGCAACACCGAGGCCGAATACTTCGAACTCATCGTCGACACCGACACGAACGAACCGGAAATCAGCGAGGAATCGACCACGGCCTGGGAGCGCCCCCACGGCACCCGTATCGAACTGGAGATGGAGGGGAACATGCGCGCCCGCCAGCAGCTCCACGACTATATCAAGCACACGGCGGTCGTCAATCCCCACGCCCGCATCGAGATGCGCGAGCCCGACGAACACTTCAAATACGAGCGGGCGACCGACCGACTGCCCGACGAGACCGAGGAGATTCGCCCTCACCCCCACGGCGTCGAACTCGGGACGCTCATCAAGATGCTCGAAGCTACCGACTCCTACTCGGTCTCTGGCTTCTTGCAGGGCGAGTTCACCCGCGTCGGGCAGAAAACGTCGGATTCGGTCATCGATAACTTCCGCGACCGCCACTTCGGCCGCGAGATGTGTTGGCGGCCGCCCGAGGCACATGAAGACGCAGACCTAAAAACGGCCGTCGAGGATGCCGTCGCGAACAAGGGGGCCAACGCCACCGCACAGTTCGCGAGCGAGGTGGCCGAGCGCATCACCGACACCGAGCGCATCGCCCACAACAAGATCGCCGCAAACGTTGAGGACGTGGCCGAGGTCATCGAAGACGAGTACGACACCACCTTTGGCTCGACGGTCCGGGAAAACGCCGTTGAGGCCGCGTGGGCCGAGATTACCGCGGAACTGACCGGGGATATCTACGCGCTCGTCGACGAGGCGACAACGAAACGCAAGGACGACGCCCACGTCCAGGGACTGGCCGAGCGCGTCGCCGCGAAGTTCGAGAACCGCGTCGAAGACGAGCGCCACCGCGTCACACACAAAAAGCTCACTGCCCACGTGCGAAAGTCCGCCGAGGACACCGAGGAGTTCGACGACGCCACCTTCGGCGACACCGCCCGCGAGAACGTCGTCGCGGCCATCTGGGAGCGCATGGAGACGCTGCCCGATGACCCGCCACACGTCCACGACATCGCGGGCGAGCGCGACACCGCCTCCGAACTGCTCGAGGCGATGCGGGAGACGGACATCATCTCCCCGCCCACCGATTGTCTCTCCCCGATTTCGGCGGACCTGGTGGAAGCCGGCTTGACGAAGGAGTACGACGCCGACTTCTACGCGGCGGCGACCCGGGACGCGTCGGTCCACGGCGGCGACCCCTTCATTGTGGAGGCCGGCATCGCCTACGGCGGCGACATCGAGGACGGCGGCAAAGCCGAAGTGATGCGCTTTGCCAACCGCGTGCCGCTGGTCTACCAGCGCGGCGCGTGTGCGA
>CAZOQK010000199.1:0-4589 GCA_964581735.1 uncultured Halobacteriales archaeon | reverse complement strand
AGGGCAAAGACCAGGTGACCGTCGAACTGTACGAGGCGACGGTCCCGATTCCGGTAACGGTTCGTGGCGACCAGATTCGGGTCTTGGACAGCGAGGAGCGGTAAGCGAAGCGCACCGCTCCTCGAGAACTCGAGCGGAGAGGGACGACCCGCGAGACGCCGAAGAACCATAATACCACGACGAACGGAGTGAATCGTGGCTTTTTCACCACCGAGGGTCACGCGGGCGTGTTTTTGAGCCTCAGTTCGCTTCGCTCGCCAACAAGGTTCGAGCTAAATGCCCTCTGTACAGACGAACGGACTGACAAAGCGGTTTGGCGGTGACATCCTCGCCGTCGACGCCCCCGATTTAGCAGTCGAGAAAGGGGAGATTTTTGGGCTTCCTCGGGCCCAACGGAGCCGGGAAATCGACGATCATCAACATGTTGCTCGATTTTTATTCGTCCGACGGCAGGGTCGGCGGAAATTTTCGGACTGGACACACAGGCCGACTCCGAGGCGATTCGGGAGCGGACCGGGTGGTCCCGGAAGGGTACGGCTTCGGCAGCCGACTCACCGGTCGCGAGTACGTCGAGTGGGCAATCGACATCAAAGAAGCCGACGACGACCGGACGAGATACTCGAACCTGCGGGTGTCGAGGGGGACGCCGGCCGGACGACCGGGGACTACTCGAAGGGGATGCAGCAGCGACTCGCCTCCGGGGTGGCCCTCGTCGGTGACCCGGACCCGCTCATCCTCGGCGAACCCTCAACGGGGCTGGCTCATAACGGTATTCAGCAGATTCGCTCAGTCATTCGGGAGCGTGCCGACGACGGCACGGCCGTCTTCTTTTCCAGTCACATCCTCAGCGGAGTCGAGGCGGTCTGTGACCGGGTCGGTATGATGAACGAGGGAGAGCTAGTGGCGATGGACACCATCGAAGGGCTGTGGGAGAACGCCCGCGGCAACGCAGTCGTCGAACTGACGTGTGCCGAGTCACCGGCGGTCGATAGGCTCGCAGATATCGACGGAGTGACTGTGGCCACCACAGAGGGCCCGACACTGACGGTCCAGTGTTGTGACCCGACAGTGAAAGTCGATATCGTCCGGTCCGTCGACGAGCGAGCCGATATCGTCGATATCTTGGCGGAGAACACCTCTCTGGAGGAACTGTTCAGCCAGTGCACGGATGAGGGGACGGGACGGACGAACCCACAGGGCCACGAGGTGTCCGTATGGACACGATCAGCGTATTGACATCCTCCCCGCCCTGAAGGGCGAGCTTTTAGCCTTGCAATTTCGATAAAGAAGGATTTCACGATGGCGCGGCGGTCACGGATGGTGTGGGGCGGTGCAATCAGTCTGGGGCTGATTGCCGCGTTGCTCGCGTGTGTGTCCGCCGACATCACGAGTCCGCCGCGCGAGGCCGTCCGGGAACTGTTCCAGGTGCTGACACTGGTAATAGCCGTCCTGTTGCCCATCGTCGCGCTGGTGATGAGCTATCTGGCCATCGCCGGCGAGCGCGAGAGTGGTGGCACCAAGTTCCTGCTCGCGTTTCCGAACACCGGACGGGAGGTGTTCGTCGGTAAACTGCTCAGCCGGTTCGGTACCGTCGCGGGCGGAGTGGGATTCATCTACGTCGCTGCGCTTAGCGTGGCCCTGTCACGTCCTGCCGATATGAGCCCACAATCTAATTATACAGGACCCGGGACAGAATCCGCCTCGAAACGGAGGAATCTGCATGGGTTGGCAAGGGTTACCCGCTGCCTTCGATGCGGTCGACGACTTCCCGGATGTCGGCGGCGTCCTCGATGTCGTCTTTGACGTTCTCACGCCGGCGCACGTCCGCCGCGCTTGCGTCGTAGGCTCGGACGTACTCGGCCCGGGAGTGTTCATCGAAGGCGTGCCGGATAGCAAAGTACCCATCGGGAACGACCGCGCCACAGACTTTGCACTCGATGCGGTCGTGTTCGGTTGCCTGGTGGACGATGAGGTCCTCAACCCGGTCAAACGTCGTGTCGTCGCCCTCGATGGCGCACTCCCAACATGGCATTGTGCTCTGGAAGTCCACCTGAGGATAAAAACGTTCCTCCCGGCGGCAACGGAGTGTGATCAGATAGGCGTCGCTGAGACGAGCAAGAAAGCCCCACTCCGCTCCGCCACAGTCAGACTCAGTTCGTCTGTCTGAGGAGGGAGTTGAAAATCGAAGATTTTCCGCATGAGGAGACGGCAAAGCCGTCTCGAACCAGTTCGTTCGCTTCGTCCGTGGCGCGCACCTGAACGCGCCGCATGGCTTGTGAGACCTTCGGTCTCGCTCTGCCCACGGCACTCGCGCGCTGCTTGTGAGTCGCGTTGTTCGTGGCTTCGCCGCTTACACTGGAGATTCTCGCGTCGATTGAATCTCCCGATCCCCGTTCGTTTTTGCGGTCCGTCCCTCCGCTTGGACCGTCCACTCGCTGGGCGCTTCACTCACTGCGTTCGTTCCAGTGGTATGTGGGCGACCCGTGAGTCGTCCGCACGGTCAGCGAGAGCTTCGCCCTCGCCCTGCTTGTGTCGTTGTGCTTCCCGGAGTGGGGTGTCCTTTCAGTCCCCCTGTAGCTTGATTAGCCAGTCTATGCGGGTGGGACTGAGCAAACGCGGAGCGGTTGCGCGGGTCAAAAGACGAACGAAATGAATCCTTCGGGACTGAAAGGGGCGTTCACGGCGCGCGAGGCGGTTTCACCGCCTCGACAGCCGCGGCGCGTCGCGCCGCGCAGCCGCCGTGGGCTCGGGAGAGCTTTGCTCTCCCGGCGGCTGGCTACACGGACCCCGGCCACGCAAGCATCACAACAGACGAAGTGAGTGAGGAGCGCAGCGAGGCGCGGGAGTACACCCAGCCGGGGCCTTCTTGCTGGCCTCAATGTCGGTGTCGCTTGCTGTCTCTCAACTGAACACTGCTCGCCGAACGCCCCTGAACCCCCCCTATTACTCCGTCACGTTCATTTTTTCCCACGTGCGAATTAACTCCGCCAGCGTCTCGTTGACCGGGACCGGGCGCTCCGCCACCTCGACGACGTGGCCGTTGATGGCGTCGATTTCGGTCGGGCGGCCCGCGAGTACGTCCTGATTCATCGAGGAAGTGTTTTCGGCGGTGGCCGCCGCCACGTCGTCGACGGCACCGGCGGCGTCAGCCTCGGCGAAGTCGATACCCTCGTCCCGTGCAACCTGGGCGACTTCGCAGGCCGCCTTGCGTGCCGTCTCGCCAGCTGGCCCGTCGAGGAGCGCGCCGTTGTCGACGCGGGCGAGGGCGGTGGTGGCGTTGATACCGGCGTTGACGGCCAGTTTCTCCCAGAGGCGGCGCGGCATTTCGGTAGAGACGGTCGTTTCGACATCGGCAGTCCGGAAGGCCTCGCCGATGCGGTCGGCGACCGTTGAGGGGCCACCGGCGCGCGCGCCGAGGACGACCTCGCCGACGCCGGTACAGGCGACGTGTCCGGGCGCGTCGAGTCGCGCGCCGTAGGTGCAGGTGCCGGCAAGCACCGGGCAGTCCAGCCGGGCGGCGAGGGTGGCCTCGTTGCCCATCCCGTTTTGCAGGGAGAGTGCGGCGTCGAGGTCGGAGTCCGCGAGTGCGTCGCCGGCGGCAGGGGTATCACCGGCCTTGACCGTCACAAGTGCAAGGTCGGCGCTTGCGGGCATGGTCGTCGCGGCGCCCGGCCACACCCTTGTTTCGACTGCACCCGAAATCCGGAGTCCCGATCCGGCGACGGTATCGATGTGTGGGTCGCGCCCCACGAGTGTCACGTCGTGGGCGCGGGCGAGCAGTCCCCCAAGGAGACTCCCGAGACTGCCCGCGCCGAAGACGGCCACATCCATCGCGTGGGTCTCAGTCTTCCTGCCAGTAATAGATGTCCTCTTTCTGTGCGCCACAGGAGGGGCACTCGTCGGGGATGTTCTCTATCTGCCCCATCTCGCCACACTCCCAGCAGCGCCACATCAGGGTGGCCTCGCCGGGATTGCCGGCCGTGATGTGTTCGCCCGAGAGGGCCTCGATACCGTTGTCGATGCTCACATAAAAGCCGTGTTCGTCGAACGCGCGGATGCGACCCAGCTCCGTGCCGTCGTCGTCGTACACCGTCGTGCCGAAACTGACCCGGGTACGGTCGGTCTGGTCTGTCTCGCTCATGCCGCTGATAGTGAAGGTTCCCCGCCAATATAAAGGTATGTGTCACCACACACCAGGTCGTCAGTCCGAGAAGAGGCTGGTGTGGACGGGTGCGAAGTCGCTGCCGGTGTCTTCCTCGTCTTCGGCGGTGTCGGAGATGGCGCTCCCGCCGAGGCCGTCTTCGAGGAAGTCGGCCAGCGGGGGGCCGACGTTCTCGGGTTCGACGAGGAACGCGTCGTGGCCGTGGTCGGAGTCGACGACGTGGTGGGCGACATTAACGCCCGCCTCGCGCATGGCGTCGGTGAGTGCCTCGGCCTGTGCCGTCGTGAAGTGCCAGTCGGCGGTAAAGGACATCACGAGGGCCTCGCCGTCGAAGGCCGCGAGCGCGTTCGAATCGGACTCGAAGCCGGCCGAGAGGTCGTAGTTGTCCATCGCCCGCGTCAAGTAGAGGTAGCTATTGGCGTCGAAC
>CAZOQK010000198.1:0-4600 GCA_964581735.1 uncultured Halobacteriales archaeon | reverse complement strand
GACGTCGTCGACGACCTCGTCTCGGAACTCTCCGAACTCAGCGAAAAACAGCAGGCTCGCGATGACCGCATCGCCGAACTCCGCGGGGAACTGGACAGAAAGAACTCCCGCATCGCGGAACTCGAGGCGGAGTTACAGGACGCCCGGGATATGAGCCGGATGGCAGACCAGTTCGTCGACGCGCTCGTCAGACACGTCGATGGCCCGAATCCCGGCCGGACCGAACAGGAGCGGCTCCGACAGAAGCACAAAGCCGAGACGGGCGAGACCGGGCGCGAGGACGACGAGAACAGCGAAGAGTCAGTCACACCGGCCCCCGTTGAGGAGTCGGGCGCGGACCCCGAAGATGTCGACGCGGCCGTCGCCGCCGCGATGGACGCCGCCGACGAACCGGGCGACGACGGGAACGAGGAGGCGGAAAACGGGGACAGCGGCTTCAGCGCCGAGGAAGTCCTCTCACGGCTCAGCGCGGTCGGCGAGACGCCGACCGGGTCGGCAACGACCGACGGCGGCGCGCGCGTCGATACCGGTAGCGAGGGCGAGAGCGGCCCCGAGACCACGGACGGGCCGGCGGTCTCGGAGGTCGGCGTGCCGGAGGATATCGTCGACGGCGACACGAACCGGCCGATGGCCGACGACGAGGACGCGGCCGATGACGACGGTATCCTCGACGGCGACGGCAGCGCCCCTTCGGAGTTCCGCGAGGGAATAACGGGCCGGGGTGCCAGCGAGTACGACATCATCGACGCCGAGGACGCGCCCGCGGAGGGCGAGGACCCGCTCGTCGTGCGCGAACTCAAAGCCGACATCGCAGGGATGGAGACGAAATCCCGCAAGATGTTGCACTTCTACCGGGAGTTCGGTCCCGGGACGCCGCTGAACGCTCACTTCGCCGCGGGCGGGAGCGGCGACCGCACGAGCGCCTACGCCTACAACCGCACGCTCCGGATGCGTGGCCTCATCGAACACGTCGGCCGCGGGCGTTACGACTACCGCCTCGAAGCGCTGCTCGACGAGGAGTTCGATGGCCACGTCGACGATGACCTCATCCAGGAGTTCGCCGAGAACATCGAGGCGAAGACGCTGGACGGCACCGAAACCGACCTCGACGGCGAGGACGGCGACGGCCCGGGCCGGTAGCCCCGGGCGACCTGTCACCGCTTTTTTTAGCTGTCGAGAACAGCGGTGCATGTCCGTCGCTGTCCCAGCAGGGCCTGCTTGCCCACTGCAGTTTGGCAACCCGATTCCAAACGCGCCCGCGCCGTATTGTCAAGTACTGATCGAAAGCGTGGTTTTCCTGGTCGCTACTGTTGTCGTCTACACGGTCGGCCGACTCGTTGTCGTGCCCGTCGTCCTGCGGGTGGTTAGCTCGCGCAACCACAACAACCCCACCCTCCTGACGGCGACTAAGACCTATCTCCGTGTTGCCATTGTAGGTATCGCCGGGCTGGTCGGTCTCGTCAGGGCCGGTTACGGCAACGTCCTGATCAACACGGGTTCGGCATCGCCGGGCAGGAAGTGCTCGGGTCGCTCATCAGCGGCTTCTTTCTCATCGCCGACCCGGATTCAACGTCTGGGACTGGGGCTCCTGAGCCAATGGCGAGGGCATCGTCGGGACCGTGGACTTCCGCGTGACCCGCATCCGGACGCCGGATAACCAGACGATTACGGTCCCGAACACCGAACTAACGACCAACGCCCTGACCCGCCCGTTCGGCAGGGACACCTACCGTGTCACCGAACGCGCGTTCGTCGCCTGTAGCGATGACGGGGGGCGGCACTGCTTGACCTCCAGCAAATCGCAACGAACTACGAGGGCATGATGGACGACCCGGCGCCCGACGCGGGAATCATGGAGTTGGGGCCGGACAACGTCACCGTCCAGGCGGAGTTCCGTATCAACGACCCCGCACGGAGCGACGTGGCAGAGATTCAGTCCGGTTTCCGCTGGGAGGTCAAACTCCGATTCGACGAAGCTGGGTTGACCCTTGGACCGCCCGCCGGTCGGGAACTCTCGGGCGAGGTGGCCGTCGACGGACAGTAGCTTACAACGGCGCGACGAGGTCTGCGAGTGCCGCCTGCGGGTCGTCGGCTTTGGCCACGCCGCTGGCGAGGAGGACGCCGTCGGCCCCGAGTTCACGAGCCGCGACCACGTCCTCGCCGGTCGAGATGCCTGCGCCACAGTAGACATCGACGCTGGGGTCGACCGACTCGGCGGCCGCGACGGCGTCGGTCACGATGTCGGGGTCTGCCTTGCTGACCGGCGTGCCGGTGCCGATGAGCTCCGGCGGCTCGACGGCGACGGCGTCGGGGCCAAGCGCTGCGGCAGCGGCTATCTGGTCGGGGGTGTTGGCACAGACGACGGTGTCGAATCCCACGCGGTCGGCGGCGGTGAGGCTGGCCTCGATATCCGCGAGTTTGAGCCGGTTCTCGGAGTGGTTCAGCAGCGTCCCGGCCGCGCCGGCGTCGGCTGTCGCTTCCGCAAGCGTGCTGCCGGTGTTGCTGCCGTGGGACACGGGGCTGACGTGCTGGGCCCACGTTTGGACGCCAGTCTCGGCGACGCGGTCGAGGTGGGCCGCCTGTGGTGCGATAGCGACCTCGGCTGTCGACTCTCCGGCCACTGTCGCTGCGGCCTTGGCGATGGCGACCGGGTCGCAGTGGTAGGTCTTGAGGTTGACGAGAACGAACATACGCACGCCGCGACCGGCGTGGCAAAATAGGTTGTGAGTCGGCGCCAGCCCGAACGGTTAATATACCGTCTGCTGATATGATTACAACCAACTGTGATCGACGAGCAATCGGGGGGCACAACGGTGTTGATCGTCGAGGACGAGGCGGAGTTGGCGGACCTGTACGCCGACTACCTCCGGGGGAGCTACGCTGTCGATGTCGCCTACGGCGGCGAGAAAGCAATCGAGATGCTTTCGGACGCCTACGACGCTATCCTGCTCGACCGTCGGGTGCCCGTCGTCTCCGGCAACGAGGTGATTCTCGAACTCGAAAAGCGCGACATCGAGACCCGCGTCGCGATGGTGACCGCGGTCAACCCCGGCTTCCACATCATCGACCTCGGTATCGACGATTACCTCGTCAAGCCGGTCACCCGGCAGGAAGTGCTCGATACCGTCGACCGACTCCTAAAAATCAGTGAGTACAGCGAGCGCGCACAGGAACTCACCGCAAAGAAACTCAAGCGCAACGTCCTCGAAGTCGAGAAGACGCGTGCGGAACTGCAAGAAAGCGCAGAGTTCGAACGGCTCACCGCGGAGATTCCCGACCTCGAAGCCGAAGTCGAGGACATCGCGGAGGAACTGGACGCAAAGAACCTCGAACGCTACATTTAGTCCTTTCGCTCGACCACGTCACCGAGCGTGTACTCGCCGGTTGAGGACCCACTGTCCCACTCGTTGTCCTCGGACCCGCCGCTTGCCGACAGGGAGATGTCGAGTTTCTTCTCCAGTTTCGTCTGCACGTCGTCGCTCGGCAAGGTGTCGCCGTGTTCGAGTTTCCGGATGAGACTCGCCTTCTCGTTGAGTTCTTTTGCGAGGTCCTCCTGGCTCATCCCAGCCGCCTCGCGGGCGTTCCGAATCAGGTCGTCGTAGTCCTGTGCAATCTCGTCCATGTCGTCGAACATATCCCGGCGGCGGCCACCGCCCGAGGAGGAACTGCCAGAGGATGTGGAGCCACTCCCCGGGGACGAGCCGCTAGAGCCCGAGGACCCGGTCGAGTACTTCGTCGAGGTCGAACTGGAGCTGTCTTCGGTTTTGACCTCGGTACCGAAGTCGGTGCAGTTGTCACAGACATCGAGTTCTGCACCTTCGATTTTGACGCGGTTCGGACTGGAGGTCTCCGTCCCGCACATCTCACACTGAACCATACCACCGCTTGGCCAGCCTGACGTTTAAAACGTACGCCCCCCAACGACGGGCAGTCCTTCGGTGCGTGGCTGTCGGGAGAGGTACCGTTGTGCACGGCAGGAAACTCCCGAGCGTCTGTCTCACGGTTCACTGCGCTCACCGTTCGACCAGAACAAGAGCCTCATATGGCTGTGCTCTCGCGGAACTCGGTGCGGTCGCTACGGTCCTCACTGCGTTGGGGTCTCTGCTCAGGGGCGCTGCGAGGTGGTCTCACTGCCTCGACGGTCGCGGCACGTCACACCGCGCACTGCCCGTTCACATGAGCCGAGGCGCGTGCGCCTCGCGCCTTCCTCCAGCAGGGCTTTCTCGCTGTTCTGAACGGCTCCGGCGCTGCTGTAAGCACCAGCACGTCACGACAGCGACTGCATCGAGTAGTAAAACCGCTGAATAGCCGTCAAGTGGCCGACAATCGCGAAGACGACGAGCAGCCACCCGACGGTAGAGAACGCGCCTAAGGCGTCGGGCAGGAACGAGGCGACCAACGCGACCACGCCGACGAGGACGAGCCGGTCGGCACGACCGAGTAACCCTCCGTACACCCGGTCGATGCCGACGGCCTGGGCCTGTGTCCCGAGGTAGGAGGTCATCAGAACACCCGTGACAGCGGCGATGCCAAGTCGCCAGTCGCCGACGCCACCGGCGAGGCCGACGATGATGACGATGTCCGCGTACCGGTCGAGCAC
>CAZOQK010000197.1:0-4681 GCA_964581735.1 uncultured Halobacteriales archaeon | reverse complement strand
GCCGAGCACACCCACGAGACGACCGTCGACTGGGAGCGCGTCGAACTCCCCGACACCGTCGAGGGCATCCGGGACGGCATCAACGAGGTCATCAGTGAGCGCCTGACGGAACTCAAGAAACTCGGCGTGACAAACAAGACGGCCGCCGACATCTCCGAGCGGGAAATCCAGCAGATACAGGGCCAGCTCCGGGATTTGATGAACAACGACCAGTCCGAGGGGTACGAGGGGATGAGTCTCCTTGCGGAAGTACGGAAACTCCGGACAGCAGTCACCTACGTCGAGACACAGAGCGTCGAATCGTTCCGGCGGTACATGGAACGGCAAAAGGAAGCGGCCCGCTCGTCGGGCGCATCGAAGGCCGACCAGCGGATGGTCTCGGAGCCGAAAGTCCACCAGGCGGTGCGGAAAGGTAAGAAATACGACGATTTGCACCCGAAGTTCCGGCGGACGCGAATGTTCATCGCCGAGACGCTTGGCATCAACAACGGCGACCGGGTCATTGTTTTCACCGAATCGCGTGACACCGCCGAGACGCTCGTCGATTTCCTGGGCGATCATTTCAGTACGGAGAAGTTCGTCGGCCAGTCGGACACCGAGGGCAGCGAGGGGATGACACAGACCGAACAACAGGAGACGTTAGACCGCTTCCGGGCCGGTGAGTTCGAGGTGCTGGTCTCGACCAGCGTCGCCGAGGAGGGCCTGGACGTGCCGGAAGTCGACCTCGTACTCTTTTATGAACCGGTCCCCACCGCGATTCGTTCCATCCAGCGGAAGGGCCGGACCGGGCGCCAGACCGAGGGTGCCGTGACGGTGTTGCTTGCCGAGGACACTCGCGACGAGGCCTATTTTTGGAAGGCGAGACAGGACGAGAAACGGATGGAAAAACAGCTCCGGAGTCTCAAGAGCGTCGCCGGCGAAATCGAGGGGGAACTCCACGACCAACCCGGACTGGATGCTTTCGAAGGCGAGAGTAGTGAGGTGAGTGACGAGGACGGGGCCAAGACGGGCGAAACGGAGGACGGCGACGGACAGGCCGGACTGGACGCCTTCGCGGGGAAAGCGGAGTCACCAGGCGGCGGAGATACCGGAGACGGGACCGGCGAGGCGGCGACCGAGACGGGCGGCGAGACAGGCGAGGAGACGGTCGTGGCCGAAGCTGGGGCGGACGGCGGCGTGGAAATCGTCGTCGACCAGCGGGAACTGGACTCGGCCATCGCCCGTGACCTCTCGAAACGCGATGGCGTCGAGACCCGTCTGGAGACCCTGGCGGTCGGTGATTACGTGCTTTCCGATAGGGTGGTCGTCGAGCGCAAGACCGTCGCGGACTTCCTCGATACGCTAACCGGCGGGGACCGCTCGCTGTTCGAGCAAGTCGGCGACGACGCCCGCCACTACGCCCGACCGGTCCTGATTATCGAAGGGAAAAGCCTCTACGGTGAGCGGTCGGTCCACCCGAAGGCCATCCACGGGGCGCTGGCCTCGCTCGCCGTCGATTTCGGCGCGAGCATCCTCCGGACGAGCGACGAAGGCGAGACGGCGGACTTGCTGGATGTCATCGCCGGGCGCGAACAGGAGGACGGCGACCGCGAGGTGAGCGTCCACGGGGAGAAACAATCGAAGACGCTGACCGAACAACAGGAGTACGTCGTCGCCTCGATTGCAGAGGTGGGGCCGGTGACGGCACGCTCGTTGCTGGCGGAGTTTGGCAGCGTCGAGGCAGTGATGACCGCCGCGGAAGACGACCTGCAGGCGGCGGAAGGTGTGGGGGCAGTGACTGCCGAGCGCATCCGCGGAGTGACCGGGAGTCAGTATCAGGGCTGACGTGGGTCACAGCACTGCCGGTCGGACAACCAGGGCGACATTGCGGTGGCCCCTTGATCATCCCGTCCCCGACGTGGAGGTGACACACCCAAACACACTCTATGTCGGAGAGCGACCAACGGAGCAAGTCGTTGGCGGAAGCCCTCCCAGCAGCACGAGTGGATTGGACCCAAGGACGGCCACCGCAGCGACGGTGAGACTCACCCCCCGAGGGCGGTCATCAGCCTGGCTCCACGGCCACTACGAAGACAAACCAAAGAGAGGATCCCAAGTGTGAATATCGCCGTGAGCGAGCGTCAAACGAGTGGGAACGTTGCCGGCTGAGATACACAGACCGATATCAGGCAGTCCGTGCGTCAGGCCGCCTTCACCGATGTCATCGCCCACGTCTCCCCCTCGGGGGTCGCCCGGGAAAGCGTGAGCGCGAAGGTGGTGCCGTCGGCGCCGGTGTCGGCGAGTTCGAGGCGGCCGCCGTAGAGTTCGATGAGGTTCTTCGTGAGGAAGAGCCCGTAGCCGTGGTCGCCGGATTCGGGCGGGTCGAACAGCGTCCGGCGGGCCGCCCGGGGGATGCCGGGGCCGTCGTCGGTCACGGCGAGGGAGACGCAGTCGTCTCCAACGCTGGTGTCAACCTCGATGGCGTCGGCCCCGTGTTCGGCCGCGTTCTCCAGGAGATTCGAGACTGCCGTCGAGAGCAGGTCGTCTGCTTCGACGTGGATGTCCTCCGGGACGGAGACGGTGACCCGGACATCGAACGAGCGTTCGACCTTCCCGGCCTCGCCCGTGATGATATCCGCCAGCGCAACCGGTTCAAGCGACGGTTGGTGGTCCGAGGCCTGGAGAATCGAGCGAATCGACTGGACGAACCGGCCGATGTCCCCGGTCCGCTGGGAGATGGTTTCGAGGCGGTCGTACTCGGGCATCGATTCGTCGGTCCGCCGGAGCGCGATGTCGGCGTTCATCTCGATTATCTGGACCTTGTTGAGAATCTCGTGGCGCAGATACTGGTTCAGAAGTTCGAGCCGCTGGCGCTCCTCCTCGCGTTTGCGAGCGGCCAGGTCCGCCCGCGTCCGAGCGCGGGTCTGCTGGATACCCTGGATTTCCAGCACCCCCATGACGAGTCCCGCGGAAACGCCGAACCCGCCCGAAAAGAGCAACTGCAGGAGCTGATCCTCGAAGTCCGGCGCCGGGGAGACGACGACCATCAGCGAGCCGCTGACGACGACCAGAAAGACCGCGCCGGCCCCGCTCCACCACAGCAGGCGCTGTCTGAGATGGGCCGCGGCGTCTGTCTGGAGCGCGAGCCAGGTACTCCCGTACAGCGTGACCAGCGCCGCACCGAACAGCGTCATCTCGAAAAAGGCCTGGAGCTGTGTTACGTCAGTCACGTCCCGGATTGTCAGGAAGTAGCTGGCGTACAGCGCGGAGAAGATGGCCGCCACCGCGACGACGACGGCGTCAACGAGCGTGTCTCGGGGCGACTCCATGTGTGTATGCGTTCAGGACTGCCCTGTTGAGAGGGTTACTAGGAGTCCCCAACAGTATCTGCCCGTACTCCATAGTGCTCTATTGAGACCTGAACGCAGACCAAGAGTGACTCGGTACAATTATAATCGTATTTACACGCTGGTGTGGGTATTTGTGGTACGTGGCCCCACCAGAGCATCCGTCCGAGGAGGTGGTGACCGGTACCGTCGACGTGGGGGCGTCGCTCAAGCGCCTCGTCACGTTGCTCACGGTCGGTGCTGTCGTCTTCGCCCTCGGTGTTGGGGTGGCGGAACTCGGCGGGGAACTGGGCAACGACGTGGATTTCAAACCGTTCTTTCTGGTCTACCTGTTGGTTGCGCTGGTGAGTTTCGGCGGCCCGACGCTCGCGCTCGGTCTCGGCGCCGCGATGGGTGAGGGCGTCCACGACCTGATAGAGGGGTACGAGGCCGACGAGCCGCTGGGCTTTATCGGTTTCATCGTCGGCTTCGCCGTCTTCGGCTGGCTACTCCACCGCGTCGCGCCCGACCCTGGGGACCGCCGCTGGCAGGTCAGCGCCGCCGTCGTCGGCGCGTTCGTCCAGGCGCTGTTCGAGGGGTTTGCGTTCCTGTTCGTGACTGACGTAACGCCCGTGGAGGCGGGTATGAGCGTGGCCGGTAACACCGTTACCCACGGTGTCGTCCTCGGGGCGATTCCGTTCGTCCTGCTGTACCCGTTGGTCGCCGACGGCTGGTGGCTCTTCTCGGCCCCGAAAAGTGGGGACTGACCGCTACTGCCGCAACGCCGACAGCGTCTCCGCAGCCTCGCGTGCAGCGGCGAGATACTCCCCGGCCCGCTGTGGGTCCTCGGTGGCCTCGGCCCGCTGGCTGAATCGGGTCAGCGTCCGCACCAATGACTCCCGGGCTGTCGTCACGTCAGCACCCACATCGGGGTCGATGCTTGGCGCTTCCCGGGTCGGTGCCTGTTGGCGCGGTTGTGAGGGCTGTTCGGGTGCGGCCCGGGTATCGGCGGGCCGGTCGGCCTGTGTCTCCGGTGTGGGCTCGGGCGCTCGCTGTTCTTCGGCCTGCCGGTCGGGACCCGGTTGTTCCGGTGTCGGGTGCTCGGGTGTCTGCTGGTCCGCTGTGGCCCGGGACTGAGTGCCGTTTGCTTCGCTGTCAGCGTTCTCGCCGCCGAAGGCGACGCGAGCGCCGTCATCCGGGCTGGTCACTTCGATGTTTTCCGTGTCCCCGTCACCGTCGGACTGGGAGTCGTCCCCATCCACGCGGTCGACGGCCTTCTCGCAGGTGGCACAGAACTCCTGGCCCTCGTAGCGGAAGATTGGGTCCCCGCAGTCCGAGCAGTGGGCGTTTGTCATCGTTGCGCCCTGGAGGAGGAG
>CAZOQK010000196.1:0-4703 GCA_964581735.1 uncultured Halobacteriales archaeon | reverse complement strand
TGTGTGTTGATATCGTTTTATTTGTTCCATTCAGTACTCAGTGTCTGTTGTACGCTTCGGTCGCTACTGACGGCAGTATATCGGACAGAGCAAGTCCTCGGCTGGGTACCATCGTTCTCGCTTCTTGACGGGTTGGTCAGCGCCACTTATCGAAGCGTCGGACTCACTGTTTGAGGAAGACGCCTTGGTGTGGCTTGATCAAATTCGAGTCGTGTCTGTCGAGAACCGAATCCATTCGGTGGTTGGCAGTCTCGCCGACTCGACAGTGCCCGAGATCGACGACGCGCCCAAATTAAATCACAGGCTCGACCGACCGAGAGACCCTGCACAGAGAATTCAGTGTCAGATCCATATGCATTGAGACGACCAGTCTCATCTTCTGTGTATGGGTGCTGAATTCCCGGTACGTGAGAGCAGCGGACGGACTTATCGGCCGGCCTGTCGTAGAACCGGTATGACAGACCCAACCGTCACGATGGACCGCGAGCGAGTCGACCAGTTTCTCGGCACCGGCGGGACCGGCGTCATCTCGCTGTCGACCGGCGGGGCGGAACCACCACACTCGGTCCCGGTCTCCTATGGCTACGACCCACAGGAGAGTGTTCTACTTCCGACTGGCCGTGGGGAGCGACAGCGAGAAGCGCGACCTCGTGGACCGGCCCGCCACGTTCGTCGCCCACGGCGTTTCCGACGACCGCTGGCAGAGCGTCGTCGCACGTGGGACACTCAAAGACATCGAAGCCGAGGGAAGCCAGGCGCTGGCCGGACTCGAACGGGCACAGATTCCGCTGGTCGACATCTTCGGTGAGCATCCCGGGACTGTGGGCTTTGAGTTCCTGCGACTCGTGCCTGACGAACTGACCGGGCGGAGAGAATTGCCAACGCGGGAGTGAGCGGTAACTCAGCCGTACGAGCGGACCTGTGAATCGATGTAGTCGTCGATGGCCCGGCGCCCGTCCTCGAGAACTGACTGGTCCTCGAGGGTGACGCCGCGCTCGATGGCACCGTAGGCCGTCGAGTAGATGAACTCCGCGACCCGTCGTGCGTTGACCGGCCGGAACGCGCCGCTGTCGATGCCACGCTCGATGGCATCGATGATCTCCCCGAGTATGAGTTCGTCCGAGCGCTCGATTTGTTCCCGATAGGTCTCATGATACGGGGCCTGTGCCCGGATCTCGAGAACTGCACGCCGGAAGTGCATCTCCTCGTCGTCGATATCACTCGGCACCAACAGGTCAAGTACGGCAACGAGTCGCTCCGCTGGTTCTTTCTCTTCGATGGTCGCGACCTCAGTCTCGAACTCGTCAAGGAGAAAGCCCAGGAAATCCTCGAGCAGGTCCTCCTTGTCCTCGTAATGGTAGTAGAGCAGGGACTTGCTCTTGGCGAACTCGTCGGCGATTTTCGAGATGCTCGTGGCAGCGTAGCCGTGCTCGCACAGTGCCCGATACGTTGCCTCCATAATCTCCTGTGTGGGGTCATCGGACTCCTCGCCACTCATTGTGTGCATGTACCGGAGCGCCGACTAAACTCTGTCCGCTCACACCCGAATCGCCCGGTGTCGGAACACTTAATGCTGACCGAATATTCAATAATTGATGGGTCGAACGGTGGTGCTCTCCTGCCCAGAAGCACGGCCGCAGCCGACCCGGTGGATTCAAACGCCAGCCGCTGGGTACGTCCGAAGTCGGTGGGTCCCCCACCTGCCGACGCCGTTCCAACTCATCCCCAACCCGGGCTGTCGTTTGATCCCTGTTTTTGTGCCCAAATCCTGCTGTAACTTGCTTTCCTGCCGGCCGACACAGCCGACAATACGCCCACTGTCGAGCCATCCGCAACACGAGCTAGCACCCGGCCGAATCGAGACGTACCGTTGGGTATTTATAGACTGAACGTTTATTCAGCACCGATGCAGGAAGTCAGTAGCTCAATACTAACAGTGCCACCGTGCACTCGGAGGGTGTCGGATGTCGCGTCTTGATTCGCTGTTCGACGCTGTCACGGATCACAGTCGGATCGCAATCGCGGTGATGCTGGTGTTGACTCTCGTGGTCGGTGCCGGCGCCGGGATGGTCGGCCAGTCCTCGTCGCTCGATCAGTTCCAGAGCAACACCACAGAATCACAGAAGCTCTCCTATATCGATGAGAACTTCACGACGGGCCAGGAGAACACCACGTCTGTCCAACTCATTGTCAGGGGGGACGATGTCCTCTCGAAGGACTCTCTGCTCGACATCCTCTCGATACAGCAGTCGCTGCGGGACAACCAGACAGTCAATGAGAGTCTGGTGATAAATAACTCCATCGTAGGGATTCCAAACGTCATTGCACAGACCGCGATTTCCCAGGAGCGCGCTGTTGGCCTCCAGCAACGCCAGCAAACGCTCAACGAGACAACCGGGTTGCTCCGGGGTGAGCTGACCCACCTTGCACAGGATGAGAACGCGAGCGCTCAGACAGCGTTCGACCGCGTGCGTGCGGACACCACAGTCGAGTTCACCGACGAAGACGCGGCGACATTCGAACGGGCCACACAGCAACTCCGAACGGCCGAAACCGAGCGAAACCGGACGGCAGCCTACCGTCTCGGCATACAAGGCGTCCTCAAGGACCAGTTCGCCACGCTGGCCGCCGAGACCGAGCGCCTCCAGCAGGGGCTCTCCCCGACGCTCGCCGACCAGCGCGCACAGCTTGAGTCGATGAACGCGAGCGAACTGGAACGCACCATCGGAACCGTTCTGAGCCAGGACGGTGGCAGTTCCCGGGCCTTTACTTTCATGCCCAACAGCTACGACCCGGGGGCGACCACTGCCGAGGCGACGATGGTCATCATCACCCAACAGAGCGGCGGTACCGGGGCTTCCGGGGCAGCGAGTGACCGTCTGGTCACGACGCAGCTCGCGATCGAGAACGTCGCACAGCAGGCCATCGAGGACGGTGGGGTGGTCGTCTTCGGTGGCGGCATCATCTCCGACGAAATCAACCGCTCGATGTCCGACAGCCTCGCCATCGTCGGGCCGCTGGCACTCCTCTTTGTCGTCGTCGCGCTGACCGTCGCCTACCGTGACATCCTCGATATCCTGCTGGGTGTGCTCGGTATCGCCGCAACCCTGGTCTGGACGTTCGGCTTCATGGGGTGGGCCGGCATCGACTTCAATCAGATTTTCGTCGCTGTCCCGGTTCTCCTCATCGGGCTCTCTATTGACTACGCGATACATATCTTCATGCGCCATCGGGAGGAGCGCCACAACAGACACACGGCGAGTGATCCGCGCGGGGCAATGCGCGTCGCCATCGGCGGCGTTGGTATCGCGCTCGTCTGGGTGACTGCAACCACGGTCATCGGTTTCCTCTCGAATCTCACCAGTCCTGTGCCGCCGATTCAGGACTTCGGCATCGTCTCGGCCGTCGGTATCGTCGCGACGATGCTGGTCTTCGGCGTCCTCATCCCCGCGGTGAAGGTAGAACTCGACGAGTTCCTCGAAGGCCGCGGCTGGGACCGCAAGAAAACGGCCTTTGGCACCGGTGGCGGCGCGTTCAGCTCCGTGCTCTCGACCGGGTCGACCGCCGCCCGAAAGGCTCCCTACGTCGTCATCCTGCTCGCGCTGGTCGTCAGCGCCGGCGGGGCCTACGGCGCGACACAGGTCGATACGAGCTTCAGTCAGGAGGACTTCCTCGCTGATGAACCGCCCGCGTGGACCGAGAGCCTCCCCGAACCGTTCGCCCCCGGCGAGTACTCCGCCAAGGCGAACCTCGACTACGTCGACGAGAACTTCGGTCGTGAGAGCTCACAGGCACAGATTCTCGTTGAGGGGTCGATTACCGACCCTGGTGCACTCGATAGGGTCGCTGCCGCCCAGGGCAACGCGACGGAGAAGGATGTCGTCCAGACGCTCTCGAACGGCGACGCCGATATCCGGAGTCCCATCGGCGTGATGCAGCAGATGGCAGCGACGAACGAGACGTTCAACGCCACGTTCACCGCCGCAGATACGGACAGTGATGGCGTTCCCGACGAGAACCTGACTGCCGTCTACGACGGTCTGTTCGCCGTCGCGCCGGACCGGGCGGAGGGCATCATCCACCGAACCGAGGGCGGCGAGTACGAGGCGGTTCGCCTCGTCGTCGCCATTTCCGGCGGTGCGAGCGGCGATGCTGTGACCACACAGATGCGTGACATCGCCGCCGACATCGGCAGCAACGGGCTGGAAGCGACTGTGACCGGACAACCCATCCTGTTCAAAATCGTCCAGGACCAGCTGCTCCAGACGGTCATCGAGAGCCTGATTATCACGCTCGTGGCCGTGTTCGCGTTCCTGATGCTGACCTACCGCATCACCGAGGGGAGCGCAACGTTGGGCGCGTTCACGCTGTTGCCGGTGGTCCTGAGCGTCTCGTGGATTCTCGGGACGATGGCACTGGCGGATATCCCGTTTAATATCCTCACGGGGATGATCACGAGTCTCACTGTCGGGCTGGGCGTGGCCTACTCCATTCACCTGAGCGAGCGATACAATCAGGAACTCGAACGCGCCGACTCGATGTGGGAAGCGATGCGAACCGCAGTCACTGGGACTGGTGGTGCGCTGCTCGGGAGCGCGGCGACGACGGTCGGCGGTTTCGGCGTGCTCGCCTTTGCCATCCTGCCGCCGCTCCAGCAGTTCGGCATCATCACTGGCCTGACCATCATCTACGCGTTCCTCGCG
>CAZOQK010000195.1:0-4737 GCA_964581735.1 uncultured Halobacteriales archaeon | reverse complement strand
CCTCTCGGGGCGCTCCCGCGACGACCGGGTTCACATGGGCAAATCGTTGCGTGCCGTCGTGGAGGACGTGCCGATGGCCGGGGCTGGCGGCCACGCCCGGATGGGCGGTGGGCAACTCTCCATCGACCACATGGAAGGACTCGGCCCCAGCGACGGCATGACACGGGGGGAGTTCAAGCACCGGCTGTTCACCGCGATGAACGGCGACCTCTGAGGCTGGGACGGCGCCGTTTTTACGCCCGGATCACGAACATCAGCTATGGCAACCCGTGAAGCGACCTGGGAGTATCGCGACCGCTTCACCGACGACTTCGCCCGGACCTACTTCCGGATGTGCGGGAACGTGGTCGGCTCTAGCATCGGCGTCGGCACCTACCTTGGCGACCCCACTGACGATGCCGACGCGGACTATCACGAGGCTATCGTCGAGGCGCTTGAATCCGGTGTCAATGTCCTCGACACTGCTATCAACTACCGCTGTCAGCGCAGCGAGCGGGTCGTCGGGGACGCCATCGCCGACGCCGACGTGGACCGCGACGCCGTCTTCGTCGCGACCAAGGGCGGGTTCGCGCCTTTCGACGGCGAACAGCCAGCCAGTCCCGGTCGGTACATCCACGAGGAGTACGTCGATTCGGGGCTGGTCGAGGCCGACGATTTCGTGAGTGGGCAACACTGCATCGAACCCGCCTTCATCGACGACCAACTCGACCGCTCGCTGGCGAATCTCGGCGTCGACACGCTCGACCTCTACTACGTGCACAACCCCGAGACACAACTCCAGACCAACAGCCGCGAGGGCGTCTACGACACGCTGGAAGCGACGTTCACGCGCCTCGAAGAGCGGGCCGCCGCGGGCGACATCGAACGCTACGGGCTGGCGACGTGGGACGCTCTGCGGGTCCGTGCCGACCACGGCCAGTATCTCTCCCTCCCGGAGACCGTCGAGCGGGCACGAGCGGCCTCGGACGCCGCGGGCACCGCCGGGACCCACTTCCGGGCGATTCAGCTCCCGTTCAACGTTCATATGGCCGATGCCTTCACCGTCGACTCCCATGAGACCCCCGACGGTAATAAAAGCGCGCTGTGGTTTGCCAACGACGCCGGGCTCGCAGTGTTTACGAGCGCATCCATCATGCAGGGGCGGCTGGCCTCGGAACTCCCCGACAAGGTGGCGGCGAAACTGGACGGCGACACCGACGTACAGCGCGCGATAAACTTCGCCCGGAGCGGCCCGGGCGTGACGAGTTCGCTCGTCGGGATGGGGTCGCCCGGCCACGTCGCCGAGAACGTCGACGCGGGGCGACACAAGCCACTGGGCGCGAGCGCGTTCGACGCCGTCTTCGAGTAGCTACCCGACCTGTTTCCACTCGGTCCCACAGGACGGGCACACGCGCTTGGTCCCGACCACGTCGGGGTCGTTTTCGGTGTCGAGTGCGTCCCCACAACTCGTGCAGGTCAGTCGCTCGTAGGTGTCTTTCTCTAGGTCGCCCGAGCGAAGCCCTTTCCTGACGGATGTCATGTTCCCATCTACGACAGCTACCGGCAAAAGCTTCGTGGCGGCGACCGGGTGGCTTTTTCTGACACAGTCCTAAGCGAGCATCGATGGAGTACGTCCAGGAGCGAGTCACAACGCTCCACGACTTCGGCGAGGCGGCACCGGCCGCACCGACCGACCAGGCGACGGTGGTCGTCCCGATGACAGAACGCGACCACGCCAGCCTCGCGGCCGAACGGGTCTTCGGCGCGCTCGAACGCGTCGACCCCGAGCGCGTCCTCGTTCCGCTTCGTGCATCGGCGACCGAACTCGGCGACGTGGTGGCGTGGCTGGACGGGTTCGCGCTCGACACGGAGATGCTGTGGTGTACCGCGCCGGGTGTTGAATCCCTGCTTGCCGATGCGGGCCTGAACGGCCGGGCGGGCAAGGGCAGGGACGTATGGCTCGCCCTCGGCGTCGCCGCTGAGTCGGAGTACGTCGTCGTGCACGACGCCGACGCAAAAACCTACACCGACCGGCATGTCCCCAAACTCCTCTTTCCGGTCGCAAACGGTCACGAGTTCTCGAAGGGCTACTACGCCCGCGTCGAGAACAACCGCCTCTACGGGCGCCTGTTCCGCCTTTTTTATATCCCGCTCGTGCGTGCGCTGGCCGAAACCGACCCCCACCCGCTCGTCGACTATCTCGATGCGTTCCGCTACGGGCTGGCCGGTGAGTTCGCCGTCACGGGCAAGATGGCCCGGCGACTGCGCGCCCAGCGCGGGTGGGGGCTCGAAGTCGGAACGCTCGGGGAGGCATACCGGCTGGCCGGGTTCGATGGCTCCGCGCAGGTGGATCTGGGCGTCCACGAACACGACCATCGCTCGGTTGCCGGCCCACAGGGGCTGGGCGACATGTGCCGCGAGGTCGGGAGTGCACTGTTCCACGCGCTCTCCGACGCCGGCGTCATCCCGGCGTACGACGACCTCGCCGACCAGTACCGAGGGGTGGCGACGACGCTCGTCAAGCAGTACGCGGCCGACGCCGCGTTCAACGGGCTCGACCACGACGCGACCGCCGAGCGCGAGCAGGTCTCGACGTACGCCGACGCTATCGAACCGCCGGGGCCCGACGAGCGACTGCCGGCGTGGACCGACGCCCCGCTGTCCCCCGACGAGGTGTTGGACCGTTCGCGAGCGGCACTTGATGACACGCTCCAGTGACCGACCACCAACCGTTAAGCCGTCCCCCGACACGGTATCGGTATGGACTTCACGGGCAACGACCTGGCCGGCGTCGTCGACCTCTTTGGCGCACTTACTCGGGCGGAACTCGCCGATGCCCTCGCCGAACTCGCCTTCAAACGCGGCGCCGACCACGACCCGGGTATCTTCAAGAGCGACATCGAGCGTGCGGAGCGGTCCTACCATCTTGTCGCTGTCGAGGCCGGTGAGACTGCCCCCGCCGAGTCGCTGCTGGTCGTCGGTCCGGCTGCCTTTCCCGAGCTTGCCGAGGGGGCGACCGACCTCCCGCACATCATGGATGTCGAGGGCCGGGATGTCGACCGGCAAGGGGCTGTGACCGCCGCCGAGAAGCGGTTTCGGGAGGAGGCAAGCGTGGTGGTCGAGGAGGGCGACACCGAGCGCATGGAGACGTTACTCGACGTGAGCTACGAACTGGAGGCGTGGGGCGGGGTCGACCTCTCGGCCGCGCGGGACCGCCTGGACGGAGCCACCAGGTAGCAGGCGGTTGGTATAAGATTCTCCGGTCCCACATCCCGGGTATGGACTTGTCGGGGGTGCAACGCCACGAGCCGACGACGGTAAACGACCAGGAGCGTGAGGCCGCGGTCATCGCGCCGGTCGCCAACCACGACGGGGAGCCGTCGCTGCTCTTTACAAAGCGTGCCGACCACCTCGCTGACCACCCCGGACAGATGAGCTTTCCCGGCGGTGGTCACGAACCCGTGGATGCCGACCTCTGGGCGACTGCGCTCCGCGAGGCTGACGAGGAAATCGGACTCGCGCCACCGGAGGTCGACCGCGTCGGGCGGCTGGACGACATCCGCACGGTGACGCGCTACTCCGTGCGCCCGTACGTGGCACGCATCCCCGACCGCGAGTACGTCCCCGGCGACGAGGAGGTCGCCGAAATCGCCGTCCTGCCGCTCTCGTCGATAACGGACCTGGACAACTACGAGAGCGAGCGCCGCGACCACCCATACTACGGGGAGATTCGACTGCATTTTTTCTACGTCGATGGCTACACCGTCTGGGGCGCCACCGCGAGGCTGCTCGTGCAGTTTCTGGAACTGGCGACCGACTGGGAGATGCCGCCAGAACCCGACCGCGTTGTCGACCCGGACGCCGACTTCCCGGTCTAGTCAGGTCCGGTCGGATTCGAGCCCGAACTCGTCGTCCAGCGGGTCCTGCAACTCCCCGGTAATCTCCTCGAAGGCGTCCGTCGCAGTCACCAACCCCACGACTTCACCGCCCTCAATGACCATCGCCAGCTCCTGATTTTGCGTCTGGAACTGGTCGATGAGGTCGCTGACCACAGTATCGGGACTGGTCGTCATCGGCGGCTGTGCGACCGCTTCGAGCTCAACCTCGCCGTTCCCGGCTCCGAGTTCGCGCAGTAGTGCCGGCGCGTAGATGATGCCCTCGAAGGATTCAAGACCGTCACGGACCAGCGGGAACCGCGAGTGGGGGAACTCCCGGATTCGTTCGACGTTTTCGGCCCAGTCGTCTTCGAGCGAGAGGGCGACGATTTCCTCGCGGCCGACCATGATTTCCTCGACGGTCCGGTCGCCGATGGTGAGCGCGTTGAGAATCTCCTCGCGGCGCTCGTCGGCGATTTCCCCCTCTTCGAGCACCGAGCCCAGACGGTTCCGGAGGTCGGCCCGGGTTTCGATGACCTCCTGTTCGGTCTCGGTCCAAGACTGGGTCATCTCGACGCCGAACAGGCCGAGCGTCCACTTTGCGACGGAGTCCCCGACCCAGATGGCCGGTGCGAGGATTTTCGCAAACCAGTACAACGGTCGCGCGCCGTACCGTGCGACCTGTTTCGAGCGCTCGACGCCGAGATACGTCGGCGTCTGCTCACCGTGGGTCAGGTGGACGAGGTTGATGATGAGAAAGCCAAGCAGCGAACCGGCACCGATGGATGCGAGTCTGGTGTTCTCGAACAACGGTTCGATGAGCGCCGCCAGGCCGGGTTCGGCGATAATCCCCAGCGCGATGCTCGTCGCGGAAATCCAGACC
>CAZOQK010000194.1:4458-4820 GCA_964581735.1 uncultured Halobacteriales archaeon | reverse complement strand
TGGTACGGCGGTTTCCGGCGCTGTCTGGACTACTACGACCGGAAGGGCCAGACCCACTCCACGCCAGCCACCCCCATCATGCTCGCCTATCACAAGCAGATGAAACATATGCTCGAGGAGAGTCACGACGCCCGCGACCAGCGCCACCGGGAGATGGCCGAGTACACCCGCGACTGGGCGCGCGAGCACTTCGACCTCTTTCCCGAGGAGGGCTACGAGTCTCAAACTGTGACCTGCGTCGAGAACACGCAGGGTATCGACGTGGCCCAGACGGTCGACGAAGTCTCCGAGGAGTACGACTTCGTCTTCTCCAGTGGCTACGGCGACCTGAGCGAGGAGTCGTTCCGCATCGGTCACATGGG
>CAZOQK010000194.1:0-4448 GCA_964581735.1 uncultured Halobacteriales archaeon | reverse complement strand
ACTCTATTACGGAGCTCACCGACGCCATCGAAGACATCGCTGGGCTCTGAACAGACACGACGAGTGGGTTGCGGTTTCGCGGGCGAACGTTCTTCTGACGGCGCGAGTGAGTCACACCCAGCAATGCCGTCCGTCCCACTGACTGTCGACGACGTGGTGCTCTTACACGAGTTCATCGTCGAGCACGGCGAGCGGACGGAACCCGGTGTTTCCAACCGTGGGGATATCGCATACGCGCTCGATCTCGTCCGGGACGGTCACTACGGCGAGAGCCCCGAAACGATACACGAGATGGGCGCGAACCTGCTTCGGTTGCTGGTGGCGAACCATCCGTCTGTGGACGGGAACAAACGGACTGCACTCGCATCGACAGTCGCACTGTACGGCCTGAACGCGTACGAACTCGATTATAACGCCGAGGTTCGCGAGATACTCAAGGCGTTCGCCACCGACGAGCAAGCCGTAGACATCGCCGGGGTCGTAGCGTATCTCGATACACACGCCGCGCCGTTGGACGAGGACTGGCGGATGATTTTCCGGGCAGTGGGCGCACGGACTGCCGAGGAACCCGACGAGAACCAACAGAACGACGTTACGCCAGCGGAGCGGAGTGACAAGTAGATGGCGACAGATGAACCACAACCGGACGACGGCGGAGGCGGGGACAAAGAGACCCTGCTCCGCCTCATCTGGAAGCGGGACCTTGAGCGCCACCGCCATATCTACGACGCCCTAGAAGACGAATAAGACGCCGTCATCGGGAACTGTAGCTGTAATAAAGAAAGGGTGAACTACCTCGGGGGCAAGCCCCGAAGCTTCACCGTTTAGGGTTCTGCACCGCACCCGCAGGCGAATTTAATTCCGCCCGCCCTCGTGGGGATGTACTCGGTCGGAGTTACACCCGAACACGCCGCGTTGTGTCCGTGGGAGTCGGTCGCTCCACCACGACCCGATAGTGTCCGTCTCACCGCCAACGGCGGGTTCTGAGCGACACCACAGTTTCATACTTGTCTCAGTCAGCATCGGATTAAGACCTTTAATTCGTCTTTTGGAGTCTCTGGCTGTACTTGAGATACGAAACGTGGTTTGTTAATCTCCCGACGGGCTTTGCCCTCGGGGTCACGCCCCGAAGCACTGCCCTGTTTAGCTTGTAGAACTCGCCGTACAGCGTCGCTTCCTCGTTGAACTTCGGGTCGATGGTGACCGAGACTTCACTACGGAGGCGCCGAAACGCGCCGCCGTCGGTTCGGCCCCCAGCCCACGTCTAGTCGATGACCTGAGCGGTGCCGCCGACGTTCCGGTTGTTGGCGTTTATGTATGCAATCTCGCCCGTCTCGGGGTTCCGGTAGCAGTCGTCTTTGACCGGCCAGGACCTGCCCGCTGGCAGGCCGTCGAAGGCGGGGGTGACCGAGCCGCTGCCTGAGGGGTCGGCGACGCTGCCGTGCACGAGGACGAGACTCAGCCCGCGGGGGCCATCGTAGAGAAACAGGATGCTGCCGTTCGGACGCTGGAGGTATGTCGTACCCAGCGAGGAGTAGGGAGGCCCGATTCCGGAACTCGACCTGCCGTTTTCCTCGCTGGCGTACTGTTCGGGTAGGTAGTGGCCGTAGAACGCTTCGACCGGCTGGTCGCCCGCAATCGGTGTCACCAGGAGACAGCAGTCACCCTGCCGCAGGACGGTATCGTCGGGGCCGGCCTGCGATGACTCGCCGGGAGGGTCACCGAGGCCGAACCCGCCGAGTGTCGCGCACAGGCCACCGAAGACTGCGCGTCTGCTCGGGTCGTCCGTCATGGCTGTCGCCACCGGTCCGGCACCGTTTGTTATGTCGGGATTACCGTTGGCCGACCGGGCGCAACCGCTGGCTTCTATACGGTCCCCGCCCCGGCTTGGGCCATGGACGATGGCCACGCGCCACCCGAAGACAACCCTTACGTCAACGAGCCCCCGACCGCGTTCGAGCCGGTCACGGCCCTTGACGCAGCGACGGCCCACGAGCAGGCCGACACACTCGCCGAGGCGATTCGCTACCACGACTACCGCTACTACGTCGCCAACGACCCCCTCATCGGGGACCGGACCTACGACGCACTCTTTGCCCGCCTCGAAACCCTCGAAGACGAGTTCGACCTCCCGCGCGAGGATAGCCCCACCCGCCGCGTTGGGGGCGACCCGGTCGAGGAACTCGACACCGTTTCCCACGTCGCGCCGATGCTCTCTATCGACCAGAGCGGCGAGGCCGCGGACGTGCGCACCTTCGACGAGCGCGTCCGCGACGAGGTGGGCGACGTGCGATACATGTGCGAACCGAAGTTCGACGGCCTCTCGGTCGAAGTCGTCTACGAGGACGGCGTCTACCAGCGTGCGGCCACCCGCGGCGACGGCCAGCAAGGTGACGACGTGACCGAGCAGGTGCGAACGATTCCGAGCGTTCCCCAGCGCTTGCGGGGTGAGTATCCGGACTCCCTCGCGGTTCGCGGCGAGGTCTACATGCCCCGCGAGGCCTTCACCGAGTTCAATCACGAGCGCGTCGAACGCGGCGAGGACCCCTTCGCCAATCCCCGCAACGCCGCCGCCGGGACGCTCCGCCAACTCGACCCCACGGTCGTTGCCGAGCGCCCGCTCTCGGTCTTTTTCTTCTCCGTCCTTGATGCCAGCGTCGACTTCGAAACCCACGTCGAACGCAGCGAACGGCTCCCCGAGTGGGGTCTCCGCGTCAGCGACGACATCGAAATCGTCACCGACATCAACGGCGCCATCGACTACCGCGACCGGATGCTGGAGACTCGCGACGACTTAGACTACGAAATCGACGGCGTCGTCATCAAGACCGACGACATGGCCGCCTGCGAGCAGTTAGGCACCACCTCGCGTGCCCCGCGCTGGGCTTTCGCCTACAAGTTCCCAGCACGCAGCGAGCACACGACCGTCCGGGACATCGTCGTGCAGGTGGGTCGGACTGGTCGGTTGACACCCGTCGCGCTGCTTGACCCCGTCGATGTCGGCGGCGTCACCGTCTCGCGGGCGAGTCTCCACAACCCCGAGGAAATCGCCCGCCTCGGCGTCGCCGTCGGCGACGAGGTCAGCGTCAAGCGGGCGGGCGACGTGATTCCCGACATCGCGGAAGTCGTCGACCACCACGGCGAGGGTCACTTCGACGTTCCCGACACTTGTCCTATCTGTTCCAGTCCGGTCGAACGGGACGGGCCCCTCGCCTTCTGTACCGGTGGCCTGGCCTGCCCCGCACAGCTCGAACAGGCCATCGAGCACTACGCCAGCCGTGACGCACTCGACATTGAGGGGTTGGGCGAAAAAAGCGTCGCACAGCTGGTCGACGCCGGACTCATCGAGTCGCTCGCGGACCTCTACGACCTCACCGTCGCGGACCTCTCGGAACTGGATGGGTGGGGCAAAACGAGCGCAACGAATCTCGTCGCCGGAATCGAGGCGACGCGGGAACCGCCGCTCGCGGACTTCCTGACCGCGCTGGGCATCCCCGAAGTCGGTGACACGACCGCCCGCTCGCTCGCCCAGGAGTTCGGCACCTTCGAGGCAGTCGAGAACGCGAGCAAGGAGGCCCTGCGGGACGTTCCGGACATCGGTGAGACGGTAGCCGCCGAGATTCGGGACTTTTTCCAGAGCGAACAGAAGCGGGACGCAATCGACGCACTGTTGACCCACGTCACACCCCAGGAGACCGAGACGGTCGGTGGGGACGGACTGTCCGGGCTGACCTTTGTCTTTACCGGGTCGCTCGATGGGTTCACCCGGAGTGAGGCACAGGACATCGTCAAGCGCCACGGCGGGTCAGCGACTGGGAGCGTCTCGGGCAACACCGACTATCTGGTCGTCGGCGAGAACCCCGGCCAGAGCAAGCGCGACGACGCAGACGCCGAGGGTGCGCCGACGCTTTCCGAAGAGGAGTTTCTGGGGCTGCTCGACGGGAAGGGAATCGAGGTCTAGACCGCATCGCCTGGGTCGTGTTCGTCGGCCATGCGGGTAGCTTCGGCGGCGAACCGGTCGATATCCTCGTCGTCGGTCGCTTCGAGTCGGTCGGGTTCCACGTCGGTCGCGGCGGTGACATCTTTGCTCATCAGCATCTGTTCGGAGAGTTGGCGGTGGTGGTACTGCTGGCCGTCGGGAGTGGCGTAGACGAGTTCGACCATCCCCTTGTCGTTGTACGTGCGGTCGACCAGCCAGACGCGCGTCTCGCTCATGCCGGGCGTTGGCTGGCGGCCCTGTTGTATCCACCGAGATTGTGTTGGTGGAGAGACTGTGATCCTTACTCTACCAGGAGATGGGTTTTCAACAACAAGAAGGCCCACCCGCACAGACTGGCCGGCCCAGCTACGGGGTGGGACTGAAATGGACATCCCGCTCCGGGAAGCACGCTGAAGTAAGCACCGCAACGGAGTGAGGAGCGCAGCGAGGCGCGCGACCGGAGCGGAGT
>CAZOQK010000193.1:0-4846 GCA_964581735.1 uncultured Halobacteriales archaeon | reverse complement strand
CTGTCCTGCTGTACCACGGCGTCTCGCTGGACGAGGTCATCGCCGAACTCCCCGAAGAGAAAGCCAGCTACGAAGAACCCCACAAGGCGATGTACCACCTCTTGAAAAAGCGCCACGTCGCCCCACAGTACGGCGGACACACTCGTCTCGCACCGGAGGAGCAGGACTACCTCGTGATGAAAGAGGTACCCGACATCTTCCACGCGGGCCACGTCCACAAACTCGGCTACGGGAAGTATCATAACGTCCTCACGATCAATTCGGGCTGCTGGCAGGCCCAGACGGATTTCCAGAAGAGCGTCAACATCGACCCCGACGCCGGCTTCGCGCCCATCGTCGACCTCGATACGCTCGATCTGGCGATCCGGAAGTTCGTCTGAGGTGCCTGTGCGTCGAAACCAGTAACGACAGCACTCAGTTCTCTGTCCCTTCGCGGGCCCGGCGACCCAGCAGGTATCCGACGGTCCACAGACTGGTGACCGTTGCGAGTGGTCCGAACCCTGGACCGCTGTCACCTGTCGTCGTCGATTCACCAGTGTTCGCTGCTGTACTCTCGGCGGTAGTCTCGCTTCTGGGTGTCGAATCGTCTGTCGGTGTTGTCGTTGCCGTCGGCGTTGCGGTGGTGTCCGGAACTTCGAGGACGAGGTTGGTGGGTGTCGGCCAGTCGTCGGCGGCCTCGAGCGATCGTTGATGGGTTGTCTTCACGGCTTCCCGGGTCTCGTTGCTGGTCTCGTGCCCGAGGCCGTCGTAGATGCGGAAGGTCGCGTCCGCACCGATCCCCTCGTATGCGCTTCGGGTCGTCGGGAACCGTTCTGTCACTCGGTTCTGCCCGAACACCTGGACGGCTTCCTCCTCGTACACCCCTGAAATCGAGTAATAGTCGCTCTCGTCATTCGGGGAGGGCTGGTCTTCTCGTCCAACGTAAACGTACTGCGTGATCTGTGCCCATCGCCCGCGGTCGAACGCCCGGCCGGTGATAGCCTCGTAGTTGGCAGTCCCGAGCGGGTACGGGAGGTCGGTCCCCTCGTGGGTGGCCTTCGGTAGCGGGTATGCTCCGTTCCCGCCGAGCGCGACCGTATTGACCAGTTGCGGGTAGAGGAAGGCAAAGCGGCTGGCGAACTGCGCGGACGCGGAGAACCCTTGTATGTGGACCGTGTTTGCGATTGAACGTCCGCCGGCCGCGAGTCGGTCTTTCGCGTCCCGGATCATCTCGACCACCTGTCGGTCCACGCGCCGCAACACCTCCGCGGGGAAGTCGTCGGTCTCGACCCGGTCTAGCCGCCCGGGAGTGTTGATGGAGGGCAACTCCAAGCTCGACACCTCGTCGTTCCCATCAGGCCGGAGAAACGGGAGTCCGGGCACGAGCGCCGGGACCTCGAGATCGTCCGCGAGCGCTCCAATGGTGGTGTTTCGCAGTTCCTCCCGTAGGGCAGCCTCGGTGTTTACTTCGGGGTCGTTGAGCGGTTCGACGAGGATGGGTGCCCCGTCGACAACCGTCCCCGGCTTGTACAGCGCGTACGGGAGCCGGAACCCAGCGCCGGGCTCGGGGTCGATGACCTCCGTCTCACCGTCCGGCTCCTCACTCGACACGGGTGTCGACTCCCGCACACTGGAGAGCGACTCGCCGACAGCGACCAGCGCCATGTCGGACGCGAGTTTCCCGTCCGGTGTCACGATGGATGCTTGAATCCGTTGGGACCGCTGAACCGTGGTGTCCAGTTGAACAGCCCTCTCGCTGAGAGAAGCGCCTGCCTCCAGCGGGATTCCAGCGAGGACCGTCTCCCGGTCGAGTGAGACGATACTGAGCGTCGCCTCTATGGGTGTACTGGCGTCAGCAACGACAATCGAGTCGCCGTCCGACTCCTGATCAGGAACGCTCAATGACGCCGACTCGGACTGTGCCCTCGCGAACCCGACGAGAGACGACCCGCAAAGCGATGCTCCAACCGTCCGTATCACCGCCCGCCGCCCCCACCACCGGTCGCTTGGCATCAGACACCGCCACCCGTCGTGTGTTCCTGCGGTGGCGCGACTCCCTGGAGCGGGGGTGGATGCAGCCATCGATGCCCGGGACAACCTCTCGACATACCATACTCTCGGGACTTATCAGTAATAGATTTAATTCCATACTAATAGCCACTGATATATACCGTTATATAGACTATTTCACCGAACACTGCCGAGTGGTCAGCACAGGGTCGGAAACGGTCCGCTGACTCCTACGCGTCCAGCCGTTCCCCGCGTGTGTACTTCCCGTGGAAGGCCAGCATGTCGACACCCATCGCCGCCAGCGAGAGCCCACCGATGGCGGCCACGGCAAAAAAGAACAGTTCGTTGGCGACGCCAGTCCCGAGGAAGCCAAGCGGGAGCGAGGAGCCGACGAGGACGTTCCCCAGGCCCTGCCAGCGGTACCACGCCAGCGGCCCGGTCGGGAGCGCGTCGACGCTCCCCAGCAGGTAGGCGACGCCACAGCCACCGAGGAGGGCGGCCTGTGCAAACAGCACGGGCCGGTGGAACAGTCCGGACCCGAGGAGCGCGAGGACGCCGGCACTGACCGCGACGGTGAAGAGACCGGTCACGGCACCGATCTGTCGACTCCGGCGTTCGTTCATTACATCCCCGCTACGTCGTTGACACACTTCAACCACACTCGTCGGTGCCGGGCGTGCAACCGACCAGAACAGCTATACAACGCCTTCGCCGGCCAGCACGTCCTGCAGTTCGGCCATCGAGTCGACGATGACCTCACACGCGGGCGCGACGTTGGATTTCGGGTCGAACCCGACGGCAAGCCCCGCAACTTTCAGCATCGGGAGGTCGTTGGCGCCGTCACCGACCGCGATGGTGTCCTCGCGGCCCTCGCCGACGACGGCGGTCAGCACCTCCAGCGCGTCGTCTTTGGTGCCCTCGATGAGCGGCCCGGCCACGTCGCCGGTAAGCGCATCCTCTGTGACGGGCAGGCGGTTCGCGACGACAGCGTCGACCTCGACCCCCTCCTTTTCGAGTGCGGCGGCGACGCCGCGTTCGAAGCCGCCGGTCAGGATGGCGACGTAGACGCCGGCCTCACGAAGGGTTCGAATCACGTCGGCCGCGCCCGGGCGGAGGACGACCTCGTCGAAGGCCGCCTGTGCCTTCTCGTCGTCCAACCCCTCCAAGAGCGCACAGCGCTGGCGGAGACTCTCGGCGTACTCGATTTCGTCGTTCATCGCCCGCTCGGTAATCTCGTCCATCCGGTCGGCAACCCCACACTGGTCGCCGAGCAACACGGTCATCTCCGAATCCGAAAGGGTGCCGTCGAAGTCGAAGGCAACGACTGTCATGGACGCCGATTTGCGGGCGGGTACCTCAAACCCCCTGATTTCCACTCGAGCGAGACAGCGAACAGTATATTCCGTCGGCGTCCGAAGGCGGGGTATGGAAAATTCCGGGGACCGCTCGATTCGGGATACGCTACTGGGGTCGGCGCTGGCCGGCGTCGTGGCCGTTACCGTCCTCTCGGTGCTGTCGACGATGAGTCTCGGGTCGGACCTGGTCCAGTTCGGCGTCGCGCTGCTGTTCGGCGTCATCGCCGCGCAGGTGTACGAATCGCGGCTGGCCTGAGCCCCGAGGACGACACGCCGGTCACGCGTCGCCGGTGATTTCGCGGTCAAAGCGGTCGAGAAACGTCTCGATGAAGGCTTTCCGTTCGGTCGCAATCGCCCGCCCGGCGTCGGTGCACATCCGGCCGGGCAGGTCGAGGAGCTTCCTGTGAACGCGGTTGTACTTGATGCGTCCAGCATCGCTGTTGTCCGCCGCTGGCGCCACCGCGTTCACCACCGTAGGTGAAACAGCGGGCGAGACCGACGGCCCCGAGTGCGTCGAGGTTATCGGCGTCACAGAGCACGTTCGCCGCCGCGGTTTCGGGCTCACGGTCGTTCGAGTAACGATGCACGGCGATCGCATGCGCGATGCCGTCGATTCGCTCCGCGTCGACGCCGCGCTCGGCGAGCAGGCGACGGGCCTTACGAGCGCCCCATGCTGCGTGGCCAGCTATCTTGCCGCGGTCCTCGCGGGCGCGACCGCTATCGTGGAGCAGGACGGCTATCCGGACCGTTCGCTCGTCGACCCCACACCCATTGCGGAGCCGGTCGGCCAGCGCCTCGACGCGCTGGACGTGGCACCAGCCGTGGATGGGGCCACGTTCGTCGTCGAAGTACGTGCAGGCAGTGTCCTGGAATGCTGTCAGGTCCATGCTGGTGTCGTCCGTACCGGTCATGGCGCCGGCGGGCCGTCATCGTAGCCATCCATATCCTGATAGAAGTTCAGCATTGCAAACTTGAGCTTCTCGGGCTCTATGTCTATCATCTCGGCGCGCTCCTCGGTGGGGAATGCACCGCGGACGGCGTACTCGCCCATCTCGATTTCGGCCCGTTCCGTGTAGCGAGCGTCGAGTAGGACGCGAACGCCGAAGTCGTCGGGCGAGCGGACGACCCGCCCCATCGCCTGGCGGGTCTTCCTGACGGTCGGAATCTCGACGGCATAGTGCCAGCCCGCGTCTTCCTCTTGAACGGTCTGTCCGGTATCGTCCTCGTTGCCGATTTTGAACACCTCGTCGTAGGCTGCCTGGACTGCCTCCATCCGGTCGTCGAGATGCGGGTAGGGGACGCCGACGACGATGACTGTGCGGGCGTCGTCGCCGTCGAAACTCACCCCCTCACCGAGGGTACCCCAAAGCGAAGTAAAGAGGATGCCGTCGCCGTCGTCGACGAACCGCTCGCGCAGGTCCTCGGCGGCGGTGCCGGGCTCGTCCAGGTATCGCGTGCCGGCGTACACCCGGTCGTGGTAGCGCTCGGCCTCGCTGTAGGAG
>CAZOQK010000192.1:0-4956 GCA_964581735.1 uncultured Halobacteriales archaeon | reverse complement strand
CGTGGCTGACGCTGCCGCCCTCGACCGATTCGGCGACGTAGCCACACATCGTACAGCCACCGGCGCGCGCCCAGCGACAGCCGCCAGTGTTGAGAATGATCGTCAGGGAGTCGTAGACGCCGTCGGGGGTGTTGTCCTCGTCGAGCCAGACACGGGTCGGCTCACGGGGGTCATAGGTCTCGTCCTTGCGAGAGCGGATTTCCCGCATCGCTCGGTTGTGGGCGTCCATCCCCTTGCCCTGCTCGTAGACATCGGGACTGGGTTTACTCATTGGCGGAAAAAACGGCTGCGGGCGTATAGCCGCTTCGTTGCCCGGCGCCGTCTCCCTATCGTCGTGTCTCGCTCGTTACCGCTTTTCGACGTGACGCACCGAACTCGCGATGCCGCGCGTGCTATCGACCATCTCCGGGCCGCTCATCTCCGCGCGCCCGACGGCAAAGGCCTGTGGGCCCTTGATGAGGACTTCGTCACCGGTCCGAATGTCCTCGCTGGCGTTGACGACGCCCGGCGCGAGCACCGACCCGTGGGGGACGAAATCGTCGATTTCGACCCGCTTGGTCGGCGCAGAACTCTCTGCCCACCGGCGTGCACCCGCAAGCGTCAGCGAGAGGACGCCGTACTGTGGGACCAGCGCCGCCAACTGCTCGCCGTCGCCGGAAAGTGCCCGGAGTTTCGGATAGCGACTGCCGACCTGCAAATCGTCGAAGATAGCTGCGCCCGCGCCCGCACCGAACTGGTAGTCCGCGACGGCCCGGATGGTGTTGTGCTGGCGCTCGCGCTTGCCGTATTTCAGTTCCTCGGACAGCGTCGCGGCAAGGTTCGCGAGCGACTCCGTGGTGGTGGGATGGTCCGCGGCGGTGTACTCAAACTCCAAGCCAAGCGACGCCTCGACGCGTTCGCAGATGTCCCGGTACCCCTCGCCGGTGACGTGGGCGATGACGCGCGGGTAGTCGTTTTGTCGGAGGTACGCCTCCAGTACGTCGGCCACGAACTCCGTTTCAGTCGCGGACCAGTGGCCGGTCACGACCGAATCATAGTGTTGGGCAGGGTAGGTGAGTTCGAGTTCCTGCGGGACGACCCCGATGGGAGAGGTCATCGAGAGGGTGTGGCCGCGGAACTGGATGGCGTCGTGGTACTGGCCGTGGCTCTGGGACTCGCTGTAGGGTTTGGCCGCCGAACAGGGGACGATGACGAGCGGGTTGTCGAAGCGACACCGGTAGCGTTCGGTGACGCGTTGGGCGAAGCGCTGGATCTCGATGCGGCGCATCGTGTCTTCGGTGGCCGACGTAATCTCGGCCCGCCGAATCACGGGCGTGTGCGTTTCCATGTAACTGTACTGCTGGTCGAGACGGCGGAAGACGGCCGTGAGCCACTGCTCGTGGCGGGCCTGTCCCTCGATGTAATCCCGGAGTCGACCGCGCCGAATCCGCTGGCGAGCGGTCGACAGTGCCGCCCGAAGCGCGTTGACGTTGTGTCGTTCACAGTCTTCTTGGCCAAAGTCGTCAATCGGGGTCTGACAGGCCGGACAGGCACAGGGGAGTTCCTCTAAGTCTTCGAGGAACTGCTCGCCGTCGACGGTGAGATACTTCCCCTGGCTGCCCTTCAGGACGGCGCGGTCCGTATCGGCCAGGTCGATGCCGGCGTAGACCAGCGTCGCGACGTTTGCGGGCGTGGCAACCCCCGGAAGGTAAAGCGCGGTGTCGTGTGGGATGGCCTCGCGGGTCCGAACGATGGCCTCGACAAAGGCGCGTGCGTGCCCGGCGATGGCCTGTGCGTTCGAGAGGACGTAGGCATCGACGGTGGCGTCGACATCGCCGGCGGTTTCGGGTGTTACGACGGCGGCGCTGGGATAGGAAACGTCGGGGTAGTCGGCGGCGAAGGCCTCGGCCACGTCGTCGGGTGTGCCGCCCGGAATCGCACGGTGTGGCAGGACCGTCAGCGCGTCGTCGTCGCCGTCCGGAACCGTCTGGGACTCAGGCCACAGGCTCCCGGCGTCGACGAGGATGTCGTCCACGAGCGCGGGGGTGGGTCGCGGGTCGGCGAGGCGGAGTTCGCCGATGCGGGCCGCGCCGTCCCGGTCGTGAACCTCGAAGTAGTCGGTCATGGCAGTCGGTGGGGGGTGTGGCCCCAACTATCTTCCGTGTCCGACCGCCACCTGCGGTGGCCCCGCTTACGCCAGGGCGCTCCTGAGGGTCTCGACGAACCTCCCCGCGTGGGTGTAGCGCTGGTCGGGGACCGGCGACATCCCCCGTCGGATGACCGAATCGACGGCCGTCGGGAGGTCGGCGCAACCGCTTGGCACCGGCGTCGACCCCTGTTTGATTGCACGCTGTCGGTCTTCGACATCACCGAACGGCTCCGTCTCACAGAGCAAGCGGTACGCCAGCGTCGCCAGCTGGTACACCGGCGTCGTCGCATGGGTCTCGCCGTCAAGCTGCTCCGGGGCCGTGTACGGCGTTACCGGCCGCGTACCGAGGACGGCCTCGGTCTCCCACTGCAGCCCCCAGCCGGCGAGGGCACCCTGAACGGACTCGTCGGTCTCACGGACCCGCACAGTCCGTGGTGTAATCTGTGTCGGCTGGACGTTCTGGCCGCGTGCGTGGTCGATTGCCGCCGCCACGTCCTCAAGTATCCGCAGACGCGACGCCCGCGGGAGGTCCGGTAGGTGGTCGGCGACGGCGCCCGAACCGGCTTCGTACGCTATCCAGGCGGCCGGGCTCGGCCCGATTTCGTACACGGTGGCGATACTCCCGTGGTCGCCCAGCGCCTGCCAGTCATCGATGATGGCGGTAAACCGCCGGACTACATCCCGGTTCGAGACGTACTCGGGGTTCAATAGTTCGGTGATGCTCAGCCGGTCGTTGTCCCACGTCGCCCGGTAGCGAAAGACCGCCCCGGAGGTCTCCAGCTCTTCAAGATCGGTCAGGTCCGGAATCGCGGCGATAAGTGTACTCGTCGGTGCTGCGTCCGATTGGGCGTCAGCCCCGTCGTCCCCGCTGTCGTCGGCAGACGCCCCCTCGGGCGTCCCGAACGGTCGGTCGCGCTGGAATCGCACGCCGGAGGCCGCGATGTCGTGGCGGATAAACCGGTGGTCGAACGTCTCGCGTCTGTTCCCGGCCTCGTCGAAGACGACGATTTCCTTGAAATCGTACTGGCGTTGCACAACGCGGGCGGCGTTACAGACTGCTTCGATGTCCTGCCCCGACTGGAAGACGTAGTGGTCGGCCGCGGGCACGACCACCCACGCGCCCAGCAGGTCGCTGTACTCGACGTGGAGCTGCTCGAACAGCCCGTTCCAGTAGAGGTCACCGACGATGTCCGGGGCGTCCCACCGGAGCAGACAGGGGTGACGGTCCGCCTGCATCCTGTCATTTGCCGCCCGCAGCGCGTCGAGCCGGCCGGGATGCCGGTCGAACACCGTCGGGTCACCCCGCTTGAGATGGTACTCACGGACGAGCCACTCGCCGCCGGACTCGATTATCTCGACCGGCGGCAGACACGGCGGCTGGTCGACCTGCCCGTCCGCCGCCGTCCACTCCGACGCAGTATCGCTCATATTTCGGGGGAACAGACACGTCTGTGTCCTGGTACCACACTACGCTGAAGGTGGCCTTATATCTCTTGGTGAGACTGATCGTCCCCTCGATTCGGCGCCACTCAGTCGTCGCTGTCGTCCGGGCGGTTCCCGCCGAGAACCTCGACGCGGACGCCATCCGGCAGTCTCTCGAGCGCAGACGCAGGCCACTTACGATGGAAGATCATCAGGTCGGCGCTGCTGGTCTCGGCCAGTCGCCGAACGCCCTCTGCGGCGGCCTCATAGGACTGGACCGAGGTGCGCTCGGGCAGTTCACCAGCCAGCGGGTACGCATCGGCCAGTTCCCGCGGAACGGGCCCGAACGGGGGCAGCAGTCGCCACGAATCGTCGAACTCGTCGCTGTGATTCCCCTCCGTCAGGAGCAGCGTCCCCGCCGGGTCGAGTCGGGCGAGTCGCTGGTGGTGCCGCAGTACTTCTGGACGGCGGGCGCTCTCGGCGGAGACGTGGAAATAGGCGTCCTTCGAGACGCGGTCGGTCCGTTCGAGCTGGTCGGCATAATCCAACAGCGTGCGATAGCCATCAAGCATCGTCGGGTGGGCGCGGGCGCGCGCCTCGACCAGTTCGAGCAGGCTCCCGCTGTGGATGGCCTGGCGGACCCGGCGCATCTCCTCGAAGGACACCGAGAGGTTGTGTCGCGCGAGCAGGTCCTGGCGGCGTTCGTCGTCGTCGACGGCCCGCAGTTCTGCGGGCGTGTACTCGGTACAAACCGGACACGAGCAGGGGAAATACTCCAGTTCGTCGAGGTGCTCCGTTCCTCGGACAGTGAGATAGCGCCCGTCGCGGGCGTAGAGTGCGTACGCCGCCGAGTCGAACAGGTCACAGCCCAGCGCGACCGCGAGCGCGAACATCATCGGATGGCCGGCGCCAAAGAGATGGACCGGCGCGGCTTCACCGAGCCCCCGCTTTGCCGCGGCGACCACGTCAACCAAGTCATCATAGCGGTACTCGTTCATCAGCGGGACGACCGCGCCGATGGGGAACACGTCGAGTCCGGTGCCGGCGGCCTCCCGGCCCGCCCGCTCGCGTACGTCGGGATAGGTCGACCCCTGGACGGGCGCGCTGACGAGCATCTCGCCGGTGTCGATGCTCTCGGCAATCTCTATGCGTTCCTGTGTCGTCGCCAGTTCCTCCTCTGCCTGTTCGTGGCTCACGTCCGGCGGCGTCGGGATGTCGACCGGCGTGCCGATGTCCGAGCCGATGTCCTGTTGGAACTGCAGAATCTCCTCGGTCGTCACCGTAATCTCGCCGTACTCAGCCAACTGGAAGGACCCGGAGTCGGTCATAATCGCTCCCGAAAAGTCGAGCAGGTCGTGCAAGCCCTGCTCCAGTGCCGGCTCGCGGAGGTCATCGCTGCCGTGGAG
>CAZOQK010000191.1:0-4958 GCA_964581735.1 uncultured Halobacteriales archaeon | reverse complement strand
CTCGCAACCCTGGCACTCGTGGGGCTCCTGAAACTCGCCGTCCTGCTGGGGGATGTACGTCATCGTCCCGCAGCGCTGGCACTCGAAGGCGGCGTTGGTGATCTTCGGGCGCACGTCGGTCGCCTTGCGGACGATACCCTTCACGGAGATGAGCGCGCCGCGGTGGTCAGCGCGAATGTCCCGGATATCCGTCGATTCGGGCAGGCTCCGGACGCGTACGTGGGCCTGACCGAGCGAGACATCAACGGGCAGGTCGTAGAGCCGCAGGGCTTCTTCGGCGTACTCTTTGAGCTGTTGGGGTTTGTTCCGGAAGTCGTCAGCGAGGTCCGGGTCGAAGCGGTAGAGGTCATCCCAGTCGACGTAGAGAGATTTCTGCTCGGTGGGGTACTTCTGGGCGAGTTCCCCGATATCGTTGCGGTAGTAGCTCCGGTAAAACTCCTCGAACGTGTCGATGAGTTCGGTGTCGTCCGCGCGAGCCATCTGGTGAGCGTTGGTTAGTCCCCCTTTGTTCAAGAAGGTTCGCAAACGGGAGTGGAAGTGAACCCGGCCGGGGAGCGACCGTCAGACAGTGGCTGTTTGGGGGTCGAAAGCGAAGGGATGTCGACGGCTGCGTATCCAGCCCCACAGCGGGTCGACCCCGACTGTCGCGGGCCGGTGCGGGCGTGGTGACTATGTGAGAGACGTTCTCGACGATATCAGCCGCCCGTGTGACTGGGTCGGCGTTGGCTCCGGGGCCCGTGTGGCAAGCAGACATGGTTCCCGAGGCCAACGCGGACGTTCGTGGCCCAATCACGGCGGCGGTGTTGACAAGCAGTCACCGTGTCTCGCGGTCACCGATGGCTTGCCAAGTCGTTCGTCGGGCGATCCTCGGACCTGTTCGGGCAACGCGGCCGACCCGATACCCACGAGGTTGCCTCGCCGTGTCGGACATCGTCCGTCGGTCCAGGCCCACCCGAACCAGAGTGTCTCAGCTCTTCGATAGGCACGCATCGGACTCCGGGCCCGGCCCCGCCTCCGGAGTGAAAACTAGTATTGTGTGCTCGAACCCCAAGACAGCGCTGCAACCCCAGGTGAAGTACTGGGGTTCAGGTATGGGCCGTCTCGATGCTGTCGTGGATTCTCAGGTCGCTGGAATCGCCGACCGAGGTTTATCCACGGGAACGGAGTACATACTATGGAGCACACACGCGAAGTGTTGGTCAGGTTCGTCTGTCCGGACTGCCAGTGCACATCGGAGGTTGACCGGACGATGCGGCAGACGCTGTTGAGCCGTGGTTGTGTTTTCTGTGGGGGTTCGGTCACAGCAACCGCCTTCGAGGGAGGGGTGGCGTAGCCGAACGTCCGGGTGCGGGGCACAGTCGCTGCCCGGTTGCCCGGAGAGAGTCCACACCATGACCGTCACAAATGGTATCCGCGCGACGGTGAAGTTCCGGAATAGCGATGTCTGTCCGATCAGCGAGACTTCCGCACAGCAGGGGACGACCGTCGACTCTGTGTCAGCGAACGTGTGCCTGGCCGAATCGGAGCGTGGCACGCTTGAAGTCTCGATGACCGGCGACGAACCGGGAAACGACGCGTTCACGCCGGTGTTTTCCTACGGATCGACAGGCCGGTACCGCCTCGAGCGTGGCGGGGACTGCGTCGGCTGTCCCTGTGAGTGTCTCGGGAAACTCGGCTGTCCGGTCGCGGAGTACACCGCGTCGGACGGCGTGGTCACGCTCGTGTTCCACGCAGCCGATTTCGGCGAACTCAGAACCCTGGTGACGGCACTACAGGAGGAGTTTCCCAGCGCGGTTGTCAAACGCTTCGTACAGTCGACGACGCCGACTGACGACCCCACTGACGCCGTCTTTGTTGACCGGAACAGGCTCACTGCCCGCCAGCGCGAAGTCATCCGGACCGCGTACACAATGGGCTATTTCGCCCAGCCACGGAAAGCGAACGCATCGGAAGTCGCAGCGGAGCTGAACATCACGCAGTCGACGTTCAGCCAGCATCTCGCGAGTGCCGAGGAGACCCTGTTCGAGGAACTGTTCGAGGTGTAGCCGGATTTAAACCCACCTCCATACTGTGGTTCCACCCTTGTTGTTGTGCGCTCCAAGCACCAGCCATGAGCGAACACGGGGGAACGGCAAGGACGAGTGGCCCGCGCTCGCGCGAACGGTCACACGTCGGCGATGCGGCGGAGACGGTCCTGACTGCGTTACAGGACGAACGCTGTCGCCGGATTCTGAGCGAAATCGAGACACAGGCGCTATCGGCGGACGAACTGACTGAACAACTGCAGTTACCCATGTCGACGACCTACCGGAAAATCGGCCAGCTCACAGACGCCAGTCTCGTAGCCGAGCGAACCAGAGTCCAGTCGTCCGGGCACCACCGGAACGAGTACGTCCGAATCGTCGACGACGTAGATGTCAGCGTCGCCGGCGACGGCCGTATCAAGGTGACTGTTCGGGTTCGGGAGCCACTGCCGACAGTTTCCTCGGACTGACTGCGGGGAGACAGTCCCGGGCCACAGCGGTGTCCAGTATTTTGAATACCACACAATACAAGTGTACCCAGGCCCTACATGGTGTATGAGCACAACGCTGTTTGCAGTCGGCGTGGCGGCGGCGGGCGCACAGTTGGGATTGACTGGGCTGGCGGCCGTGAACTCGGCACACAGACCCTGGCCGCCGGAGGAGGTGTCGGGTCGGTTCGGGCTGTACTGGTTGCTCGTCATGGGGACAGCAGTGCCGTTTTTTACGCTCGTTGTGACGACATCGGGGAGTCTCTATCCTGTCGGCGGCGTGTCGGTGGCCGGCGGCGCAGTGTTTCTCGCCGGGGCGGTGGTGAACGTGTTGACCGCCGACGAGTTCGACGGTCCCGAGGAAATCCTCGGACTGGAATGGCGCGTCCACACTGACGGCCCGTTTCGGTTCTCGCGAAACCCGGAGGTGGTCGGCCACGCCGGGGCACTCCTCGGCCTCGCCATCGCTGCCGGGTCGTGGCAGGCGATCATCCTCGGAAGTCTCGCGGTCACCTGGTTCGTCTTGAAACCACACGCTGAGGAACCGGTCCTTGAGAACCGTGACGAACAGTACGCACAGTACCGCTCACGGGTCGCCCGCTACCTCGATATCAGTCGCCTGCTGGGCCGATGCCCCCCCGACTCGGCTGACTGCTCAAACTGAACGCGCCCGCCCAGTTCGCGGTCTCGGCCCCAAACCTAAACGTATTGTGTGGTGAATTATTTACAATACTGCCCGACAACTCAAGCGGTCATGAGAGCCGGTCGGAGCGCCACAGTCGGTGACCGACCGAAGACAGAAGCTCAGGTCGTTGGAGTTGTCAGGTCTGTTTGTCGCACGAAGATGGGATCGCCCGGATTCGAACCGGGGTTGCGGGCACCCAAGGCCCGAAGTATACCAAGCTAACCCACGATCCCGTATAGGAATATCCAGCGGTGATGGAGTAAAACGTTTCGTTGCGTGCCGACATACTAGTGAGCACTACGGACTATTAGCGCTGGTGGGTGCCACGTTAGTGCCGAGAGTCGCTCCGCTGGCATCCCTTGACACCCTCCATGACAATACCCGCAGTAATCAGTATGAGAGTCGCGGGTGCCGGCTCGCGCGGCGTCCATTCACGCTGTCAGCGATACGCCATGACACAAAGATTTATTCACTGGCCCACAAGAATCGTCCCGTGGTAACGACCCATCGGCAGACAGTCCTTGCGGGCTCGCTGGGCGTCGCGGCGCTGGTCGCAGCGGCGCTGCTCTGGGAAGTCCTGCCGGTGGTCTTTTTCGCCATCACCATCGCCTACATCCTCTACCCGTTGCGGCGGTGGCTCTACCAACACGGCGCGAACGGCCGGGTCGCCGCGGCCATCTGTACGGCGAGTGCCTTTCTCATCGGCCTGTTGCTCCTCATGCCGATGTTCGCCGCGCTGTATTTCCGCCGCGACCAGCTATTTAATTCGCTCCAGCAACTCCCCGAGACGATCCCGATTTCGGTCGCCAACTTCAGCTACACCGTCGACCTCGGGTCGCTGTTTGCGACCGCACAGGACCTCTCCGGCGACGTTGCCGTCGCGATTGCACAGGCTGCCCCGGCGCTCGGGCTCAAACTCTTCCTGTTTGCGCTGGTTGTCTACGCCCTGCTCCGACACCCACAGCGTGTCGAACGCTCGCTGCTCCGGCCGGTGCCGCCATCCTACCACGACATCGTCATCTCGCTACACGAGCGCACCCGGTCGATTCTGTACGCCATCTACGTCCTGCAGGCAGCGGTCGCCTTTGGCACCTTCGTCATTGGCTACGTCGTCTTCCTGGCGCTTGGCTACCCCTCGGCGTTTACCCTTGCGGTCATCGGCGGCGTCCTCCAGTTCATTCCGATTCTCGGCCCGAGCGTGCTCGTGGCTGGCCTGGCGAGCGTCGAAATCCTCGCCGGCGATACGGCGGGCGCGATTACGATTCTCGTCATCGGCTTCGTCGTCATTGGCTTCCTCCCGGACGCACTCATCCGTCCGCGCCTGGCCCGTCTGACCACCGGCATGCCCGGCAGCCTCTACTTCGTCGGCTTTACCGGCGGGGTGCTGTCGGTCGGACTCGTGGGTCTCGTCGCCGGCCCAGTCGTCGTCGCGTTGCTCGCGGAATCGGTCTCGCTGCTCACGGCGGAGACGGCGACGGTCCAGCAGCGACTCGATTAGGCCGACTCGACGGGGCGCCCGGCCGCCTCCCACTCGGTCAGACTCCCCTCATAAAAGGCGAGGTCGTCGTAGCCCAGCCAGCGCAGGACGACGTACGTGTGGCTGATTCGGCGGGCGGTGTTGCAGTACAGCAGGATTCGCTTCTCGGGGACGATGGCGCGGTCGGTCAGCGTCTCCCGAACCGTCGCCTCGTCCTGCAGTCCTCGGGTCTCGTCGTCGACGAGTTCGCGCCAGTCGAGCCGAATCGCGGCGGGGATATGCCC
>CAZOQK010000190.1:0-4969 GCA_964581735.1 uncultured Halobacteriales archaeon | reverse complement strand
TCCGGAGTTCGTCGACGGTAATCTTGCCGACGTTGCGTGCGCCCTCGACGACGTTGGGGTCGCCGGTCATGACACCTTCGACATCGGTGATAATAACGACTTCATCGGCGTCCATGTAGTTGCCCAGCATGACCGCCGTCGTGTCGCTGCCACCGCGGCCCAGCGTCGTGATAGTGCCGTTGTGGTCCTGTGCGAGGAAGCCGGTGATGACCGGAACCGTCCTCTCGGCCATCTGCCCGGCACACTCCTGTGCGCGACGGGTGGTCTCGTTGACATCGACCTCGCCGTACTCGTCGGTGATGATGGGCCAGTCGGGACGGCCGGGTTCGAGAAACTCCGCGTCGATGCCACGCGCCGAGAGTGCGCCTTTCAACATTCGAACGGAGGTGCGTTCGCCCATGCTGACGATTTCAGCGCGGTCCTCCTCGCTGGCGTCGTAGTCCATATAATCCAGGAGGAGGTCCGTCGTGCCACCCATCGCGGAGACGACGACGGCAACTTCATGCCCCGCCTCGACGGCCGCCGCGATGGAGTCGGCAGCCCTGTTGACGCGGTCGCCGTTGGCGACGCTCGTTCCGCCGAACTTCGCTACGATACGCATCTGCTCACCCGTCGCGTGTGGACGTGGCTCATTAATCCCGGGTTCGTCGTCGCTGTGGATAACTGTGTTCATCTGCACCGTAGCGGGCCTGTGGTTTAATTGACGCTCGGCCCCAACGGCGTGGTATGGAAGTACGGGACGCCGTCGAGGCCGACGCCGAGCGACTCGCGGCGCTGACAGACGCTCCACGGGACGTGATGCGGAATCTCGTCCACGACCGGACTGTCCGTGTCGTCGAACGCGACGGGAAAATCGTCGGCTTCGTCAGCTACGACGCCCGCGAACAGACCGTCCACGTCACACAACTGGAGGGAGACGCCGACACCTACCAGCGACTGCTCGAGGAACCGGTCGGGTTCGCCGAGGCCGAAGGGATGGCCGTCGAACTGCTCGCCCCCGAAGACGAACGCGCCGTCCACGACGCCGCTCGCGACGCCGGGTTCGACGGCGCCGGGAGCGGCCCCCGCTTCGAGGGCCAGCGGACGACACGGTTCCGACTGGAGTAGGGGCCGGGGCTCACCGTCCCGCTTGGGGAGCCACGGCCGACACGAAATCCCCACTCCTGTTCTGTTTGTTCCCGTCGTCCACGGTTTCTCAGGTCGCTCACGACCGCTTCTTGAAACCCCTGTGTCAAGACCGGACCCTCGTCGAACTCGGGTTCTGCGGACAACCTACATGAAGTCCGCAATCCCGCTCTGTTTGTTCGTGTCGTTCTCGAAGATGCGCTCGATGCGTTTCTCCAGAATCTTCAGCCGCTGTTTCGTGTAGGTCCGGGTGCCAAACTCCTCGGCGACGCGGATAGCGGTGTCCATGTACTTGTTGACAGACCCCTCGTGGACCGTGAGGGTGATGTCGCCACCGCACTCCGGACAGTCGCCGGTCAGCGGCGCCCGCCGGAACTTCTCGCCACAGCCCAGACACCGCACCTCCTGGCTGGAGAAGGCCTTCAGGTTCCCCAGCAGGTCCGGCAGAAAGTGATACTCGATGATTCGCTCGGCCACGTCCGTCTCATTGACCGCCCGGAGTTTCCGCGAAATCGAAAGCTGTGCGTCCATCTTCTCCTGCATCGACCCCAGCGTCTTGTACGCCGACAGCGCCGGCCCCGCCGCGATGTCCGTGGTGTCGTGAGAGTGGTAGAACTCTGTATACTCCCGGTCGGTCCCCAGGTTCTCCTCTGCGATGGTCATGATGTCCTTGACCGCGCCGGGGTCTGCCATCTCCCGGGTCGCCTCGTAGAACTCCACTGGATACTGGCGCATGATGTCCATGTTGTGGGCCTCGTCGTCGATTTCGGATGGGTCGATGCGTGAGGACATAACCAAGGGCGCGTCCATCTGGCCGCCCCGCTGGTTGGGGAGGAACTTCTTGCTGAAGTTGAGCAGGCCGTCCAGCAGAAGCATCACACAGTCCTCGTCGCCGTCGCACTGTGCGCTAAAGAGGTCGTTTGCAACGAGCGTGTGCGTGTCCTCAACGGTGAGGCAGTACGTGTGGTCGACTGTCGTCTCCACGTACTCAACCGAGACCACTTCGTCCAGCCACACGTCACCGCCGTCGCCGAGAAGTCGCTGTGAGCGCGTTTCGACGGACGAAATTGAATTTTCGAGTTGGGTCTGCTTTCTCGGCAAATCGAACCCGACCTGTTCGGCGAATGTGACAGCGTGTTCGGACGTGATTTTCAGCACCCATGAGGTGAACGTCAGCGTGTGGTCGTCATAGAATTCCGCGACCGCACCCGTTGACGGAACACGCGTCTCTTCGTAGCATTTGACCGAGATACCGAAGCGTTTGAGGGCGCTCTGGAGGTCAGTTTTCAATTCGTCGCTGACCGTATGGGCGCGAATTTCGACGCGGTCGGCGGATGCACTCCCATCGCCAGCAAAGTACGCTGCGAGAAATGCCCGAAGTATCCCCTTCGGTGCGCCGAACATGCAGTCCGGAATTCGCTTGTCCTCTACTTTACACCCAGCCTCAAAGACATCCCTAAAGAGCGTCGCGACGAGTCGACTGGAAACAGTGATTTTCCACTCGTTTTCCTCGTAGGCGTCGACACCGAGCGTCGCTGCGAACGTCTCGATGATGTCCGCACGGGCCGAATCGTCGGGGATACAGATGGTCGTCTGGTAGAGCGACCCTGATTCGCGACGGGTGAACCCCTCCGCCGCGTAGTACCCCAGAAGCGATGCGAATGACTCGTTTAGGTCGAAATGACGGTCGACCTCCGCTGTGTCTCGCCGCACAGCAAGTGTCACGTCGTCCGGAACGACTTCCGTGAGTCTGTCCGCACCAATCAGCGTGAGCAGTCTCTCCACTGGAACGCTGTCTCGGCTGACCCAGTTATAGACGGTCGACGTACTCACGCCAAACGCCTCGGCTGCCGGACCAGTGTATTCGTCACCGGGTGTGTACTCCCTGAACAGGTCTTTGATACTCTCTGAGCCAATTCCACGGACCATCAGGTCCTCATTCGGAATCGCATCAGTCGCAGTGAATGAGTCGAGTAGGTCGAGACTACACTCGCTTCCCGAGTACGTGAGTTCCTTCGGCGATGGGATCGAGTCACCCTCGGTAATCTCATCTGCGGTCACTTGTTCGATACCGTCAGCCGAACGGACCAGTTCGTGTTCGGGTGTAACTTCGAGGGTGCGTCCCCCGCGAGTCTCGATGCGAACGAGATGGTCAGGAGCGGGATGCTTCGACACCGCTTCGACCGGCTGGATGGTCTGTTCGCCCTCGCCAGTCACGGACGGAACCTGTATTTCACCGTCCAATTCCTGAACGACACCACCGAAATCGTCTTCATCAGGGTCAGTCACGTACTCTTCGACGACACTCTCGATGGGTTCGTGGTGCCAATCGCCTGTTTCGTCCTCGTACCAGATTTCTGTCTCCGGATGGAAGCAGTTCCGCCGTTTCGAGGCGTGGAAATACGGGTGAGCATAACCCACCGCGGCGCTCGTAAATCCTATCACCCTTCCGACAACGGCGGCGCTCGTGTGGGGAGCCATCCCAAAGACGAGTTCGCCGACCAGGTCGTCGCGTTCCTCCAGGTCGTAGTAGGGCTCTACGCCGTAGTACTGGGTCAGCAGGTCGTCGACGAAATCCGCCGTCTGGAGCATGTGTTTTGCCGCGCCGTCCGAGAGGACGATGTCCTGGACTTTGAGTTCGACCAGTTGGTCGTCAAACCGGAGCGGGTCACCCTCGATGTCCGTCTCATACCCCAGTTCGCGGAAGTACTCAACCGTGACATCCAGTTCCGCCGGGCGCACCGCTGTTACGGGGAGGTCGGTCATATCGTAGCGGACGGTACCGTCTTTGAACGCCGACACGTCGTGTTTCGCGCGGAGAATCCCCTTCTCCATCGGTTCGGGGAGTTTCTCCTCGGAGGTGAGCCCCTTGACTGCTTTCAGCTTGTCGAAGGCTGCGGGGCGTTCGCCGACGCTCGCGAGGGCCTCACGGAATTCCGTGTTGATGTCGATAGTCTCGTACTGGGTCGGATATGCGAGCGTCTCGCAGTTGGGACACTCCGCCCGGCCCGACTCGTCGGGGTCGACCTCGCGGTCACAGTCCGGACAGACGTAGACTGCCTCGGTCGTCCCGCCACAGTCGGGACAGCGGGCGCGAAAGGTCCGAGTGTCACAGTCGGTGCAATCGCGCCGACTCACTTCCACCTCCACATCACCTTTCGTGCCTTCGACGGCATCGCCGTGTTGTGCGGCGTCACCGACCGAGCGCTGGCTCCCGCCGGCCTCGCCGATGGGAGAGAGCGTGTGGACGGCGGGTGAGAGTTCCCGTTCCTCGGACTTCTCGGGGCGACCCATCCGGTTGCCGATGCGGGTCGGGGCGCGCTCGCGGACGGTGAAGGGGGCGATTTCGTTGACAGCCTCGATGGCGTTGTTGCCCCCGTCGTAGGTTCGGGCGTGCTCGGAGAGGTCCGCTGCCGTCCAGTCACGGTCGAGGTCGTCATCGAACCCGAGCGTGCGGACGAGCGGGCGCCAGTCGGGCACGATGAGCGTCCCCTCGTTTTGGGTGTGGGTGATGAGCAGTCGTTCCAGCGCCTCCGTGACCGCCTCGCTCCGTTCGAGGACGAGGTCGCCGTTGGCATCGCTCGCCCGACCGGCAAGCGCACCGTCGCCGGCGGCGATTTCGGCGCCGTCGATGGCGTCGGCGAGCGCACACAGACCGTCGACGGTCACGTCGTGCCAGAGGCCGGTGTATTTCGGGTGCAGTGGCGCGTCGTACCCGGTGGCCCACTCGATGGCTTCCTCGGGCGTGGGGTCGGCGAGGTCGACCTCGACGGAGTCGCACATCGCCTGGACGGGTCCGCCCGCGCGCTCGAACTCCTGTTCCCACCACTCGACGGTGTAGGAC
>CAZOQK010000189.1:1457-5006 GCA_964581735.1 uncultured Halobacteriales archaeon | reverse complement strand
CGTGGGAGCTGACCGAATCGGGCATCATCATTACCCACCTGGTCGACACGCTGTACCGGACGCTCCTCGGCTTCGCCGGGGCGATGATTGTCGGTATCTTCGTCGGCGTCGTGATGGGGACCAATCAGTTCGGCCTGAAGTTCTTCAGCCCGTACCTCATCGTCGGACTCTCCATCCCCGCCATCGCCTGGGCCGCCATCGGGACCATCGTCTTCGGATTCTCGATTCTGTCGCCCGTGGTGGCCACCATCGCCGTCACCTTCCCGTTCGTTGCCATCAACGTCTGGAAGGGCGTCGAGAACATCGACGCCGACCTTGTCAAGATGAGCCAGTCCTTCGGGGTGTCGAACCTCCGTCTGCTCAAGCGGCTCATCCTCCCGAACGCCGCGCCGGAACTGTTCTCCGGCGTGCGGTTCGGGATGGCCATCTCGTGGAAAATCGTCACCATCGCGGAGCTGTTCGCTGCCTCCAGCGGTGTCGGCTACAAACTCGTCCAGGCCTACGAGCGCTACCAGTTCGAACGTGCCTGGGCCTGGGCCGTCGTGTTCATGGTCGTCGTCCTCGCCATCGAGTACTTCATCCTCCGACCGCTGGAGCGTCGGGCGTACGAGTACCGGCAGGACGCCGAACTCGACACCCTGCTGTAGCGTTCACGGCTCCGGTCGACTGTCGTTTTCCGCCCGCCGCACGGAGATGGCATTACCGATTTATAACCCACCGACCAATTGTGTGCTATGGCATCAGAGCACAGTCTGGGTAGCACCACGACCATCGACATAGAGTGGGGCGTGTTCGTCGACGGCGAGTACCGCCGACCGACCGGCGGTGAGCGAATCGAGGTAACCAATCCGGCGACGGGAGAGCGTCTCACCGACGTCGCGGCGGGGACTGCAGCGGACATCGACGACGCCATCGCGGCCGCTCGCAGCGCCGTCGCCGACTGGCGCTGGACGGACCCCGCGCAGCGAGCGACGCTGCTGTATCGTGTCGCCGATGCCATCGAGGACCACGAGGACGAACTGACGACCCTCGAGTGTCTGGAGAACGGGAAGCCGATGTGGCAGGCCAGAAACGACGTTCAGGTGGCCGCCCGTCGGTTCCGGTTCTTCGCCGGCGGGGCAGACAAGTTCTACGGGGAGACCGTCTCGCACACGCCCGACCAAGTCCGGATGAAGGTGTATGAACCGTACGGTGTCGTGGGCATCATTATCCCGTGGAACTGGCCGGCGATGCACACGGGTGACTTCCTCTCTGTCTCGCTCGCGACGGGAAACGCGACGGTTTTGAAACCGGCACCGAACACGCCGACCACGTCCCTCCGTATCGCCGAACTTGCCGGGGAGATACTGCCGGACGGCCTCGTCAACGTCGTTCCCGGCGGTGTCGAACCCGGTGCTGCCCTCAGCAGTCACAGCGACGTCGACCTGATTGCCTTCACTGGGAGCGACGCCAACGGTGCGAAGGTGATGGAGAGCGCCGCGAAGAACATCACTCCGGTGATGGCCGAACTCGGCGGCAAGAACCCCGCTATCGTCTTCCCCGACGCCGACCTGGAACAGTCCGCCCAGACGGCCGTCGCCAATTCGTTTTTCAACAGCGGACAGGCTTGCACGAACCCGGAGCGACTCTTGCTCCACGAGGACATCTACGACGAGTTCCTCGACCTGGTTACCACCCAGGTCAGCGAGTTCGTCGTCGGCGATGGGCGGGACGAAGCCACCGAAATCGGCCCCCAGGCCACCCCCGAACAGGTCGAGAAGTTCGAGCGGTATCTCGACATCGCCGTGGAAGAGGGAGCGACCATCCACACCCAGGCGTCGCTCCCTGAGGACTCGGAACTCGCCGACGGCAATTTCGTGGCACCGACTGTACTCACCGACGTCGAACCCGACATGCGAATCGCGCAGGAGGAGGTGTTCGGCCCGCTCGTCGGCGTCCAGTCCTTCGCCGACGAGGAGGAGGCCATCGAGGTGGCAAACGGCGTCCAGTACGGCCTGAGTGCTGCGGTCTACACACAGAACCTGGAGCGTGCCCACCGCGTCGCCAGTAAGATCGAGGCCGGTATCGTGGGTGTCAACCACCCGAGCCTCACCTGGCAGGGGCTCCCGTTCGGCGGGTACAAGCGAAGCGGGGTCGGACGGAAGAACGACTTCGACGAGGCCATGCACGAGTTCGTCCAGGCAAAGAGCATCGAGATTGACATGAGCGAGGGTGGCCTCTCCCTCTGAGTACGGCTAGGACTGTCTGTTCGCGCCATCTCTCTCCTCAACGCGGGTGAGGTGGCGTCGAACCAACACCGCGATGGCGGCGATGGACGCCACGGAGAGTCCCGCAAGGAGGAAGAACAGTCCGCTCTCCGAGAGATAGGTCAGCGCGACACCGGCGATGGCGGCGCCGAGTCGGCCGATACCGAAGATTCCCAGGTAGGTGTAGCCGTACGACAAGCCACGCACGTCGGCGGCGCTGTGCTTGGCGACCAGTGACTGGTGAAGCGGTTGGACACCGAACAGGGTGAATCCGAGCGCCGCACTGACCACGACTAACAGGACTGCTGACCCTGTCGCGGGCACGAACGCGAGCGCGAGCACCGTCAACACGCCGTAGCCACCGATAAGGCCGTACTCGGGGGGGCAGTCGGTCGGTCAGTTTCCCGCCCGCGTACTGACCGAGAACCCCGACCATCAGGAGGCCAGTGTAGAGGTACCGCGAGGAGTCGAGTTCGACGCCGGTGACGCCGAACGCGGCGGGTCCGGGGACGGTGAGGAGGTCCGGGAGGAACGTGAAGATGCCACGGTAGTACAGCCCCGAGAGCAACACCGCGAGGAAGACCAGGAGGAAGGAACTGGCGAACAGTGTCCGAGAGGCGGAGACGAATTCACCGATTGTCTCCGGTGGGCCCCGCTCCTCGGGGCCCGTCGCGGTGGTTCCCGTCTCCGACTGGTCTCCCCGGGAGAGGCCCTCCTCAGTTGCGGCCCGTTCGTCGAACGTCGCCCGCGTGGCGGCCACCGTGGCGACGACGCCCACCGCTCCGAGCACAGCGACTGCGAGTCGCCAGTCGACGAAGAGCAACAACACGGCAGTCACGAACGGACCGAGAGCGGTGCCGACGTTCCCTGCCATCCCGTGATAGGCGAAGGCGCTCCCGCGCTGCTTGACGCCACGGCTGATGAGCGACAGTGCGGCGGGATGGTAGACGCTCGCGGCCAGTCCCCAGACGACGAGCGCGACCGCCACCCCCACGGCCGACGGCGAGAGCGAGAGCATCAGAAAGGAACCGGCCATACCGCCCATCGACGCGATGACGAGCGGGCGTGATTCGTACGTGTCAGAGAGGATTCCGCCCGGAAGCGCACCGACGCCGAACAGGACGTATCCGGTCGCGACGATCAGGCCGATGCTGGCTTCCGTGACCGCGAACTGGTCGAGCCAGACCGCGACGAACAACGGTATCGAGAGTTCGTACGTGTGAATCAGTCCGTGTGCGGGCAGCAACACGCCGACGATGGCGCGGTCGTTCCGATTCACCGGCTCTCACGTCCCGTGTCGAGC